>NZ_CP045687.1:698750-1048125 GCF_009601705.1 Sulfolobus sp. E5-1-F | reverse complement strand
TAACGAGTTCGCCCATGTGGTGATAAAAGTTGATAATGAGGCAAATGGGGTAAGACTTAACATAGAATCTAAAAGATTCAATAGAAAGATTTGGCTCGACCCACTAATGCTAGATTTTCTAACCTTACTTGATGAAGACGAACTACTGGAATTGATTAAAAGTATAATTATACAAAAGTATCAGAAAATATAGAATTTTTAATTAAGTTCCATGAGATTTTGAAGCCATAGCGTACTTTACATGTACGTTTTATCAAAATTGCCTACTTTGCGTCTAATATAGAAGTGGGAGAATAGTTTTCTTTACGTTCATATCATTATTTAATGGTAAAGTCCTAGACTATACAGCGAATTAAAGGATAGCAAACGATGATGCTGAACCACTTGATAGCGCTATAAAGTGGCAATTATCTAGTCTTGATTTAATTAGAATAGCCTAAAGAATAGGTATCAATTTGTCAAAAAAAGATTACAGTTAAACATGGTGGGAGTGTTCTCATGCAGTCATCTTATTCGAGAACTGTTAGTAAATTTATATCAGATCATCTCTAATATACTGTACTGCCCTCAAGTAAGTCTCGTTTAAGGGCGTTATCTCCCTAGAGAATACGTGAGGATACATAACGTTCAACAAGGCCAAGCTATATTCCACCATCCTCTGACTCCTATTAACAGCCCTAGTATCCCTAGCTAACCTAGCAAGATGAGACCTACACCAAGAATTATGGCTCTCCACAATGTAAGTGTACTTCTTACTAGCTACGCGTTTATCAAGAACTTGATAAACACAGTAGTGATCAGTATAGTTTATCCCACTCCTAGGTAACCAGCTCAAGAGGAGACGGAAAGTCCCATAACTTCTGTCCCCAGACTCGTAAAAAGGTACCCCATCAGAAAGAGCAGTCCAAATCCAGAGATCCGCTCTAACCTTCCCATGCCTAACACGAAGATAAGTCCAGAACTCGTCAAACACTGTAGACTTAGCAGTGAAACCCTTGAGTTGACCCCTCAATATTACCAAGCTCGTGAAGGCCTTTGTTCCAATCCTCTTCATTAGGCTGTAGATAGTAGTTAATGGTTTTCCCTCAACTCTTGATATCGCCCTCATGCTCATCCTGTTCAAGTACTCCTTTAAGATTCTCTCCCTTTGTTTTCTATCCATTCTGTGCTTCAACGTGTTGTAAAACGTTCTTCCACACGCTTTACACTTGTATTTTTCTTTCCCTCTGGATGAGCCGTTCTTGACTACTCTGTTGGAGTTGCATGATGGGCATGTTGGTCTCTTCTCCCTTCTCCTTCTTATTCCCACTTTCTTCACGTAGTAGTATAGTGTTGATGGTGGGATTCCTATTTTCGTGATCTGAACTCCCAAGGAGTATGCTGCTAACGCTAGTGCAAGATCCTTTAGCTCGTACTTTCTTGGCTTAAGATTTAAATTTCTTAAAATCAAAAGTATTAGTTGTGCGAGGATTACGGGATCCATCTGTAATAGCCTCACAGAGAATCTCGTAATCCTCGCACATAAACCTTATTCTAGAGACCGTCCTTAGCGTTCTAATTCCTTAACCTATAGGTTAAGATGAGTAATTATAAAAATTTCTAGTCTGATATAATTTTACTAATACTTTTCGAATAAGATGACTGCATGAGAACACTCCCAACATGGTTACTTTTTGTTCATTCCACGAAGTTAATTTTGAAACACACCTTTATGAGAGGCAGAACTCCAGTTCAGTTAGAATTATGCCCTCTTAGAACTTGATTTAATATTTCCTAATTATATTCATGCAACTTTCGTATGTAAGTTTATATCTTACTATCAAAATAATTATTAGCTAAGTTATGGTTTAAGCCGATTTAGAAAAGTATAGATTCATTAACAATTCCTCTATACTACTCAACCAGCTCACCTTTCCTCTTATACGCAACTAACAGTTATCCACTAAAAGCCTTAGCTCTAGTAATTAAACTTATTATTTATAAGAAAAAGGAGAAAAATATTTAACTCCCTTGAACGATGTTCATCTTAATAATGATAAGAAATTTAAAAAATAAATCTCCTCCTTCTTAAACCCAACTATAGTAGATAATATTTTAGTTATCCCATCAATCTATATAAACGATTTTCATCATAGTTTATTCCTCACATATATTAACCTCATAGAAGTACTTGTATAAAAAATATAAGACTCTAACTGGCAAGAAATAGATTATGAGTTTAGACATAATTCTCGATAAACTTTTAACCGATAATAGAAACGCAGAGCTAATTGAACAAGTTCATGAAATAATAAGAGGGAATCTTCTTCCATCAGAGCTAATCTCCAGTACCTTAGAGAAAATTCGGATTGAGAATGAGAGGTTCAACAGTTATATCACTATTGTTCCTCCCTCGGAAGAGCATCTAAGACTTATAGATAAGATAGTAAGAAATAACATGAAGGTAGGTAAGCTAATAGGTATACCTATCCCAGTTAAGGACAACATTTACACAAAAAATATTCTGACAACAGTAGCGTCAAAAATCTACAAGAACTTCATACCCTCATTTGACGCTGATGTTGTAGTGGAGATAAAGAATTCTGATGGCATAATAATAGGTAAGACCAATTTACACGCACTAGCAGGAGGTGTAAGTAACGTATCATCAGACTTCGGACCAGTTAGGAACCCCCATGATCCTAACAAGATATCTGGGGGTTCTAGTGGGGGTTCAGCTGTAACAGTTGCTGTGGGTAGTGTTAAAGCCTCCATAGGTACTGATACGTTTGGTTCGATCAGAGTCCCAGCATCATTATGTGGAGTAGTAGGCTATAAACCCAGCTATGGTTTGATTAGCACAAAGGGTTTATATCCTACTGCTTGGAGTTTCGACACAATAGGCTTCCTAACAAGGAGTGTAGTTGATTCAGCCTACTTTGCAAGCGTTTTTATAGAAAGTATTGATCCCTTAGAAGTGAGTAAAGGCTTAGAGGGGAGACTAAGGCTAGGATATATTGCCGATGAGCAATTCGATGTAGAGAAGGAGTTCTTCAAATTACTCCCCTTCCTTGAAAGTAATGGTATAGATCTAGTGAAACTAAATATCGACTTTATAAGAAAGATAACAGAAATAGCCAGGGTAATAAGACTAAGTGAGAGCGCTAGCTTTCATCACGATCAGTTTAAAGAAAGGGAATCAGATTATCCTAATGACATAGCTGAATTGATACGGATAGGGTTAAAAATTCCAGCTTATGAGTACATAAACGCGTTAAAGCTAAGAGAGACAATGCTAATTGACTTCCTTAGGCTAAACGTAGACGCGATCATAACTCCAACAACCCCAATAGTTGCACCAGAGATTAGTGAAGTTAAGAATAAAGAATTGGAGTACAGAAACTTGTTAACTAAGTACATTGCATTACCCAATTTCTTTGGAGCTCCGGCCATCTCAATACCAGCGGGTAAGGTTAGTTCATTACCGTGGGGTTTGCAAATTATAGGAAAACCTAAGGAGGACGAAAAGCTCCTTAAAATAGCTAAACGAATTGAAGGAATTCTTGGTAGATAATCAACACAAGCAAAAAGATCCGTAATAATAAACCATGTGAGTAAAAACATGCCGAAACTAATTGAAGTGGGTTTTCATCTAATTGATACAGCTTAAGATAGACTTCTGAAGAAGAATATAAACAAGTTATTGAAAATAATGTTCAATCTAAACTATTTTCCTCCTTTACCTTTAGATTTAATAACGGTACGTTATTCTTTATAGCTTCCCTTACACTTGCAACGTGTAATCTAGCCATTCTCTCAGCCTCATCCTCATCATGCAGTCTTAATGCATTCAATATTCTCTCGTGCTCTTCAATTGATTTATTAGATCTACCTGGCAACAATGAGGTAAGATATTGTACGCGTACCATCCTTAACCTCAAACTCTTAATTAACTTAACTGCTACCATATTTCCAGAGGCCTCATATATTATATTATGGAAGACCTCATTTAGTTGAGAGTATTTATGATACTCCTTTGCCTCTATAATTCTCTTCATTTCGTTAAGTATTCTCTCCAATTCCTCCAGCTGTTTATCCGTAATTCTCTTCGCCGCGAGTCTAGCCAAATACCCGTCAAGTACTTCCCTAACCTCTAAAATTTGTATAGCCTCATCGTAATCCACAAAAGCCACAATTTTACCACTTGAGGTCTTCATTACTAGACCATCTTTTTCCAATCTAGCCAAGACAATTCTAATTGTATTTCTACTCACACCGTACTCTTTAGCCAAATTCTCCTCAGATAACCTCTCTCCTGGCAAATACTTTCCTTTCAATATACCGTCCTTTATCATGTTGTATATGAGTTCACTTTTCTCCCTAGTGTGATTGTTATCTATGGGCATTGTCACTCTATAACTTTATATTATCTACCTATATAAAAGACTTACTAAGACAATATGATAAAATAGAGTTTATATTGATTTTTACTTAATTAAAAATATTTTTATAGTTAATTCCTTCTTGAGGAGTGAGAATCCATGACATGTCTAGTCACTGCACACCTGTAACATATATGACACCAAAAGTACAGCAGTTTGTATAATCATGGTCCCAATAAAAGGTTCTTTCAACACGGTATAGCTTTTCAGCTCTTCTTATTAAGGACGAAATGAGTAGCCATTTATAAATTTCTTTACCATCTATTATATTATTGCTCCAATTACATTTACTGACTTAAATTAAAGTGTATGTTGAGATTCTTCCCCAAAGACTATAAGCTATTGGAATTCTACATTTTTAAATTTATAAGCAAATCCTCATAAGCATTCACTAATAATACTAATAATTGTAAAAAATCCTATTCTTATACTTTTATACAGTTTATGTTAACTCCATAAAGCTAATCATATGAATACTTCTAATTTTAAGGATACATTGTTCTTTTCGTTAGTTTGAAGATGAAAACTCTATACAAGTGAGAGGTTATGGAGAATTTGTTCTTCACAGATTGAAATCCTTGTGGAAAAATAGCTCTTTTAGGTAAGGTCTAACGTTTTTTCTCTCCGATAAAAAGAGGTTATCTGCAAAGGGATTTTTACCCTCTAACCCCCCCCCATAAAAGGTAAAATAAACGATAAGGTCACTCCTAATTTTCTCTAAAACGAAATATCATAATAGAATAGAATTCTAGTAAATTAGCGAAAAGTTTTTAGTCTTTCCATTTTATAAAATAAAAACTCTCTAATTCATAAAAATCTCCTGCTAGAAAAGGGTTTTCTCATCATATGTCTTATATTGTCAATTACGATATCAATATCAGTATTGTCTTATCTTACTAAAAACTTTTAACATACGTCGGAATATTCTTAAACTCTTTTTAAGGCTTTGTACACTTTCTTTTTATATTAAATTATACATTATTATAGACAATGAGTAATTCAATAAAACTGTCCAAACTGTTATACTACGTTCAGAGGTTTGGCGATCACAATTACGACTTATTGAGTAAGTTGACCGGGATAGAAAACGTAAAGGGTGTACTTTCGATGCTTAAAATACTAGTAGCTCCTACACCTAGGTTCTCCTCCCTAGGAATATCACTCTTTCACACTACCGTTAAATTGAAGGATTTCACTCTAAAACCTAAAGATTTCTACTATTTACTTGACGGTATGATAATGGCGTCATTAAGAGATGCCATGATTAACAATACCATTATTCTAGATGTCGTGTTTCCTAGGGGTAGGTGGGATTTTGTTCAGATTTTGGAGAAGATGAGTGAGATGGGGTTGATTAAGGATTATGAGACTTATCTAGAATACAAGAGGGAAATTTACCCAGTTGATTACTCAGCATTTAATTTTGAGAGTTTAACGTTTGAGAGGGCTATTTTGGATAAGCCTAGGGAGGCTTTTCAGTTGCCGGATTTGAGTGATGACTTTAGCCCAGATTGGGTTGATATTTACGCGTTGGGAAAGAAACAAGAAAATCCCTTAAGGTCGTGGGATGAGATAGCGAGATCTATTGGGGTGACAACGGATGAGGTTATTTATCATTACTTTAATCACGTTGTTGGTAGGGGTTTGGTTGACGCTTTTTACACTTATTTGGGTAAACTTGATTTTAGGATTTCGTTGATCGTTAATGACGTTAATGATGAAATTGTTAGGGAGTTGAGTAGGATTGTAACTCTCTTAAGGGTGTCTTATTTGCATAATGATAAAATATACGCTTCTATTGTTGGTCAGAGGCACATGTTATATCCTATAATAGAGTTCATTAACTCCTTATCTTTTGAGTATAAATTCGTCCATGAGATATATCTTCACCCTTTATCACCTAGATATGTAATGACAGCTTCCATACCTTATGAGCATTTTACAAAAGAAAATAAGTGGTCAATAACTTTACGTGAGTTAAAGGAAAACTTCGAGAAAGAATTTAGCAGAATATTGAAGGAAACGGAGAGTTATAGGAAGTAGTAATTATTCATTATATAGTTAGCGAGGGAGGAGAATTGCATTTCAAAAGTTTCATTACAGATAACAGTGGAACGCTAGTTCTTTGAATTAGAAATTTTTGGATTACAGCGTAAATAAGCAAGTAGCTTACCCTATAACTTCTGTGAATGTCAAAGCAATTCTGCCAAAAGAAGTTTTCTTACAAGTTTTAGGCCTAGTCTTTGTACACTCTAAAAATCCCTCCTGTTCCATTTGGCTAACCTGTTTTGACACTGTAGATAAAGTTTTTTGAAGCTTATCAGCTATTTTACTTATCTCAATGGAGTCCTCGAACTTGAACAATTTCAAGATTTCAAATTCACTATCAGTTAACCTTCTAGGAATTTCGACAGGCAATTCGTACTTTTTGGACATATCCTCTGTATAACTGAAAACCCTAACGTTTACCCCAAAGACTTTAGCCAACATTGCGTAATAGTACAGTGCGAAGTTTATTATTCTCATTCCACCAATCAAGTAAAACTCCAGACTCTTTTTACCCGATAGGACATTGGCTATTTCATAGAGGATATCTGCGAAGTCCCTATTAATGTCAACGTATTTCCACTTATACTTTACGTTTATAATATTCAGAAACTTCTTTACGTCCTCTAACGCACTCTCCGCTTGCTTCCTCCTATAATCGTCAATGTTAAACACTCCAAAGAGAACGACCTCATCAATATCGCTCCTTCCCCTTTCCGTTATGTTCCTAATTATGTATTCTGAGGTAAATCCTAAACCAAACACTAATGTATTTCCTTCCATTGTAAGGTTATTCCATTATAACCTTATAAGTTTGACGAAATGTGAAAATTAAGGCTGTATCCTCGTCTGATAAAAACTGAGTTGTTGTAATTGTGAGAAATTGAAACTGTACGAAAACAATTGGTTTAGAAAAAGCACAAGATGGTTTTAAATTAATGGTAAAGTTAAATGATATAATGCATACTTAGTTCATAAAGCGAAGCGGGAAATTAGCAAAAGGGTTAACATAATGAAAAACCAAGCGCAGATTAGTTGCTTTTTAAATAGAAGAGCTTACAGAACACGTTCTATAATATCAATTAAATAAAAAAGGGGCAAACAACAATTTCAGCTTCATATCATATAAATATTTACCGTAGTTTTAAGGATTGGATAATAACGCTAAAGGGTAGTTCACAAGAGACTAAATATTAAAGACGATAAGTGGCATATTCTACTCCTTAATCCCAATACGTACTAACCCATAAAGTTTTAGAGTAACTACGAATATTATTATGTGGTGGACTCAGGTATGAGGGTTGGTTTCATTGGACTTGGCATAATGGGAAGTTCAATGGCAATGAGAATACATAATGCTGGATTCCCACTAATAGTTTATAACAGAACTAAAAGCAAAACCGAACCATTCATGAAACTTGGCGTACCAATTGCAAACACACCAAAGGAAGTAGCTGAGAAATCCGATGTAGTAATAGATATGGTTACTGACGCGCCAGATGTCGAGGAGGTACTCTTTGGTCCTAATGGAGTTATTCAAGGAGTACATCAAGGTTTAATCGTCATCGATATGAGTACAAATTCACCAGAACACGCCAAAAGCTTCGCAGAGAGATTAGCCAAGTACAATATTGAGTTCTTGGATGCCCCAGTTACTGGAGGTGACAAGGGAGCGAGGGAAGGTACGCTGACAATTATGGTTGGTGGGAAGTACGAGGTATTCCAGAAAGTTAAGCCCATTCTCGAGGCTATGGGAAAGACAATAGTCCATGCGGGGGAAGTGGGAAATGGGCAAATGCTGAAGCTATTAAATCAGACAGTTGTTGGGATAAGCATGTTAGCAGTAGTGGAAGCAATGACGTTAGCCAAAAAGGCGGGAATAGACATGGAAAAGTTATTTACAGTACTGTCAACTGGTGCAGCAAACTCGTTTACTGTACAATACTACATGCCGAAAATGATGAAAGGAGATTACGAACCAGGTTTTAGAGCTGCTCATCTCAAGAAAGACCTAAAGTACGTATTGGAAACTGCAAATAAGCTAAATGTACCTTTACCTGGTACTGCACTGACACTACAACTTTACAATGCCCTAGTAGCTAAAGGATTAGGAGAAAAGGGAACGCAAGCACTAATAAAACTATATGAGAATTTATCTTGAAAGAATGGCACATAAGAGAATATCGCGGGCATAGTGTTCATGGAATTTACCTTGAAAACGCTATTTTTATTTATAAGCAATGCCTTTAATTTTAGTTTAAAATAACAAAATGGAATAACATTTAGCATTCGAATCTATTAGTCAAACTTCTTCAAGTCTCACTGAGTGAAAACTGGATATCGAAGAAGTAGTCTAGCATTTTAGGATTATAACGTAGTCGTATATATCTATAAAAAGAACTTTACTCATTATTTATATATTATATACTAATTGATCCTAAATTAGTGAACCCGAAAACATATTATTTAACTCATTTAAGATCTATCTGGAAATTCCTAATTGCTGAGAAATCAGTTATATCATTTTTCTTTATTATTATCATATTATTCCAAATGATCAGATAATGATAAACCTTGTCAATGTATAAGTTCTGAGTAATATATATATACATCTTTCAATGAGCATTCTATAACTTAATCGTGTATATTATATTATAACTAAAAAAATGACGAAAAGATAATAGGAAAAAATTTAAATAGACATATTTTAGTCTATAAGGCGATAGAAATGTATAGTACAGAAGTGAAAATAAATGCACCTATTTTTGTTGTGAGAAAAATTCTTATGGATCCTCTTTTTACTAGTGGAATTAGTGGACACATTGCAATTCTAAAATTCAAAGATAAACAAAAGAACGAGTTCCTCATGGGAGATAGGATTAGGGAATTATCAGCACCAACTGATGAGTTTGAAGCTCTGTACATATTAATGAGAACCAGTAAAGACTTTAAATACACTGAAGGAATTTATAGAGGACCTGAAGTTTCCTTACAAAGTATTAAATATTCCGGTATTTCCAACGATGGGAAATTAGAGTTTACCATTGAGTTCATGCCAAAGAGTATAGGAGATAGCCAGACAACCCTTTACATTGCAACTAAAGTTAAGTACAACGATTCACTACTAGATAAACTGTTGGGAAAGTCTGCGGTGGACTTCGCAAAGCATATAGTTGAGGATCACCTCGGAATGTATGCAAGGGTCTACTTTTCATATCTATACGGAGATATTATAAAAAACTTAGCTTCCAAGGAAAGATCAACACAAGGATTATCCATAACCCCATTGTTTGAGTTTACAGGGAATGCGGGAAGTATATTAAGTAAAATTAACGAGACTATTTCACAATTGGACTTAGGTAAAATTAAGGTAAACTTTGACAACCTTACTTGTGACATTGTTGTTCAAAATAAGGAAATGAAGAGGGCAATTTGTAGATCTGACAATATTATAAAAACGGGATTTGAAGCATTAGCAATGATAATTTCAGCCAAAGGAGAAGGTAAAATGGAAGTGTATTCAGTTAAGGTCGAAGACCTAATTGAGATTCTTTATTCCACAGTCTGACATCCTTTTTACTTTTCCGCATAAAATGCTCATTGCAGAAATCACTTTTTAGTAATGGATCCTTGAGATTACCTTTTTCTTCAGACGAATAAGTGAGAATTCAAGCTAGTGTATTTAAATGTTCACGAAAAGTATACGAACATCACAGTTTGTTCGAAACTGTTGACCACGGTGCACCTGAGGGATTGCACTACATTTTTGAGATTGTTCAATATAATTTTACAACTAAATATCGAATAGGATGACTGCATGAGAGCACTCCCCATAATTAGACATAAACTAAGAGATTATTCAAATTATCAAATATTGATAGGACTTACTTGTTCTCAATTATATAAAATTCTTTAGTTTACAATTAGCGTTATTCTTAAATAAAAAGCATAAACTCATTAGCATCGCTAAAAAGTTGCTTTGCTTTCTCTCATGCTAGCGTGTTGTAAGATGTTCTCCTATACTCTACTTTTGGGATAGTTTGCTTGTTCTAGCCAGAATAGTACTTTACGTAAATTTATCTCAAATTCCTTAAACACTAACCTAAATTCTCTTCAAAAAGATTTGAATAATTATAAATACACCAAGCGTGTATAGTATAAATACGCCTTAGATTTCACACTGGAAAAATAAAACGTATATACTATACGTAATTTTCAGGAAACTACTAATAGAACTACTTATAAATGATATATTTATTTAACTAACAAGCCATTATGAAGATTCAGTTAAGCTTATAAGTTGTGAATGAGCGAATATGAATGTCCTTGAATGAATTGATATAAACAATAGTTTTGTATACGCATCAATATTGCTTAACACGCAATTTTTCCTACAATGAGTATTTTTTGCCCTTCTTGGATGGGATATAATCACGTTAGCCAGTAACATGAAAAAATATTTAAGCCGTAATTACCAAAAAATATGGGTGTTAAGCAGCTATGTATACGTATACACAACAATGTATGTTATTCAGTGGTAATATTTTTCTAAAGTTAAGCAAAGAAGAGGAGAAGAAAAAGAAAGTTAACTCTATGATCAGGAACTGAGGGGGTGAACCCTATGACGTTCCTAATTAAGGATGGTATAGACTATCAACTATATCAAAGTGGCTCATACAAATTAAATTACAGAGCAAAATTTAACTATATTAATTACGACGAACATCATTATGATAATTTCTACTCAGTCAGCAAAATAGTTAACAATATGCTTAAAATTAAAGAGATTGGACCCAGCAATGGTAGAACATTAGAAGATAGTGTAAGGGAGATAATAAACGCTGTTCCAGCACAAAAAGTCTGTAAGGACTACATCTGTGGGAAGGCTGACTTCATAACAAAAGGAATTCCGGGTGAGATTAAGACTTTCAAGGAAGAGGTTGATCCAATTTATGAAGAAAAAGGAATACTGCAGGCAACATTTTACGCAATGCTTTATGGAACCAAAATAGCGAAATACGTTTCGGCGATTTATATAGAGGACCCAAATGATGAGAATTTCGCTATAATTAAAAGGATCGACTTCTATACGATAATTCTGAATAAACTAAGTATGAAGTATTTCCACAATATTCATCATAACATCAAGACACCTAAAATTGAGGTGGTAGCATGAATATAAGTATGAAGTACGTTTACTTATTGATAACGAAAAACCCAATAACTGACGGTCTGGGAGTTGCTATTATCTTTGATAAACTAAGCTTATGCTTCAACGTATTCCCCTATAAGCCTAGCGGAGATGCTGTAATGATTACAATAGGTGAATTAAGAAAGCTTGTGAATTCCATTAGTGAAGCAATGAACACGGACTACCAAATGAGGGATTTCGGACATAACTTCGCAATTATCAACTTTCTGAGTGATTCAATATGATGGTTGCGGAAATTTTCATTAAGCCTGAGAACGACGCTATCATACCGTTTAGTAGCAAAGTAGGTAAGAGTTTGCTTCTATTGGATATTAAGAACGTTTCAATATCGCCTTTGAAGTACAAGGGTAAATATCTAATAAAGTATGAATCGGATTCAACTTTTCTAGAGGTTATTGGAGGTAATATTTACTCTTTTGAGGTGGGTGGGGATGAGAGAAGTGTAATTACCGCTCTACTCAGCTTGGAGGATGAGCGTTTGTTATTTAACACTTTATGGAAAGTCGTTGACGTAGAGACTCATGAGGTTGAGGTTAGTTCAATACCGAAGAACTTTGAGGTCGATGTTTTGACACCAGCTTTAATAGTGTCTCCTTATGTGAAAGAGAAGAGGAAGGTATTCACTAACAAGTCTGAGTACGTTTTCTTCAATAACGTTATTGACGCTACTGGGTTGAGTAGAGGTGATGCTAAGTTAAATGAGGTAACCTCTAGTTTAGCTCAATTACTTTGGGAGGAACCGTCAATCATGGGATACGCTAAAGTGAGGTATGATAATAAGTTGGTTGTTGGAATGGTTGGTAAGTTGAGGTATTCAGTTAAGGGGGAGGATGAGATTTTAATTAAGGTTTTGGAGGACGCAATTGTAAGGGGTATTGGTTCTTCTAGGAGGAATGGGTTTGGGGTTGTGAGAATTAAGGGGGTTGAGGTAAGCTGGTCACGATAATTGCCTCTGATTTAGTTTACCTTAATTACGAGATAGAGAATTATACGAGGAATGTTAATAGGGTTATTATCTGTGGAGACGTTAAGGAAGAAAGGCTGAGGGTTGAAAAGAGGGTTGAAGTAATTGAGAATTGTGGTTATCTAAGTGTTGAGGGAATAGCTGAGAGTGTTGCTAAGAGGATTGGTAATAGTAAGGATAGCTATGTTGTTTTGCTTAGTGGGAATTTCAATAGGTTTGCTACAGCTATGTTTTACCTATTTTCCACTATTCAAAAGAGGGTGAGGTTTGTAATATACGATAAAGAAAGGATTGAACTGGACGGAGATGTTTTCAGAAAGGTTGAGATTGACAATAAAATGGTTGTTGTGCTGAGGGAGATAATGAATGGGCGTTATAAGATAGAGGAGATTGAGAAGGTTACTGGGATTAGTAAGGCTACGATTTCGAGGATTAGAAGGAAGTTGGAGAGGATGGAGTTAGTTAAAAAGGTTAATGGCGGAAAATATTGCATTACTGAGAGGGGAAAGATAGTCGTTTATGATGGGGAATTTTTCAGAAATGTGAAAAAGGAAGGAAGGTATTATGAGGATAAAATATTATATACTTAAAGAGTGGAAAGATATTGTGTCGTCTCAAGATTTACTGGATATTGCTACAAGAATAGCTATATCTTCAATTAAACCTAAACCTAAAAAGAATGAACCATTTGTGGATTCCAGTACGATAAACAGTTTGTTGAGTTTTCTGCAGAGTAGGAGAAATATAAATGAGTTGTTACTTTACATCATGCGTCAAGCTGGGAGAGAGGAGATTGATGAGGAGACTGTGAAACTTTTACTATCTAGTTTGAAGGATAGGAAGTTAGAGGATGCTGTAAGTCTTTTAGGATATGTAAAGTGGGTTTACGAGACTTTAACGGGATTAGGAGTTAATTACAATGAGGTCAAGAATGTTAAGACCTTCAAGGAGCTTGTCAATATCTTAAGTAAGGTGTGAAAATGTCTTGTATGGATCTTGATGTTATAACAAGTATTGTGAAAATTGAGGGTAAATTGCGTAATGAGACCCCATTAAGAATAGGTATAGGTAAGGATAAGACTCAAGATTTCACTGAGCCTACTGATAATCCAATAATCAAATATGGGGATAAACCTCTAATACCCGGTTCTAGTTTGAAGGGGGCATTTAGGAGTTTAGTAGAATCATATATTAAATCGTTAAATGATGGTAAATATTACGTGTGTGATCTAGACGATAAAAATTGTGTTAGTTGCGTGGAGGAAAATGAGGTTAAAGAGAGGAAATATTGTATTCCTTGTATATTGTTTGGTTTTAAGGATTTGGCTTCTAGGATTTATATTTTAGATGCTATTGCTGAAAAGTATTCTATTTCAATGAGGACTATGGTTGCGATTAATAGGGTTTTCGGTGGACAAATGCCACGTCATTTGTATACTTTAGACTACGTAGATCCGGGTAGTGAGTTCAGTTTTACGATGTTTATTTATAATCTTAACTTAGTTGAGGGGGAGAATGAGGATTGGAAAGCAAAGTCTGTTGAAGCCTTGAAGTTCCTTTTAACGGCCTTGGTTAAAGAGGGGGTTTTCTTAGGAGCTAGGAAGAGTGTTGGTTATGGTCTAATTAAGTTGGTTGACGCTAAGGTTAGTTTATACAAACCCCCTAAGAACCTAATTTCTCCAGTCACTGTGAAGAAATTGGATGAGGTGATTGGTAGTAATGGTTAATTACACCTTTATTAATAAAAGTGTAATAAAGAGGACTACTGTAATTGAGGGAGTAGTGGAAACTGTATCTCCTTTAAGAATAGGTGGGAGTAAGGAAAATTTCGATCCGTCTTCCCTAGCAAGAGATTCTATACTGAAGGACGTTCAAGGTAGGCCTATAATTCCGGGGTCATCATGGAAGGGGATATTTAGATCTACTGGTGAAAGGATTTTAAGGTTAAAAAATATAGTAGTTTGTAGTGGTGTAGGAAAGGATTATTGTTTGAATAACACTCAAAAGGAAAGGGAGTTCGATAGTGGATTGAGAGAAAATATTATTGATCAAGCATTGAGACTATTTTGGGACTATACTTGTTTGAACTGTAAAGTCTTTGGGACGAAAAGTGTTATAGGTGCTGTTAGATTTCTAGATTCACTTCCCATTAGTTATTCATTGAACACTAGGTCGATGATAGCGATAAGTAGGACTGAGGGTGCTGTAGCTAGGAGGGCTTTAGTTACTGTTGAATACGTCGATGTAGGGTCTAAGTTCAATTTCAAGATGATGGGGTATAATTTGCCTAATTACGCTATTGGTTACTTGGTTACTATAATGAAGAATATTCACGATGGATTCACGCAAGTTGGAGGGCATAAGAGTAGGGGATTCGGTTTTGTGAAGTTCAATATAGTTAAGTTTACTGATCTTGGAGAGAAGAGGATTGGGGATGAGGATGTTGAAGTTAAGGGTATAGGTGATCTGGTGGAAGGAAATGGAGATGAGTTTTTCGTGAAAATGAAACCTTTTATGGAGGCTTTCAATAATGCAAAAATCCCCTATCCGAAGAAGTAATTATACTCCTAGAAATAAGGAGGGGTTAGAGGGGATTATAGAGTTACAGTTAAGGGTAGTTTCTGACTACTTGCACGTAGGTTCTGGGAAGTATGATGTGGAGGTAATGAAAGACGTTAGTGACGTTAAACAATTGGTTGAGGATTATTTGAATGGAGTTAGTAAAGGGATACCTAATAATGTTGATCAGTACTTCTCAAGGGTAGCTTTTCTGATGGTTAGGGAAAAGGATAATGTTGTTATCCCTGGATCAACTATCAAGGGAATGGTTAGGAGTAGATTGGAGTTATCTATACCGGGTTCATGTTATATAGTTACTGGACCTTCTACTTCGTCCTCGGCAGTTTATAAGAAGATCTTCAAACCTGATCCCAATAGGGGTAGTGATAGGTTTGATGTTGATAAATTTCCACAAGTTTGCCCAGTTTGTGATTTGTTAGGCAATATGGGATTAGGTAGTAGAGTGTCATTTAGTGACTTCGTAATGACGTCAGGTAAGGTGGATTACGTGAAGGTTAAGGATAGGGATTATGAAGTTGCTACTAAGGGTTCGATTTTCACTGGAAGGGTTTTGTATAAGTCTCTGAAGCCTGTAGAACTCGGGATGTTATTGTATGGTTTTGGTTTCGTTAATAGTTGTAACAGTTCTAAGGTCATGTTATTAGGTAGGTTTAAGTTTTCTGATAAAAGGTTTGGAAGGGTTCAATTTAGTTTGAAGACTCCTATGGCAGATTGTAATAAACTTGTTTCCGATTTTGTTAAACAATTCAATCCTAGAAATATTAATGAGGAGTGGTAGAATGAAGAAGTGTATTAGATATGATTTGTATATTGAGGAGTGTAAGCCTGGGAAGGATTACCTTTATGAGATGGATTGTAAGGAAAGTGAGGAGGGCAATATAAGGAAAATTGAATGTAATGGGGTAAAGTATATTGAGATGGTGGTGAGGTATGATAAGGGGTAAATTGTTGTTACCCGAAAAAAGGGTTGTGTTAGTGAACGAAAGTGAAGTGCAGAGTTTAAGGAAAGGCGTTGTAGACGCTTTAAAGGCGTTGGCGCTTTCAGCGTGTGAGTTTGCTGGAAATAATGAGACGAAAGCAACTAATATTTTCGCCGATCTGATTTCTATGATTTACAAACTACCTATGTTGATTTCTTACGTATCTAGTAATAAAATGCAAACTTCCCATTCTAATAACGAGCTGTCAACTCCCTATGAGTACTTCTTTGCTTATATAGTGTCTAGGCATTTATCAGATGATCCCATGCCAGTTGATGATACTGAAAAATTATTGGATAAATTAGAGGAAAAAAAGGATGCTGTTAGAGAAGTTTTAGATTACGTAACAACTTTGAGGAAAATTTACGAGCAACTACTTTACGTTCCAGCTGATACTAGGCCAGGATATAATTTCACGTCATTGGCCTCTCACCTTCAATTGTCATCAATTTTAGTCTGGTTGTTGCAAAAGGGATCAGTGGATTTAAACTACTTAAGGATTTCGGCTTTACTTCATGATTTAGGTAAGTTGTTTAACCCAACTCAACACGTTAGTGAATCTATTAAGATTTTGGATGAAGTTATTGAGGGATCCGAGTGTCTAAAGGCCAATTTGACCAGGGTGAAGAGTTTAATTGAACAGCATCACGCTCCTTTGGAGACTATTTTGAACAATGCTGATAGGTTGGCTGCAGCTACTGATAGGTTTAGTGAGATCGTTAAAGGTGCTTTAAATAATTCGAAAATAGGTGAGTGTTATAGTTTGTGTTATGGCAAGGATGCGAGGACAAAGGAGTGTATGGAGTGTTTAGAGAAGTACGGTGATGAGACGTATAAGGAAGAGAGTAAGAGATTGTATGATATAATAAGTAATTCTGTTGTTAGTCAGAAAGTTGAGGGTAATCCTATAGGTTATCTTGTTTACGTTGATTTCCCTGGAATACAGAGATTCATAACGAGTTTTCCAAAGTTAAGGGAGATGAGTTTCGCTAGTTTTCTAGTGGACTTTGTAACCTCAGTTTATTCATTTATACTCTTAGATCAAGCATATTACGAGAGGACTGGTAAGAAGTCTAGAATCCCCGCTGAGGCGTTGTTAAGTGGTTATGGTGGGCATTCATATATTATAGTTAGGAGTGATGTTGGTTCTAAGGATGAGGTTAAGGCTTTATTGGGAAGTGGTTCTTCCTCAGCTCTTAGCAAGTTAGATATTAGATTAGACGTTAAGGTTGTTGACTTTGCCTATGAGAGCTACGTTAGGAATTACAAGGAGATTTACGAGGAGATAAGGTCTAAGAGTTATGAGAGGTATTTGATTAATGGAGATGGGAGAGTTTACTCCTATGGTTTGCATAGAGTTTGTGATAATTGTGGGATAAGGCCGGCTGTTGATGAGAGTGAGGATGGCGAGTACTTATGTGAGACTTGTAAACTAGTTAGGAACCTATCTAAGGATAGAGGTTTTATGGCCAAGTATAAATCTACATATACTCTAGTTGATGAGGGACAAAAACTTATTAAGATTTGTCCTAGGAACGATATAAAATTTGAGCGTAAGAGTGATGAGTACGCTAGTAAATACGCCATGGAGATTATTGCGGGTTATCGTAATATTTCTGATAGTAGATATGTTGCCTTAATTAAGGCTGATGGGAATAACGCTGGAAAGATCTTTGGAAATACTGTTACGTTTTCAGAGTATGTAGATAAGAGTTTTAGGTTAGATTTTGGAGTGAAGAAGATGTTCTACGATACGTTACTGGAAATTATGAGGGCTTCTAATGATGAGTCAATTAAGAAGGATCTGGTCTCAAGGATTTTACTAGGTGTGCTTTACTTAGGTGGTGATGATATAATGTTATTGTCGCCCTCAGCGATTGCAGTGCCATTTGCTGTTAAAATGTTTAAGAATAGTGTAAATTATACGGGGTTTACGTTCAAGGTGGGTGTTATATCTGTTAAGCCAGACCACCCAGTACAATTCGCTTATAATGCTGTAAATGCGCTTATGGAAGAGAGCAAGATCCATACGGGTGAGAAGTCCTCAATAGGGGTTTTGGTGTTTTCTTCGACTTTGGCAAGTGAGGGTGTTGTTAAGAGTGATTTGGAAAGTTATAGGAAAAAGAAGGAGAGTTTGTTAATGGTTTCCAATGACATTGATGATGTAGAGAATTTCCTAAGAATGATGGAATTGAATGACTTTGGAAAGCTCATTGAGTTGTATGGGAATCCGGAAGAGGGAAGGAAGGTAATTAGGGATAAGATTAGACCTTTAGAGAATTTCGTCAATTACGCTGATACTCACGAGTTTTACAATACTTTAGCCTACTTGATAAGGGCTAAGGCTAAGAGCGAGGAAAACGATTTGACTAGGAAGATAATTAATTTCACTTTAAAGGATAGGGATAATTTCGTGTTTCCACTTTACGATTACTATTTCATCTTAAAGTCAATTAGGGTGGGAATATGATATCGATTAAGGTTAGCATGAAGAATTTGGGTTCACTCACAATAGCTGGAGGAAGTACTATAAGCTCTATTGATATACCTCTAAACCCATTAGGAGTTCCACCATCAACAATAAAGGGCGCAATGAGGACTGCAGTACATAATTTATTACCTAAAGGGTTTACGTCATGTGGGGAAATAGAGCCTGAAAGCATTAAGGAAGCTCACAAAAATGGGATTTGTGACGTTTGTAAGCTTTTCGGTTATCCAGATTCCCTTACGTCGTGTTTCACTATAGAGGTTTCCCAAGCTAATTACCGTGTATCACATATAACTAGAGTTTCAATTGATGATAAAACGCAAAAGGCTAAGGAGGGTTCCCTTTTTACTCAACAAATCATATTGCCAAATAGTGACATTTCCTTTACAATTCACTACAATTGCAATGATGAGAGGTTGTTTAAACTTTTACTTTACTCTATTCTGGGTTTAAGGTATTGGAGATTGGGAAGGAATACTATGGTTGACGTAAAGGTAAATAACGTTGAGGAGATTTGTAAGACCGTTAGGTGCGATGATGAAATTAAGGGAATATTAAACCAACTTTCCAAATATTTGTGGGAGGTTGAGGGCAAATGATGTTAATAAGGTTAAAGGTTAAAGGCTACATAACTACTCAAATGAGGAGAATTAGGAATTACTACTTCTCAATAACGAACTACATTCCTTCAACAACTCTTAGGGGAGCTATACTAGCTGAATACTATAACCAAACCGGGAAGATTGACGAGAACTTTTACGTATCCCCAGCTTATCCAATTAGGACTGCGCCAGCCCATTACTTTAGCCCTGCTACTGAGAGGAAGGGTGATGAGTTCATTGAGGCTAAAAAGATACTTGAGAGAAAGGAAAAGGAGTTTGACGCTAATAAGCCAATTGAGGAAATAATGAAATTGAACATAGAGGGTAAATACCCCAAGCCAAAGATCGGATCTTTAATAACATATGAGGGGGAGACTGATAAGGAGAACAAGTACAAAGGATTCTCGAGTAAATCAATTATTCAAATGCACGTAGCTATTGATAAAACATCAATATCGTCATATAAGGGAATGTTGTTCGCCTATGAGTACAAGCAATTTGATGAAATGTGGGCTATTGCCTCAGACTCTGAAATTATTGATACTATTAAGAGAATAAAGATTGGTAGGGGAAAGAATAGGGGCAATAAGATTGTCGACGTTGAAAAGGTTAGGGAAGTTTCATTGGACCAGTCTAAAGGGTTGTTATACTGTCTATCGCCTTGTGTAACATCGCTATTTGGTAAAACGTTCTTTAAAGCTAAATACATCATAGGGGATAAATCAATTTACTCCGGCTGGTTTACTGTTGATAGTTTTAGCGGTCAAAAGCCAGTTTTTGAGACGCTTAAGGAAGGTTCGCTAGTTTACGTTGAGAGCTTTAGTAGTGAGAAGAGTTTGATGCCCGCTGGTCTAAATTTCATGTTCAGAATATCAGACTTAAAGTCACTACTTGATAAGGTGAGTTAGAATGTCTATTCAGGTTTTCAGGCTGAATTTCAGATTAAGGACTGGTTTCAGGGTAGGTGGAGGTCAAGAGGTAGGTGACAACGTGTTACGTCAATTGAGGATAGGTGCAGATGAAGTAATGATCCCTGCCAGTAGTTGGAAGGGAATGTTTAGAAGGGTTAGTGAGATCATTTTCAACAGTGAAGAACATTTTGAGGGGCACAGTAAAAAAGAGGTAGACGTTAAAACGATAAATACCTTACTGAAGAGCGATGAGAAGTTCAGAAGGATAGCCATAAGCGAAATTGGTAAGGATGTTATTACACAAAATGGTATAAATGTTGATAAACTGGATAGTGGAAGTTTGACTGATCTGATGAAACTTTACAACGAATACAACTGTCCAATAGAGAGGTTATATGGAAGTAATTATTTCGCAGGAGGTATAACTATTTCGGATAGCGTTATTCGCGATTCAAGGATCATGGAGAGAATACACGTTACTATTGAAAGGAAGAGTAAAAAGGGTTCTGAAGGACATTTGTTTGGTGAGGAGATAGTTGATACTGAAAAGATTGAGGTTAGAGTCATAGTTAGAAATGAGTTTGAATTATGGAAAAATACTTTAAAGTTCTTGAAAGAGATTGGCTACTTCATTGGAGGAAGTAAGTCTAGGGGTATTGGTTACATTGTACTAGACGAAAAGGAAAGCGAGTATGCAGTTATAAATAACGTTATTGAGACTCCCAAATTCACCGAACTTAGGGAATATCTGAGTTAACAAATGAGGAAGTTTGAAAAATAGCAAGTCTTTTTTAAGCATACTTAGAAGAAGTGTTTATCATGTAACTCTATCAGTGAAGAAGGTTCATCAATAGTAGTTTGCTGAAAATTACCTATAGTATATAACGTTTAATTTTTCCAATGTAGGATTTAAGGTGTATTTATACTATACACGCTTGGTGTATTTACGATTATTGAAATCTCCTTGAAGAGAATCTGTGTTAGTATTTGAGGTAAATTTACGTAAAGTACTAGAAAGCCCTTTCAGTGAACTCAAAAATCATTATGTAAACGCAACATTAATACTCATTTTCCTTAATAACTTAGCAGATTAGTGCTCTGTAAATTGCCTTGTTTCGTTTGTTAAAGAACTGTAGGAATCTTAGCTTTATCTTTAGCGAAGTCCACAAACTCATCTATTGCCATTCCAGCCATTTCTGAAGCACCTCTATAGTCCCCTGTTTCTACGTAGTATTCTAGTGCTATTCTTATTTTTGTTGGTTGTGATCTTATGAAGTCCCAGTCTGCATATTTTCTCCTAATTTCCTTAGCTTCATTAAATCTCTCAATCCACTCCTTCAAAGCCTTCTCATCTATCATATAATATTAAATTAAACCATAATAACTTAAATCTTTATTAGAAAACATGTGCCCAGTCTCCCTAGAATACTCCTTAATTTCGTTTCTTATGTCTGTTACTAATCCATTTCTGTGAAGTTCAACTAAGACTTCCAATGCTCTCATAACCTTTACGTCCATATATTCCTTGTAGTAATTTACTAGCGCTACAGCACCTCCATTTTCCGTTAATACAGTATATCTCAAGACCTTACCGACAACTACACAATAAGCTTCTGGATAATCAACGGGTCTTAGTGGAAGTCTTCTGGTCTCATAAACTAATCTCAATGCCTCATCTCTAATTTGGGGTAGTTCTGGGAATATTGCAAGTTTATTACTCTCTAGTCCCTGAGCAATCCATAAGAGCGTTCTTTCACTTCTAACCTCATTAAATACAGATTCTGGAACATAAACAAGGTCGAAAATATGAAAAATTAGATCCCGTTTTGAGTATCTAACCCAATCTATCAAAAACGATGTATCTGCAATAGCAATCATATACTGGGAATCCTCGCCCTTATTCTCAATTCGTTAAATTCTTCCATACTCATTCCAGATATCTTTGATGCATTATATAAATCGCCGGTCTCTACGTAGTATTCTAGTGCTATTCTTATTTTTGTTGGTTGTGATCTTATGAAGTCCCAGTCTGCATATTTTCTCCTAATTTCCTTAGCTTCATTAAATCTCTCAATCCACTCCTTCAAAGCCTTCTCATCTATCATATAATATTAAATTAAACCATAATAACTTAAAACGTTAGTTGAAATATAGAGGAGTGTTCTCATACAGTCATCTTATTCGAGAACTATTAGTAAAATTATATCAGACTATCTCTAAAATATACTGTATTCCATTCAAGTAGGTCTTGTCTAAGGGCGTAATCTCTCTCGAAAAGAATGTGGAAAGCAATTTACTTAATTTGAAATAAAGTGTGTAAAGTGTTTTCATGAACAAAATAAATACTTTTGTTTGGCGTAATACCTTTTTGGGTGAGCATGGGATTTTTGTTGGCATACACATGTGTAATAGATGGAATATCTCTGTGCTCACCCAAGTTATCTTAATCCTTATATTAATCTTAAGCCAAGATTTCACGTTATGGAGGAGATAGCGTTAAGCCTAGTTATTTAGCTGACTTATCCCTTTGCTCTACTATTATAAGAGGCTTGGTAGGGTTAAGTATGTGTATTCTTGAGTGGTATTTACGGGACTAAGGTTGTTTGCGTTAGGGGTAATTATTACTACGCTTGGATTATTAGGGATGTTGTGTTGAGGAGTTTTCACGTGTTGATCGTTAACGTTAGGGGAATTATTAGTTAGGAGGGTTAATAGGGTAGTTTACTTACATGACGGGATATCAGTCCCTTGACTGGTTTAATGTTGGGCATAAGAGGGTTTGGTAGGAGGAATTACGCCGAGCAATGACATTAAAGGATAGGCTCCCCCCATGAACTTTCCCCTATTTTAATGGTTAAAGAGTTGGCTCTCAATCTTCTTCCTACTCTACAACCTTCTTTACTCTCAAGTGTATTTAGTGGATAAAGAGTAATAATTATATAAATGTAAATATTTCAAATGTATGAAATTGTTGACCACACTCGCTACTGTCCAATTGCTCGAGTTAAGTTTAAAGTTATGTTATATACTTTTTAATACTGTGATTTATACTTTACAATTTCAACTAAAAACCTCTAATGACGTGATCGTTCCCCCTTTTACATCCAAACTCAGTAGGACCTTATTCTTATCCTTCTCCCCAACCTACTCAAAGATCATTGAAAGCAAGGAACCACACAAACCCTTAAGAATAACCGTAATAAAAGATCAAGGTAAACCCCTATACTCCACGGGTAAAAGTAAAATAGTGCTAAAGGCTGAAAACACATACACATTTACCGTAAACACCTTATTAGAGGATGTCGTAAAGGAAGTGGTAAAGACAGAAAGCGTTGATAAGGAAATTTACAATACGAAATTTCACGTTGAGTTGGAAAATATAATAGTGAAGGAAGAGTTTAAGGTTAAAGATGCCAGATTTTATAAAATTCACTTTAAGACACCAACACTCCTACAACCACCAAGACCAAGCATAAAAAGAAAAGCCAATAGATATGTCTTGTTCCCTTACGTTCCACTCCTCTTTTACTCCATAGTCTCCCATTGGAACAGATATATGAATAGCAAGATCGTTGGAGTAACTGGTACAAAGACCCTATATTATTTTAGAGAAGTAAATTATAGGATAAGGCCTTTAACTGCATATTATGGGAACATACCTAATAAGGGGTTTGTGGGATGGGTTTTATTTGAATTAAAAGCTAAGAAGGGAAGTAAATTAAGGGAAAACATCAGAAGGCTCTTAGATTACGCAAACTACTTCGGTATAGGAAAGAGCAGAAATATAGGTTTTGGAGAAGTAGAAGTCACATTCCTTGAATAGATGTAGTAATTTTCCGTGAACAACCTTGCCCTAACAGTTAGGCTTCTTTTTGCCAATGCTCCTCTATTCCCTCTTCACCTTGTTCAAGAATAACGTGAAGAGGGAGGATTTCAGACTTTTATTCATTCTATCACTTATTGATAATATATTCAATGTAGAGGATTTTTAGTTAAATTATAGAAAACGCTTAGTAATACTGTAGATTTATTTTTTAAGGAGGTGATTTTGGGTCTATCATAAAAGGCGAGGTTTTCTTGATTTTTAAGCGACAATAAGAACATCTTTCAATTTTTGGGAGATTTGCCATATGTAGAATAAGATTTTATACAACTCTAAATTTCATCCTTTCAGTTCCTTCTGTGATTTATCATCATAGTTCAGCGGGACTGGCCTATCATCACTAAACCCTTTCAGTTCTTTCTAAGATTTATCGAAGAACAGGGTGAGACAGAATCTTCAGTTTATTGTAGCCTTTCAGTTCCTTTTAGGATTTATCATAGTGCGTCAAATTCTCTTATTTCAAAATCCTTAGCTTTCAGTTCCTTTGTGGATTTATCTATTGGACTACGTCTATAGACGATATCCAGCTTTCACCTTTCAGTTCCTTTTAGGATTTATCTGGTGTATTTTTATACTTCTATATCGTTATCTCTCGTTTCTTGCTTATAAGTTTTTCATTTCTCTCGTCTTTCCACCATGCGACCAATTTTAGTTGTAATTAATTTAACAAATTGTGGTAGCAAGGATTTTTCTGTTTAATTGAAACATGGGTTATCATTTATATACGTTCAATTATTTCATAACGATTCGTTTTAGTCGCATCTAGACTCGAACTATTACACTTTTAAACTCCTTAATCAACTCGAACTTTACTTATCGAATTCATCGGTAATAAGTATAACTAAACTCGTATCATATCGTAGTATATTTTCTATTTATTCTATAACGCTTTTGAGTGTGGTCAATAATTATAACCTGGGTGAGCACTGGGATATTCTATCTATTAGACATGTGCATACCAACAAAAATCTCATGCTCACCCAAAAAGGTATCACGCCAAACAAAAGTATTTATTTCATGCTCAAAAACAATCTACACGATTCATTTCAAATTAAGTAAATTGCTTTCCATACTTGTGATTTTTGTAGTAAGACTTTATACTCTTTTAGATCCTTCTATCTCCATTTCTTCTTCATGGGTATGTTAAGACACACACTATATTTTTAGTATAATTACTTCCCTTATTTTAGGATTAAAAAAAAAAGAAAAGCAAGAGAAAATTGGAAAAGGGTTAAAAAATATGATTCATCAATTTCTGTTACACTCTCTTCTTTAATTCAGCTCTCTTGATCTTACCTGACTCAGTTTTAGGTATTTCATTAACAAATTCGATCTCTCTAGGATAAGCATAAGCTGCTAACCTGTTCTTAACCAAACTCACTATCTCCTCCTTTAATTTCTCACTAGGCTCATAACCTTGCTTTAACACTATAAACGCCTTAATTATCTCACCCCTAATTGGATCCTCCTTACTTATTACAGCAGATTCTAAGACGGCAGGGTGCTGATTAATTACGAATTCAACTTCCTCTGGACCTATCCTATATCCACTACTCTTTATTAAGAAATCACTTCTACTCTTAAACCATATATAACCGTACTCATCCTTCCATCCTAGGTCTCCCGTCAGTAGGAAACCACCCCTTATCTTCTTAGCCGTAGCTTCTGGGTTCTTATAGTATTCTAACATAACTATAGGATCTGGTAACTTTACAGCAATTTCTCCTACTTGATTATAAGGTAAAACATTTAGGTTCTCATCAACTATTTCAATAACATGTCCAGGTATCGGTTTACCTAATAAGTTGCCTCCTCCCTTCTCCTCCAATATCTTCATAGGCATTATCTTACTATTAGTTCCAGTTAATACATTAGCCTCAGTCTGACCATACCCTACATTTAAAGGAGCACCTAACTTCTCCCTGCTCCATTTTATCAAGTCAAAAGTAACAACACTACCACCACTTACCAATGACCTTAATTTTAGATCATAATCTTTAGGATTTACAGATTTCATTATAATATTTAACGCAGTAGGTGGTGCAAAGAAGCATGTAGCCTTAGTTTCCTCTAGAACTTCCATAACCCTTCTAGGATCTAATCTTCCACCTCTATTATATGCAACCATTGGTTTCCCGAAATAAAGGCTTGGAACTACCACATCTAATATTCCAGCTATCCAACCCCAATCCGCTAACTGAGAGAATATATCATCTTCTCTCGGAGCCATTTCGAATACGAACTGATACCAAGGTACATGGGCTAGAACTGCTGCGTGAGATAATAAAACCCCTTTAGGTAATCCCGTAGTTCCAGAAGTATATAACATGTGAGCGGGTTCTGATGACTTAGTCTTTACTGGAGTGAAAGATGAAGAACTCTTCTTTATATCGCTAAAAGTATAATTACCTTTACTAAAACTAACTACTGTCTGAGCTTTCAGTTCCTTAATTATATCCTCCCTATCTGTAAATAACACTTTAGCCCCACTATGCTGAATTCTATAATTTGCAGCATCGATTCCGAATAGTGGAGTCATCGATAGTGCGATTGCTCCCATTTTATATATACCAACTATTACGGCTGCGGTCTCTGGCCTAGGTCCTATCATAACTCCTACTGGCTCACCTCTTTTCACACCTAATTCTGATAAGAAATTAGCAACCTGATTTGAGAACGAATTCAACTCACTGTAAGTAGTTTCTGATTTATTTCCTTCATCATCTCTATAAATTATTGCAATACCATCTTTATTTCTAGAAATAGCTTCACCCATATTGAAATACTCTGGAATAGTCCATTTGAATTCCCTATATAGTACATCATAGTCGTCAGTTCTAAACGTTCTTAGATCTATTTCATAACTCGAATTCAAACCTAAGTCACCTCCTCATTTTATTACTACTGGGTTTATTGGAGCACCAGTAGCCTTAAGCGGTGCACCAACATATAAGAAATCCCATTGTCCATCCTTACTACAATCCTCTGCTAGATCCTCTAGCCATAAGATCTCATTGAATACTACTCCTAAATTTCTCATAAGTGCAGCGTGAAGTGGCAATACTATTCCCGTATCTGGATGAGTTGTTCTTTCATTTCCTATAGTATCCGTTCCAAGGACAGGAATTTCCATATTGTGGAACCATTCTATCAATTCTTTTCTATAAGTTAATCCAGGCTCTACAAAGTTTTTATAAAATTCTGCAGGATCTTTTTTGAAATACTGTGCTATCCAGCCTGTTCTAATTAAGAGTATATCATGCTTTTGTATCTCAATGCCTTCTTTCTTTGCACAAGAAAGCAGATCATTTAAAGTTATTTCTTCCCCGGGAGATAACGATTCTACACCTTTACATCGAGCCACATCTATTAGCACTCCGTGTCCTACAATACCTCTTTGAGCTATAGGAAGAACACTAGCTTTACTAAGACCTCCTATCGTCTCCATTGCACTATAACCGTTCCATATTTTATCACCATACCAAGTATGTCCTAGCGCATCTATCTGAGTAGTTCCTTGTAAGAACATTATTATAATATCATCAGCGTATTCTAACCCGCCATAAAGTAGCTTATTTTTACCCGACATGTAATACCCTTTATCGTTAACGTTAATTCTAATAGCAGATGTTCTACCGGGCCATACTGGATCACCTTTAGGTGAACCCACAATCACCTGAAGTGTAAAGACCTTACCTTGCCTTACAGCCTTAATACCTCTTAATACTTCATTAAAGTTTAGTGCACCTACTTCATCATCATTACCCCATCTTCTCCAGTTAGTCGGAGAGTCCTTAAGTAATTCTTCTAAAGTAGTTACTTTTTCTTCCATGTTTATAATTATTAATATCTTATATTTAACTTTTAATTAACATTCCCTTTTTATAGAAATAAACGATTTTAATTATAAACTTAAAATCTACTTTAACAAATTTGAATTTATGTTGAAAGGGCACTTAAATACATATAAGGGTGACTCAAGATACCTTAATTAGAGCTTTACGTAAATTTACCTTGAACCTTAAACACTAACGTAAATTCTCTTCATGGAGATTTCAATAATTATAAAATAGTTTAAGCGCGTATAGTATAAATACTCCTTAAATCTTACATCGGAAAAAATTAAATGTTATATACTGTACGTCATTTTCTGAAGACTCCTACATATATTAGGATTTATTGAAATAAAGGTAATAATGATTATTGAGAAATATTCAAGAGTTCAACCAAGCAGTGAATTCATCTCCTTCTAAATAGTGAAGCTTTGTACCCACATTTGTCGTATATGCCCCCTAATAGAAGATAATCCTTTTATATTAGTATTATTTAATTGTATATCAAAGAGGTAATAAAAACGAAGTTTGAGCACAAAAAGATAAGATTAATAGTTTCTCTACTGTTAACGTTTCTGGTATTGCCTCAATCTTCGTTAAGTTTTTCTTACTTTTACAGTAATTCTACATTCACTTCCCCCCAAGGTAACCTGACTCAGTTTAATCAACAGCTTCTGAAATACATGCAACTCGATCTTCAATATTGGTCATCACACACTAGTTATACACCCCAAGTCACTGAACAAAGCGCTTATTCTTCTTCAGGGAACGTAGTTTTTACTCAAACTGGAATACCAAGCGGGAATGAGTGGGTAGTTAGAATATTCTCCCAAGGAAATGATTGTATAGCTAGATATTCCAGTTACTCTAATCAACTTTCATTTAACCTTCCCAATGGTAAATACATTTACGTAGTGAGCTCATGTGATCCTTTGTATGTTACTAGCAACTCTGTTAACGTTTTAAATGTGCAGGGAAGTGCAAATGTGTCAATCCATTTTGTTCCTGCACCGTGGGCTGGAGGGCCCAACGGATACCATCCATATAAGCCAATAAATGGATATCAAACTATTACGCTAAGCCTATATCCAACTGAAGGACCAGAAGGCCTAAGCTTCGGTGCCATGAATTCAACCATAGAGTTCTGCGTATACTTAGGCTCAACCAAAATCTACTCAAAAGTGATAGTGGGTAATCCGTTCTCCCTCATATCGATAGAACCCAATAACGCTTATGGATATGTGAATTTCAATTACTCTGGACAAGGACTAACGCTAGTTGTTAAAAATTTAGGTCCTTCAACGGGATATTATGCTTATAGCCTTTGGGACTATTACATCGATAATTACATAGCCTCCCTTATAACTATACCTCCACAATTCGCACTAAACTTCGTACCAGTTAACTTCTATGAAAATAATACAGGATTATCATTCTTATTGAAAGCTCCAAATTACACTTCTGCCTATCCTCTAGCGATTTGGATAGGGGAGGGCTACTATGCACCCAATGGCAGTTTCTGGTGGGCCCAAGTGGGATTCAACAACTGGGTTAATGGCTCTCAAGGTTCTTTCTACACATCATATGCAGGATGGGGAATATTTTCAAATATGTTTCAAACTGTAGGGGGAACAGATTCCAACTACCCTCTCATACCTGGAGATATTTATAATTTTACCATGGCACTTATTTCCAATACCACATGGGGATTTTTTGTAAATGGTACTCCCATTGTAGAACCCGGATTAAACGGTTACATAAACACTAAAACTACTTACTCTAACGGAGGATTCACCTTGGGATTTGAGGTTTTAACAGAGGCGAGGATATGGTCTGAGAACGCAACTTCCTTTATTCCAAATCCTGTTACAGTAATTCAAGGAATGGAGATGAAAATAGGAAATCAGTGGGTGAAAGTTCCAAATCTAGGATTAGGTGTTGTAGGAGAGAATTGGTTTTCTATAGGAACTTCTAATTCTCCCGGGACTACCTTATTCAGTGTTCAAGGTAATATTCAAAACAATAGTATACCACCAGGGGAACTAATATTTGGCAATTATAATAGCTCAATCCTTGACATTCCTACTTCTATGAACGGTTATACTATCTATCCAGTATATGGTACTTTCAGCTATCCAGACGCCACATTTAATACGGGGCTTGATTACTTTAACGCCACAGTTTCACAAGGAGAGCTAAAAATTACTGTAAATCAGAATCAGACAATAGTATCTCTCTTCTCATTGAACTCCCTAGGAACGTTAACCTCATTTAAGAGCTATCTATTTAATCAAGGAGTTTATTATTTGCCTTTACCACAAAATGCCAGTAGGCTAGCGATATCTGCCTCAAGCAAACAAGGGATATATAATTTTAATTTAACCGGAAATTTTGGAAATTATGTGGAGGAAATATCACTTGATAACGTACTACCGCATCAAGTTATCTTTGTTGAGTCTGGTTTACCTAACGGAACAAAATGGTCAGTCACACTCAATGGCATTACAAAATCGTCAACATCTAACACTATAACGTTCAGTATTACTCCAGGGACGTATTCATATAGCATAAGTAGCGTCCCAGGATATACTGTCTCACACTCCGCTGGGGAAGTTACCGTAACCGATTCCAACGTTCAAATAAGTGTTATTTTCACTCCAGTTCCAACGCTATATAATATCACCTTCATTGAGTCCGGTTTACCTAATGGAACTAAATGGTCAGTATGGATTAATGGAACTGTACATACTTCAACTACAAGCAGTATCTCTATCCTATTGCCCCATGGTTATTACGAGTATAAAGTACTTAATGTGAGTGGCTATAAGACATTATCTTCGGGCTACGTTAATTTAACTCATAATATAACCATAAAAGTTAGCTTCTATGCCATATTCTATGAAATTACGTTTAAAGAGGAAGGGCTACCCCATGGTGAAGCCTGGACAGTCTACATTAATAATGAGAACTACACTACTACGTCAGATTCCATTACAATAACGTTGCAAGAGGGAGTTTACGATTATAAGATATTCTCAGCTCACTACTTAAATAACGTTAGCCAAGGCCTTGTAAACTTAACATCTAACGAAATAATTTACGTCAAATTTAGTCCCATCAACTACACCTTGATAGTGGTTGAAAGTGGCTTACCTATTGGTTATGAGTGGATAGTAGATATTAATGGTAGCAATTATACTACCACAGCTAGTGAGATAAATATAACGTTGCCCTATGGAGAGTACGAAGTTAGAGCATATTCTCAGTATTATGTAGCAAATTCTGAAGTGAACATCGTGAACCTAAGTGAAAATACTGAGTTGAAGCTCACATTCTTTCCAGAAAACTTTACTTTGACTTTTGAGGAAAGTGGTTTACCTAACGGAACTAAATGGTCAATATGCATAGATGGTAAGAACTACACTACTGCGTCGTCATTGTTAAATATAACTTTACCTTATGGTACATACGAGTATAGAATATTCTTCATTAATAATAACTATGTCCCCAACGTTACAGAGGGAAAGTTGACGTTAAATAAAGCTGAGATAATTTCACTAGAGTTCAAACCGGTAGTTAGCACTACGTCTAATATAACAACTCAGGTTACGAATTCAAATTCAATTGCTTCATCTAGTAATGTGGAGCTTATGATAGGCGTTATCATAGTAATAGTAGTTATAGCTGTTATTATTGTAGCTATGTTCATGGGAAGAAGGAAGTAAGTCTTCCCTTTTTTTAAAAAAAGAAGAGTAATAAAAAATGTTTTTTATGAATATAATTTTTACTGGAGTGTTCTCATATGATCATCTTATTCGATATTTAGCTGTAAAATTATATCAGATTATCTCTAATATACTGTACTGCCTTCAAGTAGGTTTCGTTCAACTTATCCCTCTTGAGAACATGTGAGGATACATAATGCTCAATAAGGCCAAGCCGTAATCTACCATCCTCCCACTCCTATTAACCTTAGTATCCCTACCTAACCTAGCAAGATCTACACCAAGAATTATGACTCTCCACAGTGTACCTCTTACTACCCTTTTATCAAGGACTTGATAAACACAGTAATGATCAGTATAGTTTACCCTAGTAGTGTCTCTTAACTCTTTATGAAAATTTAACGAGCAAAAAGTTTATAATTGAGGGGTAAAGAATCATGCGATGGCTATAAGGTTCTATTCTCATGAATTTAGGTTATTTGCGACCGGTATCTTGTCCTTTCTAATCTTACATTATTTAAAAAAGTTCTATCTTCCTTTGCCCGAAATTCAAAGTTTAACTCACTACCACGAATTACTCACCACTCTAGTAAATTTGATATTCTACTCTGTTATCGTTTCTCTATTGACCTATAAACTCTTTAAAGGTAATGAACCTGGCAAATATTACATTATCTGGTACTGGTCTATCTTTATTAACTACTACTTCTTTGGCGTTGAATTATATTTTCCCTTTAATTTAGGAATATTCACTGGGATTATTGTCTCTCTGCTTTACTCAATTCCACCAACTCTAGTAATGTATTTGATTAGGTTAAAGAATAGGAACGCAGACATAGTTTCGTTATCCACAGTACAGTTGTGGTTTGGGTCCGTAATGTTCTCAGTCCTAATTCTTCTCTCATTCTACACTAAGATTTCAATAACTCCCTTTCTCTATGGTTCCGTTGTAGGTTTGTTACTCTCATTTATAGCAATTGGTACTAAGAGAAACAAACTCAACTTATCCTTAATTCCCATGGTTATAATTGCGTTAAAATACTCAGAGAATTCATTCTTCCAAGTAACACCTTTTACACTCCTACTTGTAATTGCTTCCTCCTTCCTTATATTTTGGGTATCGATGAAGCCTTTGGTTCTCTTAGATAAGTCCACTGCAAAAGTTACCCCCATAGGTGTAGTATCGCCAATTAGATTATCATTGTTTTTCCCAATATTGATTATCGTCATATGGTATACTGCGAGATTATTAGCTAACGAATACTTTTCTCCACTAACTTTAAACACTTTTCCCGTTATTTTTCTGCCTGCTGTTGCTGATAATATCATAGTGGATTACCTAAAGGGAAGACAACTTAACAACATTAATAAAAGCCTTGGGGTGGAGGTAGAAGGTATACTAGGTGGAGTAGGTCTTGCAGATGGTCTGTGGTTAGATTTGGTTGGTATTATGATATACTATTTGACTATATTAAGGTTTGGATTTTTATTGGGAACAGTCATATATATCTTAATAATAGTCCCTATAATAGGGATATTAAGTAGATTTGTCTAGGTTTTAAGGTCGAGTGTTTACAGTAGAGAGAGGGGGAGTTCCATGCAATCATCTTATTCTTCGATATTTAGTCTTATAATCATATCAGACTAGAAATTTTCGCAAGTAATAGTTCTTAACTATTTCTTTAGTTTCAGCCTAGAGAGATTATCCTGGTTTTACTATGGTATATTACGATCTCTTAATATCGTAAGGGTAACAAAACTTTTCCGTCCAATAGAATTCTCATGAAAGATCTTCATTAAAAAGTTATTATAAAATATTAGGTCTCAATGTGAAGAGTCTGGCTTCTATGATATTTGCCCTTGAAACTACATCTCTAGGTGCGTTTAAAGAGTCCAAGTTTCAAGAGAGAAGTTTATATAAATCGTTTCTAAGACCTATGAAACTCTTATTAAAAACTTTTAGCAAGTATAGACTTGATGAAGACAACCATATTGCAGCGCTACTAGCATTAGCAGTATTCATATAAGGTTTTGTTGCTTATGCCGTAATAGCATACAACGTGTTAAATGTCTCATTCACAATACAAGACAGCAATAGTTACAGCAGTAAACCTAAATCTTATTGGGTGTATGCTTTCTATTTAGTAAATTAACAAGAGTTACAATGAGAGTTTTCTGAGTTTCTAGTTACTATCTAATCATTTTAGTAATTCCACTCAGAGTAAACCATTAACACTAAGCTGGCCCAATGGAGGTTATAACAATACAGCGTATAACAGTTCCCCGAAAATTAGGTATAGAGTGTATAATGTTTAATCTTTCCTATGTAAGATTTAAGGTATATTTATACTATGTACGCCTTAACTATTCATAGTTACTTAAATCTCATTGAGGAGAATCTATGTCAATATTTAAGATTTCAGTGATTTAAGGTAAATTTACGTAAAGTACTAATCGTAAAAGTTCCTCTCGATACTTCGTCAGAGTTTAACCTATTTCCTTAGTGTTCTAATTCCTTAACCTATAGGTTAAGATTAGTAATTATAAAAATTTCTAGTCTGATATAATTTTACTAACAGTTCTCGAATAAGATGACTGCATGAGAACACTCCCAGTCGTCCTATACTATTATGTATTTTTATCATTTTAAATAATTTTTAGTGTTACGTCGTAGGATTAAACGTGAAATTTACGTGATTATAAGTCTTTTTAAAAAGATAACTGTGCGTAAAAATGAAAGACAATCAAAAATAATAGGGTAAGAATGAAACAGTTATTTTCGATATGTAACGAATTTAGATGGAATCTCTCCAATAAATATAACTATTAAAGTTCGAGTTGATTAAGGGGTTTAAAAGTGTAATAGTTCGAGTCTAGATGCGACCGAAACGAATCGTTATGAAATAATTGAACGTATATAAATGTTAACCCATGTTTCAATTAAACAGAAAATCCTTGCGACCACAATTTGTTAAATTAATTACAACTAAAATTGGTCGCATGGTGGAAAGATGAGAGAAATGAAAAACTTATAAGCAAGAAACGAGAGATAACGATATAGAAGTATAAAAATACACCAGATAAATCCACAAAGGAATTGAAAGTCAATACGCTTTACTAGCTTGCCGTTGCGATAAAAACAAGATAAATCCACAAAGGAATTGAAAGCAAATTTGTCTACTACAACACCACCAAAAACAAGGTCAGGATAAATCCACAAAGGAATTGAAAGTATTTTCTGATTTTCGTTTAGTTGTTCTTCTTCTTTTTTGATAAATCCACAAAGGAATTGAAAGAGTTATTGCAACTAAAGGCGGTGCATGGGTAGAATATTTGATAAATCCACAAAGGAATTGAAAGAGAATCATCCCAAACGTTTGTGCAAAGTATTGTAGATTAAGATAAATCCACAAAGGAATTGAAAGATATATTTATTTGAAAGTTTATCAGTGTCGGCCACTTCCGATAAATCCACAAAGGAATTGAAAGATATAATCTAGGATTGAGATTGCGGTAAAAACACCTAGATAAATCCACAAAGGAATTGAAAGCTAGTAATGGACAAACCCAAACATTTCAGTTTATTCCTCTGATAAATCCACAAAGGAATTGAAAGTTTTTTACGTCTTGAGTCGTACTGTGTTCGAACAAATCGATAAATCCACAAAGGAATTGAAAGCTGGAATAGGGGAACTATTTGTTACGGTTACATTCGATAAATCCACAAAGGAATTGAAAGAAAGTTGTGAGTTGTTGTGATTGTAATAATGTATTTTCTTCGATAAATCCACAAAGGAATTGAAAGAACTTCCCGAAGCGGGAACACTTTGTGAAGACCATAGAGATAAATCCACAAAGGAATTGAAAGCCCACCATACCCAGCACCATTGAGAAATAACATACTACTGATAAATCCACAAAGGAATTGAAAGAACTTATATGGTTTGTGCTTAAGTAAGAGTTGTTCAATTTTGATAAATCCACAAAGGAATTGAAAGTTGTTGTGCGTTATTAAGAATCTCAACCAACTTGTTAAAGGATAAATCCACAAAGGAATTGAAAGAGACCACATATAATTCCAAATATTCATTTGAGACTAGATGATAAATCCACAAAGGAATTGAAAGTCCATCTTTTGCGTATAGAAAAAATACAAAGTTTTCAGGATAAATCCACAAAGGAATTGAAAGAAATTATTAGCACCGTTGTTACTACTTGGATGAAAACTGAGATAAATCCACAAAGGAATTGAAAGAATTTCCACGATAGTACGATTTATCCCTTGGGGTGTCGTCGATAAATCCACAAAGGAATTGAAAGTCAGCAGCATTTGGATAGAGATTCTCGTTCTTAAGCAAGGATAAATCCACAAAGGAATTGAAAGCACTAGGGTTTGCCGCGGCTGGTTTTGGTGCTGGCTATGATAAATCCACAAAGGAATTGAAAGTTGTAGAACTCTAATATCAGCTTATTGTTTCTCTTCTTAAGATAAATCCACAAAGGAATTGAAAGGTTTGTACTTTGCATCTACTGCACTGATGACATCGTCCCGATAAATCCACAAAGGAATTGAAAGTTCTCTTCTGTTTTCTTTCCCAGAAAACTCTTCTCCAAAGATAAATCCACAAAGGAATTGAAAGTGTATCACGTTATCAAACATGCATATATGTATAATCCTTGATAAATCCACAAAGGAATTGAAAGTATGAATATGATTCTATCCAAGCGTAAAGCGGAGTATTACGATAAATCCACAAAGGAATTGAAAGGAAATAACGCCAGATAAGATAAAGAAAAGACATGAGATTGATAAATCCACAAAGGAATTGAAAGGCGATAATCAGTGCATTTACTACCGCAGGAAATGACATTGATAAATCCACAAAGGAATTGAAAGCTCATATTGTGTAATTAATTCTGTTTGGTCTGGATTTAGGATAAATCCACAAAGGAATTGAAAGTATTACTCACCCGCATAGTCCTCCATCGTACCTTCTATGGATAAATCCACAAAGGAATTGAAAGATATTATCAAAATGGTAACTTCCAGAATCTTAACGATGTCTTGATAAATCCACAAAGGAATTGAAAGAGCCATAACGGCATCAATTATCGTCTGTAGATCGTTTAGGATAAATCCACAAAGGAATTGAAAGTTATGGTTATATAGCGTAGACTTTCTTCCATGAATATTGATAAATCCACAAAGGAATTGAAAGATACAGTTCTATTTCCTCATCAGTTTCATAAAATCGCAAGATAAATCCACAAAGGAATTGAAAGTTATCAATCCTCTTAATCATGAAGAAAGGAATAGCCTTTGGATAAATCCACAAAGGAATTGAAAGAAGACTGACCTAAAATTACTACTTTATCGCCCAAATACGATAAATCCACAAAGGAATTGAAAGAGTAGTTTTAGCGGAGACAGTGTTTACTTGGGTGGTACGATAAATCCACAAAGGAATTGAAAGAAGCCTTTAGGAATACCAGTGGCTTGTACTATTATGTCGGATAAATCCACAAAGGAATTGAAAGCCAAGAAAAGGCCCCCCACGGCACTCAGTTTCCCATCCTTTGGATAAATCCACAAAGGAATTGAAAGTACATCATTCCCACCATCACCAAATCAAGGGTGGTTTGTGATAAATCCACAAAGGAATTGAAAGATCTCAGCTAGGACTTGTTGGAAATTCTGCGGAGCGTAAAGATAAATCCACAAAGGAATTGAAAGTTTGGCTTAGCGTCAGTGCTAGTTAGCGTTTTTTAGATAAATCCACAAAGGAATTGAAAGATATAATGTAGGGCAAAAGCTAGCGGGAGTATGGTGAGTTAAGATAAATCCACAAAGGAATTGAAAGAGAAACCACTACCTCCTCCAAATCCATTAGCAAACGTCAAGACTGATAAATCCACAAAGGAATTGAAAGTTATCGTTTCTACTCTTGCTGTAAAACTTTTATTATCAAGATAAATCCACAAAGGAATTGAAAGCGATACTGTTGAGGCTTGTTTCGCAAACCCACCCCATTTCGATAAATCCACAAAGGAATTGAAAGTAACTTACAATAACAGATTTCAAATACGGCAACCAAAGATAAATCCACAAAGGAATTGAAAGATGACGCTGTAGCCGAGGGTACTGAGCCTACAACGGCTTTGATAAATCCACAAAGGAATTGAAAGTATACCTCTGACTTATCTTCAGTTAAAATTTGGGTACTGATAAATCCACAAAGGAATTGAAAGCTTTTTACGCAAAAAGCAAGTTCCAAACTTTAATTTTTTGATAAATCCACAAAGGAATTGAAAGCTTTTTACGCAAAAAGCAAGTTCCAAACTTTAATTTTTTGATAAATCCACAAAGGAATTGAAAGAATCTTAAACTTCTATATGTTTACGCCAGTGAGACAACCGTTGATAAATCCACAAAGGAATTGAAAGACTTTTACATCAGTTGATACTAAGTTCAAGTACAAGATAAATCCACAAAGGAATTGAAAGAGATAATCTTGTTGATTATAATGACTTACCTGACAAATAGATAAATCCACAAAGGAATTGAAAGGATATTACACTGAGGCACCATCGTATGCCAATTTAGTATGATAAATCCACAAAGGAATTGAAAGATCTTTCTTGGTTTTTTAGAAATATTTAAATATGTATGATAAATCCACAAAGGAATTGAAAGGTCTTCATGCACACCATCCTCCATCATAACGATTTTCTGATAAATCCACAAAGGAATTGAAAGCGAATATATTTGCGTAAGTTTTTTTGCTAGAATATATTCGGATAAATCCACAAAGGAATTGAAAGCGTTTTTGCGGTCCAATTTTTTTTTTACTTTCAGTCTAGCCGGATAAATCCACAAAGGAATTGAAAGAACTTCAAGATAAGCCTTAGGCGATTATTCAATATTGCTGATAAATCCACAAAGGAATTGAAAGACTACAATCTCAGCATTTAACTCACTAGCTAAAAATTCAACAGATAAATCCACAAAGGAATTGAAAGAAATGACGGGAAGTGCAGACATTACAGCGAAAGTGACGGATAAATCCACAAAGGAATTGAAAGGGGTCTTCATTCCTTTTAAACCTTATTCTACCCTTTATAGGATAAATCCACAAAGGAATTGAAAGTTTGCGTAGAAATTCGGCAACTCCAGCTCTAAGATACTGATAAATCCACAAAGGAATTGAAAGAACGCTTTACAACATTCACACCATCATACAAAACGTCATGATAAATCCACAAAGGAATTGAAAGTTTAAGAGATACAGGCTTATCTCTGAACAAGTTTCCAAAAGAGATAAATCCACAAAGGAATTGAAAGTCTCTTTCGGGTCTAGTTCTATCTCGATTTTCGGATTTTGATAAATCCACAAAGGAATTGAAAGTAATTCTATAGTATAATTCATAGTTTGAAATATATGTTTCGGATAAATCCACAAAGGAATTGAAAGACTTTTTATATTCTTCCCTTATTATTGGCAACAACACGTGATAAATCCACAAAGGAATTGAAAGCTCATTGTCTATCACCTGGATTTTTTCCATCAAGTTACGATAAATCCACAAAGGAATTGAAAGAGCGTCATATACTAAATTGGCATAACTGGGTGCCTCGGTGATAAATCCACAAAGGAATTGAAAGGTTGACAAAGTTATTCCAATCTTCCAGTGACAGATACGTTAATGGTGATAAATCCACAAAGGAATTGAAAGATTAACTTTTTATTTTTAGGTCCGCTAGCATCAATAGCGATAAATCCACAAAGGAATTGAAAGTGTCTCATTATTGCTGTCTTTTGTTGTGGCTGTTATCCCTGATAAATCCACAAAGGAATTGAAAGCTCTTGTTACTGTTGTGTCAAGCGCCACAGCATCATAAAAACGATAAATCCACAAAGGAATTGAAAGTGCACAAAATGTTGCTAACAACCTTGGAAGCTCATTAATGCCGATAAATCCACAAAGGAATTGAAAGGAATATCTTAAACTATAAAGACAATCTCTTTTTTATCAATGATAAATCCACAAAGGAATTGAAAGATATTTACATTTTGTTGGTATATATCTAATGTTATCTTAGATAAATCCACAAAGGAATTGAAAGAATAATTCATCAAAATTAATATTCACGTTAGGGTATTCAGTGATAGTTTGTTGACTTATTGAAAATTTCCCTTTTGACCTTTTAACGGCATTTTTAAACATAAGTATTATACACATATATTATATAATTTTCTTTTTATTTTTTATACACATATATTCCGTCTCTATACGTTACTACATTATTATTCTCAGACGTATTCTTATACGTGAACATTACATCGGATCGTTAATTTAAATAATAAAGTGGAAAGATATTCAAGGGATCAATTTTTTGACAATAAAACTGTATAGGCTAATAGTGAAAAATTAAACGAGTTGTCTTTTTCTCAAACGCGGGCTGGGTCTTAAGCCCGATCCTATCACTTTTCAAATTTTTCTCAAACTATTCCTCATGTCATGATATAATGCGTACTGCTAATCACGCAAATTAACACGAGCTTTAAAAGATGCACATTGGAGGAATTTAGACTGAAGTCGACTATCATTTATAATTATATATATCTGCTACTACTAGCAAATCCTCATGAAAACATTACATTTTAACTCAAGTTGTCACACATTCTGTCAATTTTACAGACTGATGAGAATCTTTAAATTGTTTCAGAACTTGACGAGCATATCTCAGTTTGGTAGTTTAGAATTCGTCAGATTATTTTTAAGTTGGTGATAACAAATTTACCTATGGATAAGAAAATAGCGTTCGTTAAGGATTTTGGTGCTTATCTGAAGTTAGAGAAAGGGTTAATCACTTGTAAGGTTAAAGAACAAACGTTATGGTCAATTGCTCCTACGGAGCTTCAATCAATTATTATTCTTGTCAACTCTTCGATCTCATCGGAAGTGGTAAAGGTTGCGAACGAGTACGGAATAGAGCTAGTGTTCTTTAATAATCACGAGCCTTACGCCAAATTGATTCCAGCGAAATACGGTGGTTCATTTAAGGTGTGGTTGAATCAGTTAAAAGCCTGGAAGAGGAGAAAGGTGGATTTCTCTAAGTCCTTCATTTACGGTAAGATTCACAATCAATGGATTACGTTGAGGTATTATGAGAGGAAGTACGGATACGATCTCATGAGTGAGGAGCTGGATAGGATAATGAGGGAAGTCTCGTTTTCTAACACTGTGGAAGAGGTAATGCAGAAAGAGGCTGAGGCTGCTAAGGTTTATTGGAGGGGGGTTAGGGTTTTGTTGCCTAAGTCCTTGGAATTTAAGGGAAGGAGGAAGAGGATAAGCGATAATTTAGATCCTTTCAATAGGGCTTTGAATATAGGGTATGGGATGTTGAGGAAAGTTGTCTGGAGTGCTGTAATCTCTGTTGGATTAAATCCGTATATTGGATTTCTACATAAGTTTAGGAGTGGGAGGGCATCATTAGTCTTCGATTTGATGGAGGAGTTTAGGAGTCCATTTGTTGATAGAAAGCTTATTGGATTAGCAAGGGAAAATGCTGATAAGGTAAATGACCTTAAGACAATTTACTCTCTCTTTTCTGATATCAATGAGGAGGATATTTACACTCAGGCTAGAAGGTTGGTTAACGCTATATTAAATAATGAGGAATATAGACCTTATCTAGCGAAGTGATATTGTAATGCTTTATCTTATATTTTACGATATTACCGATGATAATCTTAGGCTTAGGGTAGCTGAGTTCTTGAAGAAGAAGGGGTTAGATAGGATACAGTACAGCGTATTCATGGGGGATCTGAACTCTTCAAGGTTAAAGGACGTTGAGGCTGGATTGAAGATGATCAGTAATAGGAAGAAACTTAAAGAGGGTGAGAGGTTCTTCATATTGATTGTGCCAATAACTGAAAACCAATTTAGGGAAAGAATAGTAATAGGTTCTTCAGAGAGTGAGGAGAAGAGTAATGTCATATGGTAGATTAGCGGTTTCCCGAAAACTTTTCCGGGTATACTATCTACACATACGATTGAACTATTTACGACTACTTTTTGAAGAGAATACTCAGTTAGTAGATCCCTGAAAATTACACATAATGTATAGCGTCTAATTTTCTAATTCAAGATTATACCGTGTACGCTTCCACTAGTTTAAATCTTTTCAAAGAGAATCTATGTTAGTGCTTAAGATTTAAGGGATTTTAGGCAAATTTACGTAAGTACCATCTTTTCATCTTTCAAATTTGCGAGAGAAAAAATTCACTTAGTTATCCACTTCTCATATTCCTCTATAATTTTATTGTATTGGTTTTCTCCCCTATTCATGTTAGCTATAACTGTGTCAGATACCATTAATGGTCCTAGGATTATAACGTATAAGTTTTTCCATTTTAGGTTTAATCTCTTAAACCATTCAATAACATCACTTCTAGTGACCTTTTCGGGAAAACCCTTTATTTCCACGCCAATTTCTTTAAATACTTCCCTAATATCGTCCCTACACTCATCCCTTAATTCATATACTGAAGGGATTCTTGTGTAATTTCCCTTTATTACCATTTCCCTTAAGGTTCTCCCTTTCATTGCTTGATGATGGTTCATTGCAGCTAATGCAACTAAAGGCTTTAGTTCAGAATCACAACATTCTTGGAGGATCTTGTAAATAAGATAACCACTGTAAAATTCATGACCGAAATAGCTTTTAGTGTAACCTTTAGATGTTTTACCTATATCGTGAAGAGAAACGCCGATTTCAACGCTTTTCTTAACCGTTTCTTCATTAATTCCAGTTCTATGTGATATGATTGGAATAATATAGGAGAAGTTATTCCTAAAGAATCTAAGTATTCCTAAACTGTGTTGCTTAAACGTTTCCACTCCGTAAAAGGCCCAACAAGTCATTTCGTCAACCTCAATCCAGTTTTCTCATCATAGAGGTTTTTATCGATCTTTAGTGCATATATTATATAGTGTTTCCCATTATCGTAAATAGGTTTTCGATAGTCTCTGCATGGATCTTTGATCTTAACACACGTTTCTTTTAGAGTTACCTTGTCCACTTCCGAGTTCTTATTTGGCGTATATTCCTCCACATATGCGTAAACACAGTCGTTATTTTTTAGAGCTATTTTGAACGCTAAGTTACCATCTAATGGAATTAGATCGTTTTCAGAATTAGGCATATCGTATGCAACGTTTATCACATATGATGTAGTTAAAGTACAGTAATCTTCGAGTAATTTTTCCAGATCCTCCTTAGTTGCGAATATGTTTTCAGCTATCCTTTCTAGTTCATTAAGTAGTTCAATATCCTTAATTGGCATCTTTATGACTTTATCTACAACTTCACCATAACTTGAAGGCAATTTTAGGGATATGTTGTCTTTCCTATTTTCCAACTCCTTAATTGTGTTTTCAACTTCATCCTTATCGTAAGGATAATAGTTTCCACTCTTCCATATGTAAAGTTTTCCCTCATTTTTCTCGTTATATCTTAATAGCCTACCAACCCTCTGTACGATAGAAGTTATTGGAGCTTGTTCAGTTATCATTATCTCAGAGGAGATATTTACACCAACCTCAATCACTTGCGTCGCTATTATAATATTACAATCATTCCTTAGCTTTTGATCTCTATCACCTATCTTAAATCTCGAGTGTATTAGGCAAGGGGACAAGTCCTTTAATTTTTCATAAAGTTCAATTGCCCCTTCAACAGTGTTTACTATAACTATTATCTTTTTATCCTTATTTCCTCTAACTACTTCCAATAATTTATCTTTATTATCTAGAAATTCAATATCTATCTTAGGCGTCTTTATATCATCCTTCACTTCCAGGCTAGTGTATTTAACATCTCCCACTCTACATTCGTAATAACCTTCACTCACCTCTTTACAGTTCCTATTTTTTACTGATTCACCGTAATTGCTTACTACCGCTAGCCTCACTATTTTTCTATTCTCCATCTTTCTAATTAATTCCTCTTCTATGTTCTTATTAGGTGTGGCTGATGAAAGTATCATATTTACTCCAACTTTAGACAAATGCCCAACAGCGCTTAACAGAGATGACCAAGAATTTCCCTCATTCATTAAGTGGAATTCATCGAAGTGTGCTAATGACGTGTATATTCCAAATCTCGGCAAATCGTAATGGCCATGGTATGAGAAGGGCTCTCCTATAGAAGCCTTGTAAAGATTTAGCAAAAAGGAGTCGTAAGTCGTTATTATGAATTTGGCTAAGAAAAGAGGGGATTTTACTTCAGAAGGAGAAAACGAGTATTGAACTGCGTATTTTAATTTCCTTTCCTCAGCTCCTCTCTTAATATCCTTGGCTAAAGACCTTGTAGGTACAACGTGAATTAATCTGCTGAAGTTTCTAGCCGGTTTCGACTCAAGCATTTCGGCAATTTCTAAGGATAGTGTAGTTTTTCCATAACCAGTTGGGAATGTTAGAATGAAATTTACATCTTCACATTCATAAATTTCATTTCCATTACGACAGTTAAGAATATCCAAAACTTTCTGTATCCCTTTCCTCATGTCGATGAATAGACCTCTTTCATCTCCTCTCTTAACGCTCTTAATGCCTCTCTTATTTTGAAAATATCCCATGAGGTGAGAGGTGAATTTTCCTCCTTCAAATAGGTTTCCTTTGCTATCATGAAACTCACTTCTGCTGATGACAATGTCCCTCTAATTCCATCAAAAATGTAATTCGATACTTTGTTAAACGAATCTGGAGAATCATTTGCCAAATTAGTTACTCTATCCTCAACTTGCCCATCATTTACCAGAGCCCAGAAACGAATTAAAGGCCTTAGGGACGCGTGAGGATTTTTCTCGTATATTTCAGCTCTGTGTTCTCCTTCCTTTAGTAAGAGAATTTCTTGACAACCCTGCTCGTCTAATGCTATAGAGAAAATAAGTAATCTACTAATGTGAGAGAGCTTGTCTATTATATTATTTTTAATTTTGATCTCTTTTCTCTTTGAGGGCTTACACATATCTGACATTATCGTAGTATCAACCGTAGCCAAAACAGTAACTTGTTCTTTCCCAACCCTATAATTAACTAATTGATACTTCCCTAAACCCAATAAGGACAAGATAAAGGATTGTTTGCTAATTCCAATAGTTCTCTTACTACCCTTTCCACTACCACTCCATCCACCAAACCACTTTTCAGCCTCCATGATCTCTGGAAAGATTAATGGTAAAAAGTACTCATTGGCGTTATTATTATCTTTCTTGAAAAACTCCTCAATATCCCCACTAAAGACTTTCTCTGCAAGCTTAACCTGATTTCCGTAGTTCTTTACATACCTCTTTAGCTTATTCAGTACAAATTTAAATTGTTCTAACTCATACTTTAATTTCTCCTTAAATTCCTCCGTCTTCTCTATAGTTGCTATATCTCCCTCTATATTGATCCCAACTTCGTTTAAACCTAACAATTCACTTATTACAAGACTCCTAACAAAATATCCCTCAGGTGGAAGAGTTATCTTTAATACCATTTCCTTAACCCCTCTTTTAACGTTATCACGTATTTATCACTTCCTAAAAGTTTGAGAACTTTACATTTCTCCTCATTTACATTTCTCCTATTAACTTTTACCCTTCCACCAATAAAAGGTGTCTTCCTTGGAACAAGGAAGTTTGAGAAAACTCCAATATTCGGCCTATTAGAAAGTTCGTAAACGTTCTTTACTGGCATATTCACCGTCTCAAATTCCTCTTTATTCTTAAGGCATTCCTCTGGAGTATAATATATGGTATAAAACTCCTCTTCATTACTCTCCACCACATCAACTACCCTAACATCAGTTACTGTAACTAACGATTCCTTCGTACCCAGTGACACTATTTGCCAACCCAGTTTACTCCAAAATTCTACGTTTTCCTTGTTCAGAAGTACTGCTATACTAAAACTAGCACTAGCACCATAAACCTTCCCAAAGGCTGAAACTCCAAACCAATTCGCCATCTCTTTTATATCTCTATTCTTAGACTGCCTGTACGGTACTCTCTCCTCTCTTAGGAGATCTGAATAAGGGATCAGAGTACGATCCTCAGCACCGTAAGTGATCCAGAATAGTTCAGAAGAGAATTTATCTATAAACTCCTTAGTGCACGAAACGTTGGACCTAACAGCGTAATCGCTACAATAACCCCTACTTAACGCACCTAAAATAGTCGTAATAGGTGGAACTATATACGAATCTCCACCAGCAGAAGTTCTAGGAACCCTGATAGAAAAACCCCAATGATGAATACCAGAAATAACTATACCCTTATTTATCATTCACATTACCATAAACGCATCTACTGGTGTATTAACGTTACCTTTCTCCTCCTTTAGATAGTATTTTATAACCGGCTTATTTACTTTCAACATATTAGCGAATGATTCCGCAGTGGAATTTACTAGTTCAATATATTTCTTTATATCTCCAGTTACTGGCGGTAAATTGAAAGGTTTCTCTGAGGAGCTAACAAATATCGCCTCTATATCAACTATTGGCTTAAATCTAGTCAATTTCGCACCAAATAAGAATTGAGTTATAGTTATCATTAGAGCGTCCAGTGCTGTCCTTTCTCTATTCTTCTTGTCATTAACCTCTTTTATCGGATAGTTTTGTGTTCTTCCCACACCACTTATGTTTAGGTAACCAGTTAACACATATGAGGCACTAGCAGTTTCGATATTATATAAAGATTGAAGATTCTCATTCTTGTATTTATCCATTAATTCCTTATTAGCATACCTAACGTGAAATTGCGAAGATATTGTTGATGCTTTCACTGCATCTATTGCAGGAACCATGTAACTAAAGGCTATATTTGATACCCTCTTGACTAGCTTATTGGGATTCATGAACCCAGCAACATCCTCAACTACATCCTCACTAATAACACACATTTCGTATTCACTCGCATCATCTATGTCTTTACACTTAGTATTTTCATGCACCTTATCATCAGCACCCCTCTTTATCAGTATACCTTGTTTAGCTAAATCGTCCACTGGTAAATTCCTTTGCAATGCCAATTCTACCAAATTCATTTGATATCCGTGAGCGATCATTTCCCCACTCACTGCTGGAACATATGATACCGTATACACGTCCTTTTCCTTAAAAACTATTGGAGCCCTTCTATGCCTTACGTAGTTACCTGCAGATTCTACATTATTTAAATCTTCTACATTTACCAAATACCTTACGGAAAAGGATATCCACATATTATTCACCTCCAACTGCAAGAGATGCGAGAATTCGAGCGTATTGAATATCTGAATCTAACTTATCAAAAAATTCTTTTATAATTGATTCATTAGGCGAGATCAAAGTAACCCGATTCTCATTCACAATAAGAGGCGAAATACAGTACTCGTTAGAATTCTGAACCCTGTAAATAGTATACCTATAAATGTAGGGGAAATTTTGGGGAACCTCATCCTTTTTAGCTACAACTAGACACGGAGCTTGTACGATCGTTGGATTTTTAGGATCGTCATTAATAATGATATTTCTACTAGATGAAGATGAGGTATAAGAAACGAACTCCCTCATTGCCTCCGATATAACATCCTTGATCTGTTTCGGATCAATAGAATATATTAAAGGATCAATGTAACTGAATCTCCTAAGGACAACATAAAACCTCAACATCTTTATCAAAGCCCAAAACTTTTTTGATACCATTTCCGCCATTTGTTCTGATACTTGCATCATACAACATCAGTGTTTTCAATAATTTAAATGTTACTTCCAAAATAAACGCTCCGTATTATGAAAAGTAATTTCACACGTTGTAATAATACGTTACGTTAATTTTTCCTAAGTGTGAAATAGTGTAAACAAAACATTTAGTTGTCATGAAAATAATAACAATATGGAGTGTATACTAGTGTCTAATCTTTCCGCTAATGCGAGAATATTAATTAATAGTACACGCGTAAATTATTCATCTTATTCAAATCTTTTTCAGGGTGATCCGTCTAGGTATTTAAGGTTTAAGTGACTCTAGGTAAAGTGATTCAAAGTATATCAGATAGTCAGTGAATAATTCTTCACTGCGTATACACTGGAGTATGAAAGACGAGAATAGTTAGTTAGATCCAATCCTTGACAAAATTAAGTGCTTATATACTGGAGTATGAAAATATTCACTTCTTCCTCCTTTAGTGTTGATCACCGATCTCGTCATCAAACCAAGGAGTAAGCTGCTATCATTAGCAATCCTCTTTAACTTGTAGTTTCTCAATTGCCTAAATTTCTTAAAGCCAGAAATAGCAATGTATTGGACTTTTCAGTAAGCAGGCTGAATTTTAAGCATAGAGTTAATTGTTCTAAATGCGAACCCATATGGATTAACAGGCTTAGAATGATCACTCTTATGAAAAACTCACTACTTTTACACATAAACCTTTTCACATCTCCTCAAATTTCAATTCCCTTGCGTATAGATAAAAAAGAGAATGATCGTGTAAGCATCATGATCGAATATATTTATGCTAGTCACTTTCGAATTCTCGATTACAAGACTACTAACTATGGTTAATATTAGGTTACTTGAATATTTATTTCAACTATTAATTAGTTATAGGATCTATCTAAATTATCATTAGAGGCCGCTTTGTAATCTAATCCATAAGCCTTCAATTCCCTCTAGGATTTATCCTAGAAACAGTATTCCCTCTATCTTTATTCCAATATTTCTTTCAATTCCCTCTAGGATTTAGCATAACAATATAATGTAGTCTCTCCTCCACTAGTTTTCTCCTTTCAATTCCTTTGTGGAATTATCTTGGTGTTAAGCAGTATTGGATGCAGATACAGAACTATTGTCTTTCAATTCCTTTATGGGTTTATCGTGCTATCGGACAAAATAATGCGAGTAATTCAGATGGCTAGCTTTCAATTCCTTTTAGGATTTATCCTATCGCTATTTTTACATTGTTACTGCTGAGGGAGATAGCTTTCAATTCCTTTTAGGATTTATCCTAACTACACAGAGTATGCAAGGCTCCATGTGTATGACGACTTTCAATTCCTTTTAGGATTTATCATTATAATCGAAGAAAATACGGTAGTTGTGGAAAAACTTTCAATTCCTTTTAGGATTTATCGGATTAACTATAACTGAATTTGCGAGAGGAGTGGTGGCCCTTTCAATTCCTTTTAGGATTTATCTGGGTACACCCGTTATCCACCAACTGATGCCACCGTTTGACTTTCAATTCCTTTTAGGATTTATCAACATCTCCCCCAGAGCATTGGAGATAGTAAGCATCTATTTCTTTCAATTCCTTTTAGGATTTATCGTGGTGGGCTTGGTGTTGACGGCGTTAGATGAATGATAATCCTTTCAATTCCTTTTAGGATTTATCGATAGTGTTACAGGTGTGTAATATATCGCTATATTTTGTGCTTTCAATTCCTTTTAGGATTTATCATGATTATGCTGTGCAACGAATTGTTAGGCAATTCTTACTTTCAATTCCTTTTAGGATTTATCATGCGTACTTAGTTTGCGAAAGAGTATACACTGAGATTATTGCCTTTCAATTCCTTTTAGGATTTATCAAGCGAAAAGCTTTTATATCTTTAGTTGAAGTAGACGTACTTTCAATTCCTTTTAGAATTTATCTTCTTAATTACAGTGGGCATATTGGCATAAGGAAGTCCACTTTCAATTCCTTTTAGGATTTATCCTATCACAACTCTTGGATCAACAATCGTAGAGACATATGTCTTTCAATTCCTTTTAGGATTTATCATGGGTGGTCCCCCACGGATGGGTGTTGAAGGGAACAAGTACCTTTCAATTCCTTTTAGGATTTATCGCAATCCAAGGGTTTTATCAAGAAGGGTTAGAATATATAACTTTCAATTCCTTTTAGGATTTATCCCTTCAGCTAGCCATAGGGCATATAACGGGGGTTACCCCGTAAGCTTTCAATTCCTTTTAGGATTTATCGATTTGACAGAATTAGATATTGAGATTATGAACATAAGCTTTCAATTCCTTTTAGGATTTATCATGTGATGGATAGAAACTATAATATTTATGCAAAAATTTACTTTCAATTCCTTTTAGGATTTATCCTATCCCTTAGTTTCACTGTCGCAATTCCTTTCAATCTTCTTTCAATTCCTTTTAGGATTTATCACCCTATCTGAACATGAACACTCCCTCAAATGTGTTAGGTACCTCCTTTCAATTCCTTTTAGGATTTATCATCTGGTGATGATGGATTTGGCAATGTTAGCATCAACTTCTTTCAATTCCTTTTAGGATTTATCCATAATAGTTTTGTAAAAAATGAGATGTTGTTTTTATCTCTTTCAATTCCTTTTAGGATTTATCACGAAGGCAATAATTAATATAATAATTATAAGGATTCTTTCAATTCCTTTTAGGATTTATCAGAATCAGGCGAATAATAGCATTCCCATCGGGTGCAAGACCCTTTCAATTCCTTTTAGGATTTATCCCGAAACTAAAAAGTTGCGACTTCACTTAGAGCTAACAAACTTTCAATTCCTTTTAGGATTTATCGAAAATATATTTGAACGGCAAGAAAGTGAGGATGTATGACTTTCAATTCCTTTTAGGATTTATCCTAGACTATTATGTGAATTTGATGAAACTGGTAGCAAACTTTCAATTCCTTTTAGGATTTATCCTTCCTAGATGAGATATTTAAGGCTAATTCGGCAATATCTTTCAATTCCTTTTAGGATTTATCGATTAATTTTACTTAATGCATTGCCTCTAAATGCGTTAAGCTTTCAATTCCTTTTAGGATTTATCCAAGAGGTGAAAGAGAATGATTAGTATCGAGGAAGTTATACTTTCAATTCCTTTTAGGATTTATCCAACAAATATTTTCTTTGTGATTTTGAACATTGATTTTCTCTTTCAATTCCTTTTAGGATTTATCAATCGTCGTTAGGTTAAACTCGGCCGTCAAACAATCGTTCTCTTTCAATTCCTTTTAGGATTTATCATTGAAAAACTGTTGGCGTTATGGTACCATTACAAGTCAGCTTTCAATTCCTTTTAGGATTTATCTTGGATCCTTCTGCAATTTCTCAATATGCTTATAATAATTCTTTCAATTCCTTTTAGGATTTATCGATGTCGTTCAAAAATGAATATACAGAGAACAGAGTATATCTTTCAATTCCTTTTAGGATTTATCGCTATAATCACATCTCTAATTGAAACTGGACTGAATAGCCTTTCAATTCCTTTTAGGATTTATCATAGGTTTTATCAGAGGAACGAGCTGGTCCACCAACTTAACTTTCAATTCCTTTTAGGATTTATCACCCTTACTCTCCGAGAACCACTCTTTTCGCATATAAGTATCTTTCAATTCCTTTTAGGATTTATCAAGGATGGTACCCATAAATTATGGGTAGGAGTGTTTTATTACCTTTCAATTCCTTTTAGGATTTATCACAAAATAAAGACAGACTCACACACACCTCCTAATTTTATCTTTCAATTCCTTTTAGGATTTATCGTTCTTCTTAATAAATCCACCTGCTGTCTTTTTAATTCTCTTTCAATTCCTTTTAGGATTTATCGTAATAATGATTGCGGTTTGGCAACCTTTTTGACAACTTCTTTCAATTCCTTTTAGGATTTATCCGATAATAGTGTAGGCGTTTGTGTATATAACTGTAATTCCGAAGGCTTTCAATTCCTTTTAGGATTTATCTGATACCTACGATGAAGTATATTAGTACGATGAATACAACTTTCAATTCCTTTTAGGATTTATCCTATATAATAGTTTATCCGGCGGTTGTTTATTACAATGACTTTCAATTCCTTTTAGGATTTATCCAACTAATAATTGGTATAATTTGTTCTGGGCACTCATCATTTACTTTCAATTCCTTTTAGGATTTATCTGGTGTATTTTTATACTTCTATATCGTTATCTCTCGTTTCTTGCTTATAAGTTTTTCATTATTTTAGGTTAGTCATCATGCGACCAATTTTAGTTGTAATTAATTTAACAAATTGTGGTCGCAAGGATTTTTTGTTTAATTGAAACATGGGTTAACATTTATATACGTTCAATTATTTCATAATGATTCGTTTCGGTCGCATCTAGACTCGAATTATTACACTTTTAAACCCCTTAATCAAATCGAACTTTAATAGTTATATTTATTGGAGAGATTTCATCTAAATTCGTCACATATCATAAATAATTGTTTCATTCTAACCCTATTATTTTTGATTGATTTTCATTTTAACGAACAGTTATCTTTTTAAAGAGATCTATAAGCACGTAAATCTTACGTTTAATCCCACGACGTAACACTAAAAATTATTTAAAATCAAAAATAACAATATATTATAATATTATGCTAAATCTTTTAACTAATTGAAAGTCAAAAGGGTTTATATAATATACTACTACTCTACACAAATTTGCCCTAAATCCCTTAAACCTTAAATATTAACGTAAATTCTCTTAAAGAAGATTTAAATAATCGTAAATACGTCAAGTGTGTATAGTGTAAATATACCTTGTCATATATTGGAAAAATTAAACTTCACATACTGTACGTCATATTAATGAAATTATTAATCATAATTGTTTTCGAGTCCCCAAAGGGTTTGGAGTCGCTTAATCATAATCTCATAAGCGTTAATTGCAAGAGGGTAGTGTAGTAGTTTTTATAATTATTAATTGCAAAAATTTGCTTTGATAGTATATACTCAACCCTATCGTACTTCTTTTTATAAATAGTTATTAATTGTTGTATTATCATACTATATTGTGTTCTTTACTTATTCGGATATATTGTTGCTGTCGAAGAGACTTAAGAAGTTGCCGAAGAATGTGGATGAGGAGTTAAGGGGATGGAATTGGAATGAACCACCGGTTTACACTAGGTCTCTTTCTCAGGTTTCTGTTTCTGACCTAAATTACTGCAGTACTTTGAGGAATATTTACCTTAAAGTGAAGGGATTTAAGGGGGATATAGGTAAGCAAATTCTTCAAGGTTCGCTTATTCACATGGTTTACGCTTTTGGTGTGGAAACTGTTAAGCGGTTGATTTACTCTAAGGATGGTATTGATGGGAGTACTCTGAGGACGTTGATGGGTGATGAGTTTTACTCTTTACTTAAGGACTTGAAGGATGAGGATGCTAAATACGCTAAGGTTTTGTGGGATCACATTACTAATATTTACTCTGCCGAATTGGATAGGGTTAGGAGTAGGTTTACTAACTTGACTAGGGATTCCTTAGTTTCACAAGTTGTTCCTTTTTACGTTGAGTTCCCAGTAGATGGTTCGTTTTTGGGTTTAACCAATTTGAGGGTTGACGCCTTTGTTCCTCATCTTCCATTAATAGCTGAGATGAAGACTGGTAAGTATAGGTATGCTCATGAGTTGTCTCTAGCTGGATACGCTTTAGCGATCGAGAGTCAGTATGAGATACCGATAGATTACGGGTATCTGTGTTACGTTAATGTGACAGATAGGGATGTGAGGAGTAATTGTAAGTTGGTTCCCATTTCTGATGCCATTAGGAGTGAGTTTTTAGATATGAGGGATAAGGCTCAAGACATAATGGATAAGGGGATTGACCCTGGAATAGCTAAGGATTGTGAAAGGGATTGTATGTTTTACCGTGTTTGTCATCCCTAATTTGTGATGGGTAATGACGATAAGTGGTATTACAATAAAGCACTTTGCGTATTGTCCTCAAATAGTGAGACTTGAGAGCATGGGGTTTGCTGAGAGGGTTAGTGAGGCTATGATCGAGGGGGAGAGAGTTGAAAAGGATAAGGTTATGAACTTTCTATACGCTACTTTAAGGCCATTAAATATTATTGGGAAACCTATTTTTAGGTATAAGGATTTGATCGGCTCTCCGGATTACGTACTGACTTACCCTAATTATTGGGTTCCCCTTGACGTTAAGAGTGGGAGGAAGAGGTATGATCATAAGTTGCAAATGAAATATTACCTTTACCTAATGGATATGAATGGGATTAATGTAAAGGAAGGGTTGATATATTATGTGAGTCTGAAGGAAATCGTTAGGTTAAATTACAATTACGCTGAGAGAAGATATGTTGAGGGTGTTTTAAGTAAGATAAGGGAGGCTATGAATGGTAGAGTGAAAGTTGTTCAAGATGCGAGGAAGTGTTATAATTGTGGGTTTTACACTTTCTGTAGACCTAAGATAAAGGGAAATTTGGCTTATGTGGATTAATAGAGTATATGACGGGGAAAAAGGAGAAATAGTAAACAAATAATAATAATAAGAAGAAGTTTGTTAGTATAGGTTGAGAGGACATTAGTATATATATTACCTTTGGAGAAAATTATGTAATAAATAAAATACAATAAGACTAAATTTCAAAATGTAAAATAGAAGAAAAGTTCGTATGTAAGGAGATTTTTAGACTAGGGAAGATGATGATCAAAAATCAACAATTTTTGTTTAAATTATCCACGTAATTTTTAATCACTTCATCCATGCTTCTCTTTAAGGTCTGCATTCATTATTTTTAAAAATGAGAATAGCTAACGTCAAGGTCTGAACTTTTCCCCATTCCTAGAAGAATATAATGGTCTTAGCTTTAGATGACATTAAATCGCAGAAGTAACTAAGACACTCTCCCTTATTGTAAACTGATAAAGCCCTCTCCTTCAATTCCTCATATCTCTTATTCATTCTGATGTAATCGCTTTGGTCAATAATTGTTGTAACTAAATGCGCACCAACATCCCTCGCAGCTAATACAGCAGCTGCAGTAATTGCCTTTCTTCCTCCAGAGAAGTCTAAATAATCCCCAGTGCTTAAAACTTTTCTAACAGTTTCCCTAACAGTTAGGAAATCTTGAGGGGATGAAATATCATCAAATGGAAGCCCTACTTCCCTAATGTTTGTGAAATCTAGACAACACAAAAGTATGGTTTTCAGGAAATAATAACTCTCCATAACCTCTGCAGTCCTTATCACGATAAGTTCGTTTATCTTAACTTCCTTAGTCTCAAAAGGGGCTAAGTAATTGCCGGAACTTAAGTTTGCTAAAGTCTCAGCTATTCCACCTGGAGATTTCCCTAAAGTTGCTACTAATCTTGCCATAAGTGAAATAAATCGAAGTAACTTATAAATAAACTGGTATTATGTCTATAGTAATTTATCATGATAGTTTTCTGACGTCTTTACATTGTTATATATAATAGTCTAAACGCGTCTATTTAGGATGTATTAGAACAACTCAAGTTAAGCGTCCTCACATTATATAATAAGCTACTGGTATTATGTCTATATATATATATAATAGTAATTTATATCTAAATTTGCATTACAACACTCGGAAGTTCACTTTCCTTTGGTGTTCTTTCTTACGCTGATTTATCCGAATTTAACGGCCCAACTAGTAAACCACTTTTTTCAATTTCTACAAACATTTGCCTAAGAATATGGAGTTAACATAAATCAAACGTAAAGTAATCTTTCCTTCTCCTATTCTTTATCTTAAATCAAATACTGTTGATCGCATTGCACGATGTACTCATAAAAACTCCAGTCTTCTTTTAGTTCTATAGCATGTATACGTGAAACGTCTGAAATCCTAACCAAGAAAAGGAAAACTTCAACTTTTAGTTCTATATCATTTATACAGCGTCCTAGCGTCTGTTAGCATTCGCCAGCCCCATGGGCCTTTTAGTTCTATAGCATATATGTACACACTCTTCTCTCAAATTTAGGAAAATTGGCCAGCTAATACTTCTTTTAGTTCAATGGCATGTTCTTCAACTTTTCAAAAATTTTCCCCAAAATTACATCATTACACTTTTAGTTCTATAAGAGGTTCTTTTGATCACTTACATTACACTGATGTTCCCTTTACGCACTTCTTTTCCTCTCTTAAAAATAAAAAGGATATACACAGCCTTTTGCAATTCACTTCTCTTTGAGAAAGGTTACTGTATCCCATAAATGGGCAAAAATATCCATCTCACGCAATTCACTTCTCTTCTGAAACGCTCATGGATTGGAGGTTTTCATTCAAATCATTAATTTATTTACCATTGCTAAGGGTTTGACTCTAGCTGAAATCTAATAGGGTTAGTACTTTACGTAAATTTACTTGAAATCACTTAAACCTTAAATAACAAAATAACTTCTCGTCAAGGAGATTTAAGTAATCGTAAGTGGTTCAATCATACATTGATAAATACTAAAGAGACCAACAAAACCAAACCATTGCCATTTCAATCTTTAATCATACATTGATAAATACACCTTATCTTATCTAGGAAAAATTAAACGTTAATATAGTATACGTCATTTCCAGGATACTACTATAGGGTAATTAATTCTTCTTCTAACGTTAAGTGGTATAGGATTTTCCTTAATATTCAAATCAACAGATTACGCCTCAAAGTGGCCAAGTATTCTGGCAGATTTTTTACCTTAATATCCCCAACCTTCAATTGCAAGATAATATATATGAAGACCAACGCTCTTCCTCATATCCGAGGAATAATGCAAACAAGTGAAGTTGCTTTATGCTCTACATCCTATAGAACAAAAAATGTGAAGAGCTAGTGAGAATTGGTTAACCTGCTATCCAATAGAAGAAGAGAATGAATAATGTATATGAAAATTTATGAAGAAATTTATATAATTTTTATAGATAAAACAAACAGAAAAGGAGAAATAAGGTATTATAGAGGAAAGTAGCAAGTGGCCTAAAACTGTAGAAAACGATTTAGTACAAATGCGAAAAGTTCATTTTTCAAGGTCAATCATGAGCTTTTCTCCATTAGTAGTTTGATGATTAAGTTTAAATCGTTCTTCAAATCGTTGAACCTTGAGTTCATATCTGAACGTAAATCGTTAAATCTCTTATCAACTCCTTCGAATTGTTTATCAACATATTCCCTAAAGTTAGTGAACTGGGATTGCATATTGGCATTCAAATCAGCCTTTAATTCGTCAAACCTCTTATCAGTATAACCCCTAGCTTCCTCAAACTTCTTTTCGGTATATTCTCTTAAACCCTTTACCTCCTCTCTAACGCTCCTAATATTAGCTTGAACGTCATCAAACCTCTTGTCAACATAACCCTTTAGGTCACTAAACCTCTTATCCAAATTTTCATTTAACTCGTCAAGTTTTTTATTCATGTCACTTCTAAGGTCATCTATCCTTTTCCTGTTTAAGTATATCATGAGAAAGAGGTAGTCTTGTTCACTCAACTTCTTACCTTGCTTTGACTTCTCCACTAAGCTTTTGGCATAGGCTGTCACAATATCGCCAATAGTCTGAATGAAAACATCTGCCATAAGTACCACTCAGAAAAAGGAAATATATAAAGATTTGTGTATACCCTAATTCACTAAGCAACGGACTCATGCTCTTTCATAAATATTTTTGCCAAACTGTTGTATTACCCTAATTCACTGAGCAACAGAATAGGTGTTAGAAACAACTACAAAATCAATTTCATATGTACTACCCTAATTCACTGAGCAACTATAATTATGGACCCAGAGATCTACCGCAGAACCAGCACGTACTACCCTAATTCACTGAGCAACTTTTGTTATAACCCATTATATTATGTGTTGTATTACCCCTCTTCACATAGCAAAGTATCTCACAATGAGGGTTTACTTCTCTAGGGCATACAAAGATGAATACTCATGACCTTAGTAAAGCCCAAGGGCTGAGGTTAATATTAAATAAAATATTATGATATATTGTGAAACTCAAAAACCCCATATCGATCAAGAGTTAGAGAAAATTCTCTCTATGAAGATACAGTTATATCAACTTGTTAAGGCATTTGTTTCGACATTATTAGTGCAATAATGTCAATCATCCTTTATTTTTTTTAAAAAAAAAGGAACAATCGAGTACTTTATCATTATCTTCAATTGATATATACGTACCATATCCCTAATTTATTTCACATCTAGAAAGAAATATGAAATTTATTAATAGACTATTTTGTAGCATTAAAAAAGCTTATTAATTACTACTATAAAAAATTAATTTATGAGTTATCGTTCCCTCATTGAAATCTCTAGGAGAAAAAGGTATGTTAGATTACTCCCAATACTTTTCTTCTTATATATTGTCAACTTTCTTGATAGAGTGAATATTTCCTATGCAATAGACGCTGGAATGTTTCAATATCTAGGAGTTCCCGCAAAGCAAGTTGGTATAATAGCATCCCTAGCTTCATCCTTGTTCTTTGTTGGCTATTTCATCCCACAAATATTCTCAAACTTAGGTATTAACAGATACGGCGTTAGAAAAATATTTCTTATAGCGTTTACAGCGTGGGGTGTAATCACTATCGCAACTGGTTTCGTAACTTCAGTTGCGGAAGTCTACGTATTAAGATTTATACTAGGAATGGCGGAAGCTCCATTCTTCGCAGGTGTCATGTTCTATCTGAGTTTGTGGTTCTTAAAAACAGAGAGGGCTACAGCAAACAGTTTCTTTACAGCTGCGATTCCGATATCTGGAATATTCGGTAGTCTAATTGCTGGAGCAATATTTTCAGTATATGGCGACTACCCTGGATGGAGATATCTGTTCTGGTATGAAGGGATATTGGCAATATTCGGTGGGTTACTTGCATATTTCATTTTAACAGACTTTCCAAGGGATGCTAAGTGGTTAAGCACAGACGAAAAGACTGCATTAGAACAAGCCTTTAAAGAGGAAGAGGTGGATAAGGTTAAGGTTAGTTGGACTAGAGCGTTAGCTGACTTAAACGTAATATTGTTAGCTATAGTGTACTTTTTAGGAGTTACAAGTTTTTACGGCTATTCGATCTGGTTACCATCAATTATAAGTTTTATTGGTAAAGTTAACGCTACGATAGCTAGTTTCCTATCGGTAATACCATATGTCATTGCATCGATATCCTTAATTCTCATAGCTCGCTACGCTGATAGAAGGCAAAATCACAAGTTCGTGACATTTTTAGTATTCTTAGTTGCGGGGATAGGTTTAATTTTAAGTGCAGTAACTCAAAGCATATTTATAGTATCATTCATACTCTTCGCAATAGCTGCCATAGGGATTTATAGTTTCATAGCAACGTTTTGGGCTATACCTCAAGGCTATTTATATGGAGATGCGGCTGCAGCAGCTATAGGTTTAATAAACGCTGTTGGAAATCTTGGTGGAATTGCTGGTCCTATAACTGTGGGATTTCTAAAATCATTCACAGGATCGTTCGTAGATGGAATATACGCCATGGCACTATTCTCGATCTTAGCCGGTATAGTAACATTACTTGTGAGAAGAAAGTGACTAACTTTCCCCTTGCTTCTTACTTAGTTTTTTTATTAATATGACTTTTTCCCCTCTTTTTATTCTATCTGTTTACCTTTTTTTTTAAAAAAAACGCTCACAAAACTCCCAATAAATGAGAAGGGGAAAAAGAGGCATTTAACTTATGGAAGAGAGAAGAATATAATCTGATAGTCGTTTTCACTAAATGATAACTCGTATACCACAATAATAACTATTCCTTGCGTAATGTGATGATGAAGTTTTCACATATATCAAATGAATAGCAATCAAAGGGTAAATATTCAAAAAGAGTCCCTGAACAGAATAAGGGAAATGTTAAGGATTCAGAGTAAGTATTGATCATAAAAGGTATCATTTTTCTTTTTTGCTTAAAAAATAATATATGCGGTTTTAGCCAAAATAAGATCAATTAAAAAAATAATATTACGTCTGCATTTTCTACTTCATCAATAGAAGATATATTTCTACTATTTGAGAGTTATCCTATACTATTATGTGTTTTTATCATTTTAAATAATTTTTAGTATTACGTCGTGGGATTAAATGTAAAATTTATGTGCTTATAAATCTCTTTAAAAAGATAACTGTTCCTTAAAATGAAAAGTAATCAAAAAAGGTAGGGTTAGAATAAAACAATAATTTACGATATGTAACGAATCTAGTTAAAGTTCGTCCAATAAATATAACTATTGAAGTTCGAGTTGATTAAGGAGTTTAAAAGTGTAATAGTTCGAGTCTAGATGCGACCGAAACGAATCGTTATGAAATAATTGAACGTATATAAATGTTAACCCATGTTTCAATTAAACAGAAAATCCTTGCGACCACAATTTGTTAAATTAATTACAACTAAAATTGGTCGCATGGTAGAAAGACGAGAGAAATGAAAAACTTATAAGCAAGAAACGAGAGATAAGGAAATAGAAGTATAAAAATACACCAGATAAATCCACAAAGGAATTGAAAGAAGATTACGCCGAATGCGTTTGCAAAATATTGTAAATAGGATAAATCCACAAAGGAATTGAAAGTTAATTGATTCAGAATTTTCCATCTCTTGTTTCAAGTCTTTGATAAATCCACAAAGGAATTGAAAGAAATCTCTTATCAATGACATCGTTACATTATCAAAAAAGGATAAATCCACAAAGGAATTGAAAGTATACGAATACGTCTTAGTGGAGTTCTAGGTTGTGGATATGGGATAAATCCACAAAGGAATTGAAAGCCTTTAGCACCTTCAACTTCAGCTTATTTAAACGCTATTAGATAAATCCACAAAGGAATTGAAAGAACAAGATATGATTGATATGACATTGCTCTTCCATACTCATGATAAATCCACAAAGGAATTGAAAGGCTAGTGTAACCAGATAGACGATGTTCGTTACGGCCTGTGGATAAATCCACAAAGGAATTGAAAGTTTCCTTATCCAGAACCATTCATAAATCCACTTGAGGGCGGGATAAATCCACAAAGGAATTGAAAGTTTCTCTTTTGGTCCTTCTTTCAAGTTGTTCTTCGTGTAGATAAATCCACAAAGGAATTGAAAGGAACCCAAAATTAATGTAAATATTCCAGACACAATGAAAGATAAATCCACAAAGGAATTGAAAGATTAATCTGTCATTTTGCACAATTTTCGCAATTTATGCAAGATAAATCCACAAAGGAATTGAAAGTATCCATTTTAGTTAGGTAAAATTCCTTATCTATTATTGATAAATCCACAAAGGAATTGAAAGTTAAATATTTCTTGTAATTGGGTCTCTAACGAAACACGTGATAAATCCACAAAGGAATTGAAAGTGTTTTTTATGGTATCCATTCTTGTATAGGAATAGAGCGGATAAATCCACAAAGGAATTGAAAGAGTACTATCTATAATGCAACATACTTCTCACACTTCAGTGATAAATCCACAAAGGAATTGAAAGTTCTCATCAACAACATTTTACCTAGGAATATTTCCGATAAATCCACAAAGGAATTGAAAGTTACAATGATAAACGTCTAGTGTTGGAAAATGAGATAAGGGATAAATCCACAAAGGAATTGAAAGGTTTTAAAAGCTTTTCTGTGTTTACTCCGCATATCGTTTTTGGGATAAATCCACAAAGGAATTGAAAGAATTCTATAGTTTGTCCGCTATAATTCTGTATGATTGAATCGATAAATCCACAAAGGAATTGAAAGTAGCATTTTCGAAATCTTGCAAACTGATGAGGAAATTTGATAAATCCACAAAGGAATTGAAAGTCGAAGTGGTCCCGTAATTCCTCAAAGCTTCTCACTGCGATAAATCCACAAAGGAATTGAAAGAATATATAGCTATTTAGTTTATAGTTATAATATATATTGGATAAATCCACAAAGGAATTGAAAGGCAACATATTACTACTTGATACTATATGTGCATTTGATTGATAAATCCACAAAGGAATTGAAAGATACTCTGGTAGCTTTAAGACAATCACAAAACTTGACGAGATAAATCCACAAAGGAATTGAAAGAGTGAGAACCCATCCGCTTGGCACCACACCTACCCATCCGATAAATCCACAAAGGAATTGAAAGTTGCGCAGCGGCATCAGCTAGACATTTAGCGTAGTCTCCGATAAATCCACAAAGGAATTGAAAGCAATATCTTTTAATTGTTTAAATTCATTTCTGTTGCAACTGATAAATCCACAAAGGAATTGAAAGGTTTCTCTGCCAGTAGCACACCCCTCGTTATATATCTCGATAAATCCACAAAGGAATTGAAAGCTTATTTGCTTGTCTGAGTACTTCGTCAAAATCATCCAAGATAAATCCACAAAGGAATTGAAAGCTAATTTGACGGTTGGGATAGAGCGAACTTTTTATCTCAATGATAAATCCACAAAGGAATTGAAAGATGGTTTGTGTGTTCGGTGGGACTCCTGGCTCTCCTCGTGATAAATCCACAAAGGAATTGAAAGAAGAACATACAATTTTTGATATGTGTAAATACATTTGATGGATAAATCCACAAAGGAATTGAAAGTTCTGGGCTTCTAATATCTCTGCCAACCTCTGTAGAATTCGATAAATCCACAAAGGAATTGAAAGAGAGGTTTTAAATTAAGGGTTGGGGACTGTGACCCCGTCCCCAGATAAATCCACAAAGGAATTGAAAGACTTTGTAGAGCTTTTATATGCTCGAGTGCTACATATCTGAGATAAATCCACAAAGGAATTGAAAGTTCATAGGGCATCCCGCATTGGCTAAGTTACTATCCCAAGGATAAATCCACAAAGGAATTGAAAGATAATTTAGAAGAGTTGGAAAATGTTTTTTTAGCATTAAGATAAATCCACAAAGGAATTGAAAGCTTATTGCCTTAGCCATCTCGCTAGCTGATGAGAATTGGATAAATCCACAAAGGAATTGAAAGTCATAAACTGAAATATCTCCCCCGTCTGGCAATAAAATTGATAAATCCACAAAGGAATTGAAAGTTCTAGCTTTATCTCTCAAAAAAAAAAAAAAAAAAAAAAAAAAAAAAAAAAAAAAAAAAAAAAAAAAAAAAAAAAAAAAACCACAAAGGAATTGAAAGTGGGGTATTTCAGTATTATACTCCAGCAAACCATGACATGATAAATCCACAAAGGAATTGAAAGATTGATAAATGGCACACAGTTTGCATCTCGATCGAAAACATGATAAATCCACAAAGGAATTGAAAGACCTTTGTCTCTGGGATATTAAGGATGGCTTCAATTGCCTGATAAATCCACAAAGGAATTGAAAGCACCACGCTAAACAACTTTCGCAGTCGGGTGCCTCGCAGGGATAAATCCACAAAGGAATTGAAAGAATGAGAACTTTTAATTATATAAACTGAACCTATATTCTTGATAAATTCTTGAGAAAGTTGAAGGTGTTTCTCTTATCTTTTAATCCTCTCGCTATATCTCCTATAGAGTGGAATATTCCCAAGGGAAGTCCATTAGTTGGTCAACTTTTCTATTATGTATATCTCCTATATAGTGGAATAATGTTTATTATCTATGTTTGGTTTTTCTTATAATGTGACAAGGTATTTAAGGATAGATCCATTGACACTTTCAGCAGTCGCTAGTGTTTCGGATTCAGATAGGGAGCATATAATTAATGTTGTTCGTAATATTGTGAATAACGTCAAGAAAAAGTATGAAGGGAGGAATGATTGGTCTGGATTTCTAAATGAGATCGCTGATGAAATTATTGAGGCAATTAATAGGGGTTGGGAGTACTATTTTAAGTATTTATTATGTTCTGACGGTAAAGATAACGCTTTCTGTAGAGGTGTGAGTTTAGATGATAAATTGCCAGATGAATTTTACTTTGTTCTAATTCCGGCTGATACTCGTTTTCCGGGTTTTAGTAATAGTATTGGGGATCACATGATTACTACTTCTGCATTTGCTGTCTCTGCAGCTTTATCATATTTAGATAAAAGATGTGGTGAAATTAAGATAAACAATAGGGTTCTTTCGAGGGAAGAAGTTAGGGGAATTGTTAGGGTTTCGGCTCTTCTACATGATATAGGAAAGCCTCCACCCAATGGTCATGCTAGTAGAACTAAGGATATAGTTTATGATATATTTAAGGATATTGATAAGGAACTTGCTGAGATTTTGAGTAATACGGCTTCTCGGCACCACTATGGCCAAAATTATAGAGATAAGCCTTCCAACGTTCTTGAATGGATAATTGCTTATGCTGATAAGGCAAGTGCGTCCTCTAGAGCTTTTCTGATAAGGGATTCGCCAGACGCTTTCAAAGATTTTCTGGATTTAGCAAAGGATCTTCAGAGTATTGGTTACGACTTAGGTGGTCAAGAGTACTTAAATCAAATTGAAAATAGAATTTATGAATCGGAGGAGGATTCAGAGGATTATAGAACTTATGGGATTCTGAGTACTGACGAAAATAAGGCTTTAGCTCTTGCTAAGAAATTGATAAGTGCTGAGGAGGAATTATGTAATGGTGAGAAGCTCTTAGCGTTATATCATCTTGAAGTTCCAAGCATTAAGTCTTACTTAAGGAGGGGAAGAGAATTATCAATTTACTCGGGGTATAGCCTTTTAATAGACAGTTTTATTCACGAGGTATCTCATTATATAAAGAGGAGTATCGGCAAAGAAGCGGTAATAAGTGAAGAAGGAGGTTCTGTTTTGGCCATAGTTCCTTCTACTTTTAAGTTGAACGTAGGGGAGTTCATTTCCAAATTGTTTGGATCTGAGAAAGTATTTGACTTTATAAGAGTGGGTAAGATGGATTTTAAGTTTGCAGAGGCTCATTTAGGTCCCAAGGAAAATTGGAGTGGTTGGAATAACGTAAATCCTTATACAAGGGATTCCTTAAGAGGTTTTGGAACTTTACTTTCTAAATTTTTTGGCGGAAATTATACACATACATTGATCTTATGGAACCCGGAGCCCTCTGGAAGGCTATGTGAGAAGTGTAAGGTTAATCCAGTATATGAGGAAAAGGTTTGTTTACCATGTAGTCTCGCTGAGAGATTTTACGAGAGTTATAGAAGAATGATAAGGGGGGACAAGGAAGTAAGTGACTTTTTTAGGGATAAACTGAGTAAGCTGAGATCTTATAAATTAATAGTAGATTTAGATAGAATTTTACAGCATGGAGTGAAAGTTTTGTCGACAATTGATGAGATGGAGAAAAGAGTAGGTTCTGATGAGAAGAAATTCGGTAGGGACCCCGTTTTGATCGTAGCTGATGGTGATAACTTTGGTAATATAAAATCGAATGTCACCACTTTAACTCAGTATATAGAAATAACTAGACGTTTTACATATATGATATACTACTCATTGTTATACGCGTTGACAAGAGTTGGAGAGTTCAATTCGAAGCTATTCCTTAAACCATATGTAGAATTGGTTCCTATATTAATTGGTGGGGACGATATCTCAATACTAATATCCGCACAAAATTTACTTCAATTTGCCTATTATTTTGATGAGGCTCTTGTCAAGATTAATGGGAGAGTGGAAAATGAACAAAAGTATGAGAGTGTTTCTGATAAGATAATAAGAAAGAAGCCCTATCTTTGGTTTGGGATTTCAGCTGGGGCTTTCGTTTATACGAATACAGCCTACCCCTTATTCTTGGCCAGGGAGAAAGCTGAATTTTTAGAACATATTTCAAAAAGTGAATCAAAAACTAGGATTCAACGTAGATATAAGGGTAGTGGTTTCATTTTATCCATTTTAGATAATAAATTCATTTATGAGGGGTCGAGAGTCCTGTCTATTCTTGGTGAGGAGGCTAAAGATATTTATAATATTATAAGGAAATTAGAGGAATCTAAGATATCCTATAGGAAACTGTTGGATTACGTAAAGCTAGAAAGCGATAGAATCAGAATATTTTATGACGTGGCTAGAAATAATAAGGATGCAGCTGAAAACATTATTGAAGTAATTCAATATGCCGATCGTAAAAGTATTCCGCTTTCCAGCTATATACTCCTATTAACAATAATGAGTAAAATTATAGAAAAGGATGCTAATCAGATAAATGGTAAAACTATGAAATATTATGAGGTGAGATGGGAGTGAGAGTAATTTATACGAATACGGTTACGGTAAATAATCTAAGAGGCCACATTGAATCTGGGGAGAAAAATGTAGATTTGAGTGCAATGTATATTGAATTGAAGAATGGAGATGAGAAGAGAATTTACGTCATACCCGGATCTTCATTAAAGGGAATTATTAGAAGGAATTTGAAAATTTTAAAGTGTGATACTGGATTTCTTGGCTCAGAATTTGATGAAGGAAGATCGAAAATGAGTAAAGTTATCGTAGGATGGGGTTACATTCGTGAAAAGGCAGAGAAAAAGGTCAAGTATGGCATAAGGGTGAATAGGCAACTAGGGATCGTAGAGAATCACTCACTCTATTCTTATGAAATTCTCCAAGGGAAGATCAATGTTAACTTTGATATTGTCGAACTTTCACCCTTAAATGAGGAGGAGAAAAAATGTTTGGCTAAGGCAATTCTCTTAATGAAGTACTCAACCATAGGTTGGGGTGGAAGTAGGGGAATTGGAGTTGTTGAGGAGGTGAAATTGGATGACAGACTATTATCTCTTCTTCATAAGAAATGAGACACCATTGGTTGTAAATTACGCATCGGGAAATTACTTTAAATCCCTTGACTATATACCTGCATCTAGCATAATTGGTGCTGTTAAGTCGCGTTCTATTAAGAATTGGGGAGGTCCAAAAGAGGATTTTGATCTAGGTATCAAAGTTTCCGATGCGTATCCTTCTTCTATTGACCAAACTACATTAAACCCTGCTGGGTTAGTAACTCTTTACAAGGATAATGAAAGAGATAACTATTACGTTGATGGTTTGTCACATATTCTAAATACTATTATGGGGAAATCTAAGTGGGGAGAAAAGACAATTAGGTTAAAGAAGGGACCACAGCACTGGATCTACTTAAGGGATAAAGCTTATTCAATCCCTATAGAGAGAATAGAAACTACTATACTTAAGCTTGATGAGTATACCAAAAATCCGCTTATACGAGGGAAAAACGAAAGGGAGGGCTACATAGCTCACGTTGAGGCTATATACCCTGGTCAAATTTTCTCATTTATTGCCAGTGGAAAAATTGAGGTGCTTGAGGAATCTTTAAAAGAGGGAATTTACGTAGGTTCATTCAAAACCAAGGGATATGGGCTAATCAAACTAGTTAATAAAAAGGAATTTACGTTAAACCAATGTGATGATGAAATTTGCGTTCTGGACTTTTACGGGAATGTCAGCTATGAGACTTATGAGAAAATTAAGAATGAGTGCAAAGGAAAAATAATTTACGAAAACGTTACCTTTGACAAGAGAAAAAGGTTCGACTACGATACTTGGAAAATCGACATTGTAGTAAGGAGCGGTTCAATCATGGTTGTGCGAAATTGCAAATTAAACCTTGAACAAGAGAATGGGGGTGTAGTAATCGTTAATCATCCCATTCACAATTTATCTTGATCTGTACCTTTTTTTCCACTTATATCCTTTCCTCCTCTCTTCTTTTCTCTTCTTTTTCCTTTCTTTCTCCTTTTCCCTTGCTATCAAATAGGAATATACGAAAACGTTTTTTAAAGTTTTTTTATCTATTTTTTCTATTTTCTCAAACAATAGATCCCTCCACTTTGTATTTATAAAATGGTCGTCTTTCTGTTCATCTTTAAATTTCTTAAGATGTCTTATCCTTATTAAGCTTCTATTAATAATTTCGTTAAACTCATCCTTTTTAATCTTGGTCTTAACTAGTACTTCTCTTGAAACGTTCTCTATAATTTTGTTGATCGTCTCGTCATCGAGTGGTGTATTTTCTTTTAATATTTTGTATAATTCACCATATTCTTTATCATTAATCAAAGAAAGCATATCGGAGATTTTCATTTTCTTCCACCCTATTATCAATAATTTTTTGAGCATCATTAATTAACTCATTTACCTTTATTGCCTGAAACTTTCTTAAACTTTCTATCTTAATTTCATCTAATTTTATTATCCCATATCCTTTTTCTTTTCCTCTTCCAATCTTTATCCCATACTTTTTAGCCCCCATGCTGGCTAAAAGTAATTTCAAATCTTCTATACTTACATTAATTGCGATAATTTCCGCACTAAACTTCTTATTTTTTGGTATCGCTTCAAAGTAAATATTAGTTGATTTAACCTTAGGATATCTATAAATATAAACCTTAACAGCGTGCTTATCACAACTCTTTTTGGGAGTCCATTCCTCCCCTAAAGGCAATGCCACGTAATTTTCTGTAAGAACTATATCTTTAAAGTAGAGTAGACTTTCAAATCCATTAGTGCCGAAGAGATTTTTAACTGTAGCCTCATCTGACAACATTAACGCGTAAGTTCTAAGGGCACCTTTTAATGAGGATCCCATAATAGCTGGCTTACCATTCACTCTATACCCAAGGTATGTCACTTTAACATTATGACTATTTCTATCATACTCGATCTTAACATTTCCGCTACATGTACAAACTGGTGTTACAGTTTTAAAAGTTGCATATATTTTATATATTTCATCATACTTGTCTCTTTTCTGAAAATCATGTTCATTTGTATTATAGTTAACGCATTTATACCCCACTTTAGCCACCTTCTAACATAGTTTTTCCTACGTTATAGAATGAATCTACATTTATTTCGTATTTATTGAAAAGTTCATTAGAAGATGAGCTAATAATAGTGAAACTTTTTTCATTTTCTTTAAGACTATTATTTTCCACCTTAATGGAGATCTTCCTTGTTATACCCCTACTCAAAATCCCCAATCTTGTTTCAAACTCAACGCTATTAGAGGGTAAATAAACTTCAACTTTTGCAACATCAAATCTAACAATTCCATACCCTCTACTTTTAAAACCGCCAATCCTCACAACTTCTAGATCCATTAAATTCTTTACTACGTAAATCATTCCACTCATGTCACTTAATGGCAAATTTCTACCTATAATAGTGCCCTCAAATTCGTTATTCTCTGGAACATATTCAACTTGAAAAGGACGCCCTGAACCTTTACTCAAATCGATCTTTATGTGAGTTCTTTCATAAACGTCTATAGGTTGCCTAGTAGTGAAATCAGAAAAAATAACAGCAGATCCTAAGGCTAGGTTATTTTTCCCCTTACTACCACCGATCACCCTATTCCCACCAAAGGCAAACGCCAAATCGCTTTCTGGATTAACATTTTTCAAATATCTAGCTAAACTATTCCTAAAAACGCCCTTAAGAGTAGAGCCGGGTATTACAGCTCTCCTATCTGGAGTTCTCAAAATCGGTAAATCCGGCTCACCAATACCATACCCCCTTGTTCCACCCACTCTAATGGGAGATTTATTAGTTATCTTCCCCCATATTTTAGTTAAAATATAATAAGTCTTGAAATTCACTTCAACCATTTTTAACACCCACCAATTCCTCTGGAGTAAACTTTCTATCATCGATTTTTTTCAATCGAACTAAACCATAACCCCTACTCTTAAAACCGCCTAAAAACATTTCCCTATTATCTAGAAATGATGATACTAATACGTTGAAAGCCTTATCTACTGGAGATTCATCTTTTACACCAAAGTCCAGAGAATTATAGATAATTTTGAAAGTAAACCTAGTACCAGGATAAACAGCTTCAACGTTTAGCAAACTATTTTCCATCACAGCATCCCTATCCACATCAATCCTAATATGATATCTTTCCCCTATGTATTCTTCAGCTTCATTAGATACAATTGCATCCGTGAAAATAGTGGGAGATGCGAAGAAATCACTACCGAAAAGTAAATCAAGTAATCCCACCTCATTATTCTCCTTATTTGTCATACTATTAACAATAATATTAAAAATTTCATAAGAGTCATAATTACTTTTTAAATCCTTCTCGGTAAAAAGCTTACTATAACCGAAGAGAGATTTAAGAGTATCCTCGGGAAGACCACTTAAAACCCTAGAATACTCACTCCTTACCGCCCCCTTTATTGATGAACCCGGTATAATAGGTTTATATCTAATACTTCCTCCCTTTTGCTCCTTAATTTTAAGAATGGGCAAATCTGGAGAACCAATATCTATCACCTTACTCTCTCCAACTCGTAGAAATTCAATAGTATGCATTTCAAAAGACACTACTCGTCTATAATTAAGAGAAGCGTGAAGTAAATTAGGAAACTTTTGCGACACTCCTCTCACCTTTCAAAAGGTTACAAATATTTTCAATATCTCTTCCCTTCTCACTGAATCCCTCTAATACGTAAAAGACCATAACAGCTCCCTCAAGGTACTTTTTAACATTTTCTAGTGTATTGTTATTAATAAGCTCAATCACCTTACTTACAAAACTCCACAATTCAGTACCCCCATTTTCTTTAGACTCATTCCTAGCTACTAGATACAACAGATCCGGAATAGCCTCCTTAGGATTCTCATGAGAAGTTACAATAGTATAGATCTTCCTAATCAAAGTTTTAGATAAGTAACCCTTTCTCTTATTCTCACTTGACTCATCTTCTTCACTCTCTTTAAAATTTTTTCTACTACTTATAAAGATCTCACAAATATCCATAGCCCCCTTAACCTTATAATCTAAATCCACAATTTCACCGTATTTAATATTAAACTGACCAATTTATAAGGATTTTCAAAAAGAAAGGACCATTCAGGTCTCCTTTGTGATTTCAATTTGTTTCTATAGACTAGATTAGAGTAATTGATTCTACATTTCGAGCGTGGTCAACAATTTTATGCATTTGAAATATGTGCATATATAATTATCACTTCCTTATCCACTAAATTTGAGTGTAAATAATGTTGTAGATTAGGAAGAAGGTAGAGAGCCAACTCGCTAACATATTGGAACTCCAAGTGAAAGTCCATAGAGGAGAGTCTATCCTTTAATGTTCTTGTTCAGCGTAATCCCTCCTACAAAACCATCTTATGCCCAACATTAAACCAGTCAAAAGTACTATAAGCTGGTAAACCATTATGCAAGTAAATCACTCGATCGATCCTCCTAACTATCAATCCCCCTCATGTTAACAATTAATACGTGAAGACCACTCCTCAATACAACATCCCTAACGATCCAAATGTAATAATAATTACCCTAACGCAAGAGTCTCGTGAATAGTATCTCAAGGATACAACGTACTTAACGCTACCAAGCCTCTTATAATAGTATAACAAGGTAATCTAATCTTTCAATTTCTTTGTGGATTTATCTTGAGACTGCAGCTTGAAGCGGAGGCAATACTATGTTTTTCTTTCAATTCGTTTCGGGATTGATCAATAGAATAAGCCAACAATAAATAGGATAGCAAATTCGTCTTTCAATTTCTTCTAGGATTTATCATGGTTGATGCCATCTCCTAGAGCAAAATGGGATGATGTCTTTCAATTTCTTCTAGGATTTATCACTTGTGATGTACCCAGCGCGCACTGCCGTATATTTTGTCTTTCAATTTCTTCTAGGATTTATCGCACGATATGACGACAAGCGAAGTCATCAGACAAGCGCTAACTTTCAATTCCTTTTAGGATTTACCCTGTATTTCTACTGTCTTTCCAGCATGAACAGAAGTATCTTTCAATTCCTTTGTGGATTTATCATGCTGTACCCAACAAAAGAATGTGATGGCAAAAAAGTCCTTTCAATTCCTTTGTGGATTTATCAGTTGAGAATAACACCTAGCACAAGTTTTGCCAATGCAATCTTTCAATTCCTTTGTGGATTTATTGAGGGCTGACTGAAATATGTGTTGCACTGAAACGTTAAACTTTCAATTCCTTTGTGGATTTATCATGCTGAATGTCGCATCATCGAACTCAACAGTGATACGCTTTCAATTCGTTTCGGGATTTATCGTAGTGCGTATTTATTCGCATCAATCCCTGTGTCATTTCCTTTCAATTCCTTTGCGGATTTATCAAAATGGGGCTTAAAGCGCTCCCTTCAGACCGTAGGCCTTCTTTCAATTCCTTTGCGGATTTATCTGTTACAGTAAGCGTTGGGAATGACACATTTACTTTCAATTCCTTGTAGGATTTATCATTAATCTTGGGCAGTGGTCATGGAAAGTATGGGACTTTCAATTCCTTGTAGGATTTATCCATTACAAATCATTTCTATCTGGATGAGGACGATGTTTTCTTTCAATTCCTTGTAGGATTTATCTGTCTAAGCGAGTATCCATACCCGTAGAAGAGCTAAAGAAACTTTCAATTCCTTGTAGGATTTATCTGGGTATTCAGTTCTTCTGACAATATTTATTATGTCATCCTTTCAATTCCTTGTAGGATTTATCAACGTTTTTTAAATGAAGATTTAATCGTAAGTGAAGTGGACTTTCAATTCCTTGTAGGATTTATCATAAAAATGAATATAGATACACTTTGTGAAAAATTCAAACTCTTTCAATTCCTTGTAGGATTTATCAATAGTAATTCCAAATGTTAGTCTGAGAAGAGCTGGCATACTTTCAATTCCTTGTAGGATTTATCTAGGGACGCTATAGGAGGCAACGCGTTAATCTCCTCAACCTTTCAATTCCTTGTAGGATTTATCCTAGGGACTTGTCAACAGACTCGGTAGAAATAATTAACTTTCAATTCCTTGTAGGATTTATCTCTCGCAGTTCAGCTCAAAGATAGAGTAGTTTTTTTGTACTTTCAATTCCTTGTAGGATTTATCCTAAATAATTATCTAATGACATATTATTATTTTAAACTTTCAATTCCTTGTAGGATTTATCGAGTGCTCAGACATATTCTGAAAAAGTTCTAAAGTTATACTTTCAATTCCTTGTAGGATTTATCGACAAGTGGAAATGCTGGAGGTACAACATCTGTAACGCTACTTTCAATTCCTTGTAGGATTTATCGGTAAACATTCAAGTTGGCGCTGCTGCTACAGTTACTGTGCTTTCAATTCCTTGTAGGATTTATCAAAATTGAAAAGCGCAAAGATAAACAGCTAGAGAAAGAGCCTTTCAATTCCTTGTAGGATTTATCTATAAGTCAAAAACATGAAATTGAAATTGAGTATATTGTCTTTCAATTCCTTGTAGGATTTATCGTCCGATACAAATAACAAATGGATAACTTCTTATTTCTTTCAATTCCTTGTAGGATTTATCAGTGACAACGTGGGTGATAGCATAACACTGCCAATGTGTTCTTTCAATTCCTTGTAGGATTTATCTTCAAAGCAAAAAATTTTAGATGATGCGGTTTATGCTCTCTTTCAATTCCTTGTAGGATTTATCTTAGAAAAAGATATTAAATATTAAATAGAATAAGAAAACTTTCAATTCCTTGTAGGATTTATCAAGTTAACGATAAAGCGATAGCGTTTGTGTTGAAACTTTCAATTCCTTGTAGGATTTATCATACCGTTAACGTCACCATACCACTAGATGTTACTGATACCTTTCAATTCCTTGTAGGATTTATCGTTTGCCGATATCAGAAGCTGGATTGCGGTGAGAAGCTTCTTTCAATTCCTTGTAGGATTTATCATGCTGTTGAGGAAGTGTTGAAGTTAAATGGATTTGAATGCTTTCAATTCCTTGTAGGATTTATCATACCCCTCATTCCAAAACGCTAACACATAAACACAGTTATCTTTCAATTCCTTGTAGGATTTATCTGCTTTTCGGGAACTTTATTATTTTCGTAATTTTATCTTTCAATTCCTTGTAGGATTTATCGAACATAAATATTTCCAATATCAATAGAAATGATTCTAGTCTTTCAATTCCTTGTAGGATTTATCTGGTGTATTTTTATACTTCTATATTGTTATTTCTCGTTTCTTGCTTATAAGTTTTTCATTTCTCTCGTCTTTCTACCTTGCGACCAATTTTAGTTGTAATTAATTTAACAAATTGTGGTCGCAAGGATTTTTTGTTTAATTGAAACATGGGTTATCATTTATATACGTTCAATTATTTTATAATGATTCGTTTTGGTCGCATCTAGACTCGAATTCTTACACTTTTAAACTCCTTAATCAACTCGAACTTTTATAGTTACGTCTATTGGAGAGATTCCATCTAAATTCGTTACATGTCGTAAATAATTGTTTCATTCTAACCCTAATTTTTTTGATTACTTTTCATTTTAACGAACAGTTATCTTTTTAAAGAGATTTATAAGCACGTAAATTTCACGTTTAATTCCACAACCTAACACTAAAAATTATTTAAAATTAAAGAAATAACAGTATATGGTAAGTCACTAAACGAATTGAAAGAAGCCAGTGTAAAGATGGGTTATTACTCTGAGGATAAATCCACATAAGGATTTGAAAAGTACTCTACCCTCTTTTTAGGAGTTTTCTCACGCAGTCATCTAATTGACACATAGTAAAATTATATTAGGCTAGAAATTTTTATAATTGCTCATCTTTATCTAGAGGTAACCAAAAACTCGTAAAACGTTCTGAGGAGCTTTATGTAAGAAAATGGTAGAACATATCATTCAACTGAAGATTGTGAAAATATTCTCGAATATGAGTGTGACGTAAGTGTAGGGATAATTTGATAGATGTATCAAAAGAAAGAACATTTGATAACAAGTAAGGGAAGGGTTAGAAACTTCACGAATAGTAGTTTTCTGAAAATTACGTGTAGTATATATGACGTATAATTCTCAAATGCAAGGGAAGGTGTATTTATACTATGTGCACTTCAACTATTTTAGACTATCTAAATCTTCTTATAGAGAATCCAGGTTGGTGTTCAAGAGATTTAAGGTAAATTTACGGAGTGTGGTCAACGATTTTATGCATTTAAAACATTTGCATTTATAATTATCACTTCCTTATCCACTAAATTTGAATATAAAGAATGTTGTAGATTAGGAAGAAGATCAAGAGCCAACTCGCTAACATATTGGAACTCCAAGTGAAAGTCCATAGAGGAGAGTCTATCCTTTAATGTTCTTGTTCAGCGTAATCCCTCCTACCAAACCATATTATGCCCAACATTAGACCAGTCAAAGGGATTATAGGCTGGTAATCGTGCAAGTAAATCACTCGATCAATCCTCCTAACTATCAATCCCCCTCATGTTAACACGCGAAGACCACTCCTCAAGCCATGAAGAAAGGAATAGTTATAACATCCCTAACGATCCAAACGTAATAATAATTCCCCTTAACGTAAAAGTCTCGTCAATGGTGTAAAGACTCAAGGATACTACATACTTAACCCTGCCAAGCCTCTTGTAATAATAGAGTAAGGTGGAATGTGGTAACGTAGTCCTCCAAGAGGATAAGCCAGCTAGATAACTAGGCCTAACGCTATCTCCTCCCTAATGTGAAACCTAGGCTTAAGGTTAATATGCTCTAAACATTAAAATAACTTGGGTTAAAACCGAAATACTCTACTTGATTATCAAGTCCTCACCAACGAAAATCCCATGTTCACCAAAATTACACTAAACAAAAAGTATTTATTTCTACAATAAAAGCAACTTACACAATTAATTTTAAATTAATTAAATTGTTAACCATACTCTTAATAGTCATCACTATTTTATCTAAATTTATAAATACTTAAAAGTAGTTACTAATTATATGTACGTGGTTGTCGCATATGACATATCAGATGAGAAGGTTAGAGGTAAGGTTAGGAGGCTCCTACGCCGTTACGGTTTATCGTATATTTCAAGATCAGTATATGGAGGAAGATTATCTTGGAATAGATCCCTCTTCCTATCGGAAAAGATTGCTAAACTTCTTGAAGAAAGAGATACCGCAGCTATCATCCCAGTTCAAAACGCTGATTTCGGAAGAACTCTTATCATCTCCAAGGATAAGGTATCAAGACACCACTTACAAGTTAACTTTGCCGGCGAGGATATTTGATGACTTATTAATATGCAAACAGAGAGCGTATTTCACTATATACAAACACAAAGCTATCCACGATATAAGATTAGAATATGAAAGGAAAAACGACATTAACTTCGAAAGCAAACCAATGGATATCCTATTTAAAGTTGGAAAAGATTGGTACAAAATAGTGGGAATTCCAGACTATGTATACGATAATTACCTTGTTATTGAAATGACCATAACGAGAGGAATGATAAGACATTTAATAGGAAGAGCAGTAATTTATGCATACATGTGCATGAAATATGGTCAAGCTTGTGCCACTCTATTGTTACCTACAACAATAGGCGAAGATATTGGATACTTATTAATTCCTAACGCTATGGTATTAGATTATCTAGCTGAGGAGTTAGAAAAAGTCATTGAAGAGAATTTTAAGGCCTACAGAAACAAATTCTGCCCTTCTTGCCTATACAAAAGGCAATGTCAATACGCTCAATATTAATATTTTTTATTATTAAAATACAATGTGTAAACACATATACATATCTCAATAGTAAACTTGTCAGTCATGAAGTATGCTTAATTGGGCAATAATCCATTTCCAGATGGAATGGTTAATTAGTACCAGAGGAACAGTCTAAGTAAGAAATATCCTCCTAACGCTAAGACAAAAAATTAGATTGGAATTGTCTAGGTAAGAAATATATCCTATTGATGGAGTTACGGTTGATTAGCCCTTTACGCAAATTTACCTCAAATCCCTTAAACCTTAAATACTAACATATATTCTCTTTAATGAGATTTAAATAATAGTAAATATACCAAGCATGTATGGTATAAATGTCCTTAAATCTTGCATTGTAAAAATTAAACGTTACATACTATACGTCATTTTCATGAAACTACTAATTATATTATCCTATTCAACCTCACTGACTCTCGGTATGTACTAAAAGCATTAAAAACAACATCATTATATTATCCTATTCAACTTCAATAGTTTAAAGATTTACTCAGAAGTTAGACATAATATTTATTTTATTTCCTTTTTAAAATATTGTATCTTAAGTAGAAAGAAGAAAGTTTCTCTAGATGACTGCCTAAGGTGATTTTATCAAGAAGTTCTCTTACCCTTTAAGGTTTATAAATGTTGAAATTTCCCTTGTTTTTAAGGAATATCCACCTTCAAAACCCTCAACATACGGGGTATTAGGTTAACCCTAAAACTACGTAAAATCCCCTTCCACACAAAAGATACCAGTTTAGGTTGTGGAAGGAACAGAAATATTTATAAATACGAAAACTCAACTAAATCTTGAGGAGGCCGAGAGCCAGTAACAACGAAAAGAAACTAAAACTGATATCCACCTGGGTTTTGATTTGGCGGTATCTGTAACAACGAAAAGAAACTAAAACAATGAGATGGCTCCTCAGGTAACAGCAGTTCAACAGACGAGAGAGTAACAACGAAAAGAAACTAAAACCCAAGTTTAAAAATCTTTCTCTCTCTTTTTACGCAGTAACAACGAAAAGAAACTAAAACAAAAAGTTCTATACGTCCAAGGAATATCAAGAACTGATAGTAACAACGAAAAGAAACTAAAACCTTTTAGAAAACTATGCTGCAAGATATAGTGTTTGTAACAACGAAAAGAAACTAAAACTCGTTGTTACTCAGAACGGAAACCTGCAAGGTCAATTGTTTCGTTTCCGTAACAACGAAAAGAAACTAAAACTCAAAATTCTTGATGTGTATGAAGCTGGCTACGTAGTAACAACGAAAAGAAACTAAAACACGTCAGAAATTGTTGATGAAGGACTTTCAATTCGTAACAACGAAAAGAAACTAAAACAGCTTGCATGCAAATTGAATAATTCAGCCGGTATGAGTAACAACGAAAAGAAACTAAAACTTGACAAGATAGAGGCGGAGGCAAAGCAATTACCGGAGGTAACAACGAAAAGAAACTAAAACAGGGTGAAATGATGTACCCCTATCTTGTTAGCATAGTAACAACGAAAAGAAACTAAAACTGAAGACGAAAATAAATTGGCGGATTTAACGCTTGTAACAACGAAAAGAAACTAAAACAACAGTCCAGAAATCAGAGCAAAAGCAGTTTACTCAAGTAACAACGAAAAGAAACTAAAACTTTGTCAATTCCCTTCATCGAGAAAACACGTAAAAGTAACAACGAAAAGAAACTAAAACCTAATTGGTCATCATCACCAAATGCAATAATAAGTAACAACGAAAAGAAACTAAAACCTTTTGTGCTTGTAATATGGCATTAAAAGATAAGTGTAACAACGAAAAGAAACTAAAACTCCCACTTGTTACCATAACTGCTAAACCAAACGTGTAACAACGAAAAGAAACTAAAACCCGTTCCGTTCTCCGTACCGTACTGTTCTGTTCTATAGTAACAACGAAAAGAAACTAAAACTTTTGAGTTTGTATATGCCCGAGTTTAGTGTTGTAGTAACAACGAAAAGAAACTAAAACCCAATGGCACATATACTACCATATCTTTTGTCTCGTAACAACGAAAAGAAACTAAAACATTTTTTTTGAGTGAACGTAAACGACGCGGTAGACGTAACAACGAAAAGAAACTAAAACAATATCTTTCGTTTCGTCTGCATATTTTGTATTCAGTAACAACGAAAAGAAACTAAAACATTGGAATTTTGCTGGAACTACGGTACCATCTGGCTGGAGTAACAACGAAAAGAAACTAAAACATAATGGCGAAAGTCAAGTCCAAACTGAGTCACTTACAGTAACAACGAAAAGAAACTAAAACTGTGACAATTGGCAAAGATGAAAGCGGTAATATTAGTAACAACGAAAAGAAACTAAAACCTTTGGGAACTTTCAACGTAATTCCCACTCACTATAGTAACAACGAAAAGAAACTAAAACACTCCCTTGTCCATCGTTAGTTTGCCCTGCATTCAGTAACAACGAAAAGAAACTAAAACCCACCGCCAGCTACGCTTTCCTCAACCACAACATCGTAACAACGAAAAGAAACTAAAACGAATTTTTGTCGTTTTCTTTATTTTTGGTTATACACAGTAACAACGAAAAGAAACTAAAACCTATCTTTTTAATGTCCCATGTAAACGTTTCTATTGTAACAACGAAAAGAAACTAAAACATATAGGTTTGCTGTTTTGCATTAGGAGGAAGTGGTAACAACGAAAAGAAACTAAAACACTAGTCTCTATTGCCAAATAGGAAACCTAGTAATAGGTAACAACGAAAAGAAACTAAAACTTTCTTTTTCTTTCTCAAGAATGGTTTCTTTTCCGGTAACAACGAAAAGAAACTAAAACCCATATCTTTACATAGAATCAAATGTATAAAAATGTGTAACAACGAAAAGAAACTAAAACTTTTGAGATTTGTAGGCTCTGTTGTTCGCTTTCAAGTAACAACGAAAAGAAACTAAAACTTAGAGACAGGCTGTTAGTCATTTTCAGACTGAATTGTAACAACGAAAAGAAACTAAAACATTTATCAACACGGCATTCACAGTCATTTATGTGTAACAACGAAAAGAAACTAAAACATATTACACGTACTTGATACGGTAGTAGAAGATACAGGTAACAACGAAAAGAAACTAAAACACGAAATTCACCATCCTGTTTATGTTATCTTGTGGTAACAACGAAAAGAAACTAAAACATGGAGCACATTTCTGTTCCTTAGCTTCAGTTAGCGTAACAACGAAAAGAAACTAAAACACAATTGATACAACTAATGTAATGTCAAAATACGTGTAACAACGAAAAGAAACTAAAACAGTGTTAGAGCTGTCCACGTTTTTCTCCCCCTCCTTCTGTAACAACGAAAAGAAACTAAAACACAACAACAGCTCCACGAAGCTGGAATGTCGGAGCCCCAGTAACAACGAAAAGAAACTAAAACCGTATGGATTCTTCTCTTTTTCTTCACTAGCCTTGTAACAACGAAAAGAAACTAAAACCTTGTTTTTCGTTCGCGGGAAGAGGGGGATTATTTGTAACAACGAAAAGAAACTAAAACAGGTTAACAGGCTTTGGGATGCGAAGATTATCGAGTAACAACGAAAAGAAACTAAAACCGCATATCAACAATATCTGCAGACGCTAGAGCAAGCAGTAACAACGAAAAGAAACTAAAACTGTCTATCTAAAGTTGTAGATACAAACACACCATGTAACAACGAAAAGAAACTAAAACAGATATTACTAGCCATTACTAAAAACAACGAACTGGGTAACAAAGAAAAGAAACTAAAACTGGAAACTCAACAATCAGCAGTCTTCGCCAGAAGGCATATTCGTAACAACGAAAAGAAACTAAAACTTGATAACTCTGAGCACGGGCAAATCTATCGACAAGTAACAACGAAAAGAAACTAAAACATATGTATTGTTACATTTATTGTTGTTGATGAAGGAATGGTAACAACGAAAAGAAACTAAAACGTGGTGCTTGTGGTAATTCGCCCTGATACTGTTGTGTAACAACGAAAAGAAACTAAAACTGTTGTGCTTTTACCAATGCCTTTAGACATAATTATGGCTTTGTGGTAACAACGAAAAGAAACTAAAACTCTATTAGTTCTTCTTTATTATAGCTGTTCTTCAATGTAACAACGAAAAGAAACTAAAACCACACTCCTCATAGATGAATGATCTCTTCCTCTCCATGTAACAACGAAAAGAAACTAAAACAAATGGCATTCGCAAAGGCCTCTAGTCCGCTAACAATGTAACAACGAAAAGAAACTAAAACAAGCGTATATTGAAAGTGATGGTACCCATAAATTAGGTAACAACGAAAAGAAACTAAAACACCTTGGGCTTTTGGTATTATTGTTGCCATTAAGTGGTAACAACGAAAAGAAACTAAAACATCATAACACTCTCCCCACGACTTCTCTAGCGATTGTAACAACGAAAAGAAACTAAAACATAACAACAAGTGGTTAAGGGTGATGATCTACAAGTAGTACTTTACGTAAATTTACCTTAAACCTTAAATATTAACATAGATTCTCTTCAAGAAGATTTAAGTAATCGTAAATAGTTTAAGGGTATACAGTATAAATACACCTTAAATTCTACATTGAAAAAACTAAACGTTACATACTATGCGTCGTTTTCAGGAAACTACTATACAAGGTATCAGTTATTATATGATTCCCCTGGATAATTGAGATGATAATGGTAATAGAGAAAAGAGGAGGTTTTAAATCTTTAAGGGCTAGAAGATATTGAGACAATTTTATGCTTTATAACGAGACCTACAAAAATTCAGTTCACGTCAGAGTTATTTCACGAACGTCACTTTTATCTATTTTTATGGAATTTAGGAAAAAGCTTTTCCTTTCGTAATCTAAAAGATGAGACTGTGAAATATCATTGAAGTTCATTTGACTCTTGTTTTGGCTCAATTGATTTTAATGGTACTATACTTCCATAGCCGATCTGGGAGTATAGGCCAATGCTTTCACACTGTGCTTCCCTATCTAGTTCTATAATTGACCCCGGCATTATAGCCCTATATATTGGCTTTCTCTTTTTTAGTCTCACATTGAATCCTAATCCTACGGAATATATTACTCCTTGTTCTATTTTTATATTTGTATTGTTTACTGTTATTTCGAAATTGTCTTTCTCTTCTCCTTCTATTAATAGGGGTGATATGACATACGCTTTTCTAGACTTTTCACAATTTATTTGAACTTCTTTTTTGTACATTTTAGCAGCTCTTTCTTCTCCTCCAAACTTTACCACTTTCTCCCCTATAATTTCCGTTTTACCTTCATATCTATAACAAAACTCCATGTTTTCAAAATCCCTGAATGTTACTGAGTATATATATCCTTCTTTTGTTACTCTTTGCTTTTCGTCGAGGGCTATTCCTATTCTGGTTGTTGCTTTAGTCTCTATGGATTTTGTTTTGTCTATTGTACCGTTGGATAGTAGGAAGAATTTATTTTTTAGGTAGTTGTAGACGTAAGTGATGTTGGAGTAAAGTACTATTGGTCCCCATAAATTACCGTTAAGGGTATACGATTGGTCAGTCTCCTTTTTGGATTCGTCTAAGTTGACTGTTTTATTCTCTATGTTTATTGTAGATATTATCCCAGCTATTGTTGATGGTAATGGTATATTCAGCGATTCAGCTCTAGAGTAGGGTCCCTTTAGGTTAATGTCGAATTCACCGTGGAGTCTAAATAACGTGGGTTCTAATGGTTTGAAACATATTAGTTGCATTTTCATATCACCTAGTTAATATTTTGTAACCTTTAACTAAGTTGATTAGGAATGGTGTATTATTTTCATCTTTTTCCCTTCTCACATCGGGAATATTAAAGGAGATTTTACCATTACTATTTCTTTTGAGTAGGAATTTAGTGAAAGTTTCAGGTTTCTTTCTGAGAAATTCTTCATGATTTATCACATCGTAAATGAACGATTTAGATAGAGCTTTTACGTCTATAAATTTTTTGAGCGTCTCGAAATTCTCGAGGAGGTCTAAGGGAATGTAGGATTCCTCATCACCGTCAGTAACTATTAGCGTGTCTTTTTGTTTTTTGATTTCGATCCAATTGGAATCCTTTGCCTTATCTAATAGCTCGTTCATTTGGGATATTGGCCAATATATCGGTTCTCTGTAGTGCATAACGTAAACTGCATAGGATCTGGTTGTAGGGAATAGGGGTAAGCCATATTTATCGAAGTGATTTGATTGTGGTGTTCCCATATAGTTTTCTCTGGTTTTTGTGATGATCTCTATAGTTGGGTTTATGCTCTTAATATCCTCATTAGGAGCTAAGGCTAAGATGTCGTCACCACCCACGTAAACTGGGATACCGTAGTTTTCGTATATTATTTCCGCATCTCTAATTGCTATTCTCATTAGCATTTGGCTGATCGTGGTCAGATATGATGGGGTTATGATAAACGTGGTTGGCCTTTCCTTTAATCTACCTATTATATCTTGTTTGTTTTTCACATTAAGTGCGTGTTTTAAGTAGAACTCTGTAGTAGTGCCTTCGGAAATTGATAGTACTTCAGATAGTTGACCAGTTAGGATTTTCCCTATTCCGTCTCCATCTCCCTTAATAATGGAGTAGTATGTGTGTGGAGCCTTTTTTAATCTGTTTTGTAGGCTCTTTCTAAGTTGTTGGTCGTCAAAGTAAGTGGAGGTAGCTTCTTCAAATAGTAGCCACGAGTCTCTTTTCGGTAGTTCATCGTAGAGTCTCCAACTTTTGGTATGTTGATATTGTATTATTTTATCTAAATCCTTTAATTTATCGAGATTTTTCGCTATTTCAAGTTTGAATGTTGCAGAGGCTAAGTCTCCTACTGAAATGAAATCCAGCTGAATGCCTTCCTCTTGAGAGTTGAATAGTTTGGGAATTACGGTATGGGCTTTGATCGAGAAGAGTCTCTTCGTTAGACACCAAGGGCATAGCTTTTCCGATGGCGAAACCAATACTCTATTTCTTTGGTTGTTATTCCAATAATTATCATCTTCTCTTGGCAAAATTAGAATAGCAGGATTTTCGCCACACATTGTACAGTAATCGTAATTTTTGCTCGACTGGAGTGGGGCTGTTACACGTGGTATTTCGGTAATGGTTTTAATTACCTTAACGCTCCGATTTATTTTCCTCAGATCGTCAATTATGTTGCCAAAGGACGTGTTCTCATCTATACTGCGTAATTTTGTATTAGGGATTAAATTTTTCCTTACGAAGAACGGTAATTTTTTAGCTAATCTTCTCAGTTCATCCAGTATACTTTCTATATCATATCTCTGAAATATCTCTGATGAACTCTCTAGGACTTTATCTACTATTTTTTCCCATGTTTTTCTTTCCTCTATGTTTACGTTATGTGGTAACAGTATAGAAATTGTCCCAGGTATTACGGAAAATCTTGGATAATTATTGATTTTCAGATCGCAATTATTCACGTCTTTATACAATACAGAGCAGATCAGATCAAGTAATTTTTCCCTTAAATTTACGTTTTTAATTTCCTCATTTAGGACTGTGTAATAGAAGAATGGATTAAATCTAGCCGTTGGGATTATTAATATATCTCCACCATATTCTCTCACAAAGTCCTTTATTAGAAGCCACGAATATAAGGATACTAGATAGCTTGAAGCCCATAAATCCCTCAATTTCCTAGACTTTGAAATGAAATTCTGAATTCCAGCTACATCGATGTAATATAAGTCAAAATCTTTGAAGATTATATTATAGCTCATAGCAGTGGCATATAGATGATCGAATACTGTGTGAGTGGGAATTCTAGTATCTGCTGGGGTTAGGGGTAATTCATTTTTTATCCAAAGTAGTTCATATGCTGTGTAGAGTACGTGATATGCCTCCCTTTCGTCTTTAGTCATTTTAAGATACTCATTGAGCTTTTTTGCTATTCCCATGACCTCTTGCAGATCTATACTCCTCCGCGATATCTCCCTAAAGTGCCTAGGGTCGATTATGTTCTTCAAGACAATTTTATTATCTTCCGGCTCTAAATTTGATAAACCTAATCTATCCACAGCAGAGGCGTAATGGTCAGCATCTCTAACATTTTCAAACGTTCTTTTAAGTTCATTTTCATCTAAATGTAATGGAGTACCTTCAATAGCTTCAAATGCGAAACAAAGTGCCTCCGTCTCATGAGCTTTTAAGCCAGAGAACTTATCGCATAGTCTCTGTCCTTTTAAAGATCCAGTTACTACATATGCCTTATGAGGTGGATCGTGAAGTAGGGAAATTGCCTTTTCTTTAAAGTTCATTAACATGTCGAAGGCTCACCCTCCAATATAAAATACGAATAACCAGAAGAAGTCTTAGCTCCAATGCCCAATATTAAGGCGTCCTTTATTGCTTCTCTTACGTCTTTTTCCTTTTTCTCATCTAATAAGTTTGAATAGTAAATGAACTCAAAGGTTACATTAGGTGCTACTACAGGGTAAAGTACTGGTATTGGTGTTACATCAGTCTCGTCCTTTACATTATTATAATGTGGGGTCATTACTTCGGGATATATTATGTAATTTTGTTTACTTATAGGCATTGCGTCTGTGAAACCTATTTTATCATCGAATATTTTATCATCCTTATATTTCTTTCTATAAATAGCCCTAACAGCTCCCTTTATCTGAGACCCATATATTACTGGTACGTTGAAGATCCAGTTAAAGGATAAGCCTATTTCGTAAGGTATAGTTCCGAATATGTCTCCCCTGCCAAATGTAGCTCTATAAGCGCTCTTTATCTTATATACGTAACAGTTTTTGTAATATTTACTAATACCGTGTCTAATTTCCTCGTAGTATTGTATTACACTATCTAGGTTAACGTTACTACTTTCCTTAGCTAAATTTACTAACAATTCCCTCTTTTTATTGTCGTTCCAATTATTGTTATTCATAAGCTCAATCCATGAGGCGATTAAGTAACTTAATAGGTTCTTAGCCATTATCTTATCCCTCGAATTCAGCCTCAATCAGTCTTTTTAAATACTGTAAAGGTAAATCAATATAGTACTGAACTTTAGCCTCATTTTCAACATTTGAAAGGTTATTCAATATCTCCTTAATATCGTCGCTAGAGACGTTAACCCCTAGATGTATGAGAGCCTCTTTCACGTATTTTATCAGAATTTTCATTACCTCGTAATATGCTTTCTCATCATCTGATAATTGTTCTTTATTACCTACCTTAGAATAATAGAAATAAAGCACAGTCCTGATTCCGAAGGAGCTTATCAATGATGGCAATTCCCTCACTCTCGCCCTAATTTTCTTCCTTAATTCCGCCTTATCCTTAACTTCTTTACTTAAGGCATTAAAATCGTTGAGGACAGAGTCAAGAATTTTTTCCATTCTCAAACCCCAAATCTACTTATCTTCACTAAACCCTTTCCAGTGGTCTCCTTTCCACCTATGAATATGTATTGATAAGAGGTGGAGGACTTTTGACTCTTAGATTCTGTACTCTGATTTAAGGATAGGAGTTGCTCGATCTCCTTCATTGTCTCCTCATCTTTATATAAGAACAAGGTTATGAAATACGAATATGGAGGGATGTATTCTTCCGTCCATGGTCCAGCTTCAACAGTCTTATTATCATTCAGCTTAACCCTTGCTATTCTCATCAGACTCCTATCAATTAAAGCCTTAGCGATCAAATCGTTCTTAAGTGCAACTAGCGGTTTCTCCAATTGAAGGAGTTTCTTTATTTTTAGTATTTCGTCATCTTGTTGATTTTTACCTATTTGGTAACTCTCAGCTAAAAATTCGTTTCCAATGTTCTCTGAAGCTAGAACCTCAGCTTTGCTAAAATCAGGTTTGACATAATTACTTTTCCTCATTAAAATATTATATATTTCTAAGTACATGTTAAGCCTCTGAATTAAGAAATCCGAAGTAAGATAAACGTATACGTTATTTAAGGCTCTAGTAGGAATAGTTAGTAAATAAGCGTCAAGAACACTAAACTTGGATTGATTAGTTTCCTCAACTGTCTCCTCACTTCCTCCAAATATTTTCCTCTCTAAATTATTACTATTCCCACCACTCTTCATCTTTCTATATGCAGACCTAATAGCACCCTTAATACTACTTGAATAGATTATAGGATAACCTAATGTATCTCTTTGCACTGGCAAATCTACACTACCCAAAGTTTGACCTACACCCGGATGAAGAGGTGTTAATACCTTTATGTAAACTGGCGTGGCGTATTTATAAGTTACTTCAAGTAGCACTTTCCATCACCTACTTTATGATGTCATAGATTATTTTAATTGCAAACTTATATGCGTTTTCAAAGTTGAAAGTCCCTTTAACGTAAGGAAATTGGAAATTATTTTTATCGAACATATTCACATAATTGTCATAGGAATTAAACACCTCTAAGTTTTTCACTTCTATGCCTTGTCTGTGATACATACCAAAGTGTTTTAGTTCATCTGGAAAATCCATTGCGTAAAATACTTTAATTAGAATGTAATTCTCCCCTAAGATCTTAAATGAAATTGTCGATTTTCTTCTTATACTTTCGTCCTCTCCTTCTCTATTAACTACTCTATATCCATATCCCCTCTGAGATCTAGGTAATCCTAGTAAAAACGTGTGGATATTAGCTCCATGAAAATGGAATTCAGGTTTTTTTATCCCTGGTCTGGATCGCGCATATGTTGTAGCCTTCATGTTAACTTGCTGTGATTTCCTTAAAATTTCTCTCTTCCATTCCAATTTATTGACGGCTCTCGCTATAGCAACTAACTTCCGTGTACCCGTACTTAGTAAGGGTTTATCACTTGTATTTATTATAAAACAATCGAAATATCTAATAGACGAGGTATTACTAACACTTACGCTTGCAGGTGGAGAAGTTTTTAAACTTAGATTTAAATTAAACATTTTATTTAAATTCTCAAAAAGCGATTTTAGAGCCTTCTCGTAGTTCCTTTTGTTTACACTTTCGATTATATCTTTTGGAATGTAGGGAGATGAAATCCTAATGGGCGTAATACTTCCAAAACCTCTACTACTACCAGAACCAATCCCATCTAAAAATAGCCCTAAGAGTAAAACCAATAGGTCATTAGTTGCAGTAGAAGTATCGAAACCATAAACTTCTATTCCAGCTTCAATTTCCTCATCCAACAAGAACGTTTGCTGGAAAAGTCTCTTGAGGTATTTTATAACACCCTCTTTATTCTCATTTTTTTGGATTTCATCACTTTCTCCCTCTGCCTCTCTGGGAAGAACTAAAAATTTCCTAGCCTCATACATACTACTTATTTTTTCATGTAGTCTCTTAAGAGGTGGCTTTAACTTTGAATATTCGCTCTGTCTTTCCATTTTATCTAGTGTTTCAAACAGTAGGTCCATTATTTTTCCTTCTTTTGATCCTTTTCTCATTTCATTATATAATTTCTCGAAAAATTCATTATTGTAATTCTCGCATTTGGGAAGCTCCTTCGTAGTTACACGTAAAACGTATTTCGAGACCTCTGAAGTGGAACCCAAACGCTTACTAACTTCCTTATCCAATTCATCATACGTTTTATTACCGTCATTTAGAACTACTCTATACCACCATCTCCATAAGGCTTTAATTTCAGTTGGCCTTATAGGCTCTACTTCATTTAGCTCTAGAGAATACGAAGTCCCACCATAACCTCCTATCAGTGGAGAATATACCTTTACGTCAATACTAGCTAAAGGGGTGATCATTTCAACCGTTATATAATTTAAAAAGGTTCTATATAAATATTAAAGCTGCAAATACTTTGTGAATTCGTTGAATTTTAGTGAAGAGTTAAGGAGTTTATAAATAGAAATTTTCATGTCGAGATAAGTCTGAAGAAAAAATAATAGTGGCTTACTATGATAAAAATATTTAATAGACTAACTAAGCACCTCTCTACTTATTCTCATGTTTTAGTTCTGATTTTACTTAGTTGATGTTTTAGTTTCTTTTCGTTGTTACAGGACACGGAATAGCTTCAACTACGCCATGCAAGTGTTTTAGTTTCTTTTCGTTGTTACTTTTACAAAAAGCAACTTATGAGCAAGCCGAAACTGGTTTTAGTTTCTTTTCGTTGTTACTGAAAAAGTTGCGCTGTTAGAGCATAGAATACATGTTTTAGTTTCTTTTCGTTGTTACCAATCTGCAATATCTGAAGCGATTCAACGCTACAATGTTTTAGTTTCTTTTCGTTGTTACACAAGAGTCAAAACCCCCAGAGGGGGGTAGTCAGCAGTTTTAGTTTCTTTTCGTTATTACTTACCCGTTGTGCTATTTACTGCAAATATCCCTTGGTTTTAGTTTCTTTTCGTTGTTACGCTGTGATGTTGTATATTAGAAGGAAGCGGAATGGTTTTAGTTTCTTTTCGTTGTTACTTCGAATCAGCTTCACTTTCCCTCTTCTTTCTAAGCGAGTTTTAGTTTCTTTTCGTTGTTACAGCAGAAAAACAACTTGAAAAAATCCCAGCTAATAGTTTTAGTTTCTTTTCGTTGTTACAGAAGTGCAAAATTGAAAGAGTTAGCGAAGGCATATGTTTTAGTTTCTTTTCGTTGTTACAATTGAAAGCTCGAGGCATTTGGTACTGCAACAACGTTTTAGTTTCTTTTCGTTGTTACTGGGTAAGTAGGCATATACCTCTAAGTGCTCAAAAGTTGGGTTTTAGTTTCTTTTCGTTGTTACCTCATAAACTATTCCCTTATTGTCAGGGTAGTTTACGTTTTAGTTTCTTTTCGTTGTTACTTCTGGCTCAACTGAATAAATATCAGCGATTTCCCGTTTTAGTTTCTTTTCGTTGTTACAGAACTAGAACTAGGCTTTTCCGCGTGGAAAGCAAGTTTTAGTTTCTTTTCGTTGTTACATGCTTCAATAAGCCCGTCAAACGCTGATTTGCAAAGTTTTAGTTTCTTTTCGTTGTTACATTATGCTATTTATCTCAACTGTGAACTTGTGATTAGTTTTAGTTTCTTTTCGTTGTTACAGTAGAAATGAGTGCACCCCAGGGGAAAAGAATTGACCAGTTTTAGTTTCTTTTCGTTGTTACATATCCTTTACGTATATATAATTATGGCAAACGAAGTTTTAGTTTCTTTTCGTTGTTACTTGATTTGTTGTACGTTTCTATTTAAGGCTGAAATTAGTTTTAGTTTCTTTTCGTTGTTACATCTGGGGAAGCACATACACAAGTAGTAGTACCTTAGTTTTAGTTTCTTTTCGTTGTTACAGTCTAGGTACTACGTACCAAAACGACGGCATAACGTTTTAGTTTCTTTTCGTTGTTACCTCCTGTCAATGGGTCTACGTTAGGTTGCACAATGTTTTAGTTTCTTTTCGTTGTTACCCACTCTAGTCTAAATTGAAATGTAGATGCAGAAACGTTTTAGTTTCTTTTCGTTGTTACATTGTCTAAGTTCATAAAAGTATACTTAAACGCAGTTTTAGTTTCTTTTCGTTGTTACTATGACTACCCTCTCATTGCCTATGGCGTAGGGGTTTTAGTTTCTTTTCGTTGTTACCAAAATGCCATCATCGGCAATACTCAGCTACAGCTGGTTTTAGTTTCTTTTCGTTGTTACATTTTGTTCTATACATGTCAAAGAAGGAAAACTCGTTTTAGTTTCTTTTCGTTGTTACCATGGTGAATAGCTTTCATTTGCATATTCAGCTATGTTTTAGTTTCTTTTCGTTGTTACATGGCCCTAGGCTTAGCATTAGACTTGCGAGGAGTAAGGTTTTAGTTTCTTTTCGTTGTTACTCCCCTACTCCTCTGTAATATTTTTGCAATATCTTGTTTTAGTTTCTTTTCGTTGTTACTGAAAGTGAGATAAAAGAAATATTAAAAAAAGTAAGTTTTAGTTTCTTTTCGTTGTTACAAAGTCAGTGTATCATGTACACTATATAAATCATGTTTTAGTTTCTTTTCGTTGTTACGAATCCAACCCATAGAAAGCTACATTGCCTATTAGGTTTTAGTTTCTTTTCGTTGTTACTCACTATTATTCGAAAAAGGAAAAATTGACATGAAGTTTTAGTTTCTTTTCGTTGTTACATCTGGATTATCAGCTATCATTCTCGGGTCAAAACGTTTTAGTTTCTTTTCGTTGTTACAGTGGTTAGTTTCGGTGGAAAGCTTGATTATCTAAGTTTTAGTTTCTTTTCGTTGTTACGACTGTGAATCATGTGCAGCGTATTGTGAAGCCATGGTTTTAGTTTCTTTTCGTTGTTACCCTTTTCGGGCAACAGTTGCCTTAAATTCCAAATATGTTTTAGTTTCTTTTCGTTGTTACATTCAGAGGTGTAAAAATGCCAAAAAAAGTCAAGTTGTTTTAGTTTCTTTTCGTTGTTACAGTATTACCATTCGCAACTCCAATGGACCACGAAGTTTTAGTTTCTTTTCGTTGTTACCAAATATAATGTTCTGCTTTGCGATAAAAAAGAATGGTTTTAGTTTCTTTTCGTTGTTACAAATTGAGCTGGAGCATATAGCGTTCCGCATTGTTGGTTTTAGTTTCTTTTCGTTGTTACTCTCAAAGCCATCAAAAGCAAAGCAAAAGTATTTGCGTTTTAGTTTCTTTTCGTTGTTACATAACTTTAATTTTTACAATTATTTCAACCACATTCGCGTTTTAGTTTCTTTTCGTTGTTACAATTTGGAATAGTTAGCGGAACTACCAAGCGAAAAGTTTTAGTTTCTTTTCGTTGTTACCAATACTTCGAATATAATCGTAAGAGCTTTCTATATGGTTTTAGTTTCTTTTCGTTGTTACCTGACTGCATTTTGCAAAGCTGTTGGCAAACTAGGTGTTTTAGTTTCTTTTCGTTGTTACTTCTAATTTAATCACTTCAGAAACAATCTTTTCGGCAGTTTTAGTTTCTTTTCGTTGTTACTCCGAGCGCAGCAGAAATGGCGAAAGCGGTCCAGGTTTTAGTTTCTTTTCGTTGTTACAAGGAGACAGTAATTTCATCCAGAGAAGGAGATAAGTTTTAGTTTCTTTTCGTTGTTACACTCATTGCATCATCCAATACGGTCAGCAATCTGGGTTTTAGTTTCTTTTCGTTGTTACCGAAAGACGAGAAAGGTATCGTAATTGACATAGAAAAGTTTTAGTTTCTTTTCGTTGTTACTGTTTAGTTTCTTATAGAAGTCCTCAACTATATTATGTTTTAGTTTCTTTTCGTTGTTACTGATTTGTCGAATGATAGTATCTAAGGCGGAAATAAGTTTTAGTTTCTTTTCGTTGTTACACCTTTGTGCCCCTATCGAACTGACTCCTTGCTTCCAGTTTTAGTTTCTTTTCGTTGTTACAGGTCCCTAGCTTTTATTCTCCAAAATTGATTTTAGGTTTTAGTTTCTTTTCGTTGTTACCTCTATTGCTGGTACTTCTGAGACACTAAGCACTTCTGTTTTAGTTTCTTTTCGTTGTTACCATTGAAGGAGAACATTCAAACCATCTTGAAAAATGTTTTAGTTTCTTTTCGTTGTTACAGAACAAGCTGAAACTCTAGCAATAAATCTGGGAGTGTTCTCATGCAGTCATCTTATTCGAAAAGTATTAGTAAAATTATATCAGACTAGAAATTTTTATAATTACTCATCTTAACCTATAGGTTAAGGAATTAGAACGCTAAGGACGGTCTCTAGAATAAGGTTTATGTGCGAGGATTACGAGATTCTCTGTGAGGCTATTACAGATGGATCCCGTAATCCTCGCACAACTAATACTTTTGATTTTAAGAAATTTAAATCTTAAGCCAAGAAAGTACGAGCTAAAGGATCTTGCACTAGCGTTAGCAGCATACTCCTTGGGAGTTCAGATCACGAAAATAGGAATCCCACCATCAACACTATACTACTACGTGAAGAAAGTGGGAATAAGAAGGAGAAGGGAGAAGAGACCAACATGCCCATCATGCAACTCCAACAGAGTAGTCAAGAACGGCTCATCCAGAGGGAAAGAAAAATACAAGTGTAAAGCGTGTGGAAGAACGTTTTACAACACGTTGAAGCACAGAATGGATAGAAAACAAAGGGAGAGAATCTTAAAGGAGTACTTGAACAGGATGAGCATGAGGGCGATATCAAGAGTTGAGGGAAAACCATTAACTACTATCTACAGCCTAATGAAGAGGATTGGAACAAAGGCCTTCACGAGCTTGGTAATATTGAGGGGTCAACTCAAGGGTTTCACTGCTAAGTCTACAGTGTTTGACGAGTTCTGGACTTATCTTCGTGTTAGGCATGGGAAGGTTAGAGCGGATCTCTGGATTTGGACTGCTCTTTCTGATGGGGTACCTTTTTACGAGTCTGGGGACAGAAGTTATGGGACTTTCCGTCTCCTCTTGAGCTGGTTACCTAGGAGTGGGATAAACTATACTGATCACTACTGTGTTTATCAAGTTCTTGATAAACGCGTAGCTAGTAAGAAGTACACTTACATTGTGGAGAGCCATAATTCTTGGTGTAGGTCTCATCTTGCTAGGTTAGCTAGGGATACTAGGGCTGTTAATAGGAGTCAGAGGATGGTGGAATATAGCTTGGCCTTGTTGAACGTTATGTATCCTCACGTATTCTCTAGGGAGATAACGCCCTTAAACGAGACTTACTTGAGGGCAGTACAGTATATTAGAGATGATCTGATATAAATTTACTAACAGTTCTCGAATAAGATGACTGCATGAGAACACTCCCATAAATCTCAGTGGAAGTTTTAGTTTCTTTTCGTTGTTACGATGAGCACTCTTTACACGTTTTTGAACGATAAAAGCGTTTTAGTTTCTTTTCGTTGTTACAGTTAAGCCCCCTTAGTGTAGTTATGTAGCCCTGGGTTTTAGTTTCTTTTCGTTGTTACACGTGTAAAGTGTGCTCATCCACCACCACCAGGTTTTAGTTTCTTTTCGTTGTTACTTATATTTTATATTCTCATTATATACTTGGGTGAAGTTTTAGTTTCTTTTCGTTGTTACATTTATCCTGCACCTTGAATAATCTCTAGTTCATAGTTTTAGTTTCTTTTCGTTGTTACCTTATAATGTTACTCAAATCTAAAGAAAGTGCAATTAGTTTTAGTTTCTTTTCGTTGTTACATGTTAAAGTTGGCCGTAGATATGATGAGGTAGAGGTGTTTTAGTTTCTTTTCGTTGTTACTCCCACACTGCTGTACGTAAGCATCGTAAAACTTTGTAAGTTTTAGTTTCTTTTCGTTGTTACCTGTCCAATATCGGATAGAAAATGCAGGAATATAGTTTTAGTTTCTTTTCGTTGTTACAGAAGGCATACAAAATGGTTACATTTATTTGGCGTACGTTTTAGTTTCTTTTCGTTGTTACTGATAGAGGAGAGTATGTACGCTGGCAAGAGTGTGTTTTAGTTTCTTTTCGTTGTTACATGGAGAATGGTGTGCCTCGTGTATTGCTGGTAGGTTTTAGTTTCTTTTCGTTGTTACGTACAATATACCTTGATCCCCAACATTCCCCCAGTTTTAGTTTCTTTTCGTTGTTACTCACGATAGGAACTGCATCTATTGTACTAGCTAACGTTTTAGTTTCTTTTCGTTGTTACGCTATTGGGCTAAAAGATATAGTAAGCTTCTTAGAGTTTTAGTTTCTTTTCGTTGTTACGAATATATTTATATTTGGAAATCATATTTTAATTTGTTTTAGTTTCTTTTCGTTGTTACAGGAGCCGACACCGCAAAAAGGTGCGCGCAATAGTTTTAGTTTCTTTTCGTTGTTACGTGGAACGTAGCACACAGAGTAGTGAACTCAGTTCGTTTTAGTTTCTTTTCGTTGTTACAAAGACGCTATTATTTTTGCTCAGCCGGCTCAAGTTTTAGTTTCTTTTCGTTGTTACTTTGTTTCCGCTATTTAAGTCGCCAATAACAAAGAGTTTTAGTTTCTTTTCGTTGTTACTATCAGCATACTTTTGTAAGAAATTAGCGATAGCTGTTTTAGTTTCTTTTCGTTGTTACTTTATTTTAAAGCTTCAGTGAGTGACAATGAACATCGTTTTAGTTTCTTTTCGTTGTTACATAGGCTAAGTGCTGTTCTGTCCAAAGGTTACAAGTTTTAGTTTCTTTTCGTTGTTACATGGCAGACCCACCTATTCCAGCCGGTCAAAGGAGTTTTAGTTTCTTTTCGTTGTTACTTCGTTACTTGCTCCGCGTTTTGGCAAATACTTTGTTTTAGTTTCTTTTCGTTGTTACTGGCTACTTAGACCCAGAAGAATCATGCACCTACGGTTTTAGTTTCTTTTCGTTGTTACTGACCCTCGATATCATCAAAAATTATTTGAATTTCCCTATTTATAAGCATTACTCTCTCTTCCATACCCTAAAGATTCATCTAGGGTGTGGAAGGGGACTTTAGGAAATTTTAGGGTATACCTAAAATGGTCTAACGTAAGGGTCTTGAAGGGGGATTTTGCCTAAAATTGAGGGAATTTTCACGTTTATAAACGTAAAGAGGAATAGGGAAAAATTACTTTACCCGAAATTTATTTATCTTAAAGAACAAGTGATGAAGTTATTCAGAACTTCTATCACAATTCTATAATAGAATATTTTATTAATATAGAGAGAATTATTATATAAATATTTCAAAGGCGTTCAAATTGCTTATATCGAGTATCATATTATTAATAATACGTCAGTAAGCTGTGAGATTATAATACTAGCATAATGCGGAATCACTTATATATTAATGATACTAACTCTTTTCATCTTTTGCCTCTCTCTTTCTTCCCTATAATGATTAGTAGTTTTCTGAAAATTAGGTGTAGTATATAATGTTTAATCTTCCCTATGTAAGATTAAGGCATATTTATACTATGTACGCCTTAACTATTCATAGTTACTTAAATCTCGTTAAAGAGAATCTACATTATTATTTAAGATTTAAGTGATTTAAGGTAAATTTGCGTAAAGTACTAAATAATATTAGTTATTAAAATATAATGATAAAATTAACGAAAATATAAATGTTATATTAATGATATCTTTTCGATAATTTTTGGTAAAATAGATAAGGTGAGGAAACAAGTATTATTTTTAAACTCTTTTCGGTAAGTTGGGCTGTAACTAGTAAATCTCTCGGAGTGTTATGATACGGCAGGAAGGGACAGCAGTTGTGCTGATTTTGAACCTCAGAGTGTTATATTGATAATATCCTCTTCGAGTCCTTTATCAACAGCATATAGTATTGGCTTATAGTGTTATATTTAATGATTGACACTAAGGGCCATGAAAAGCGTTAACTTATAGTATTATTAATTATGTTGATAGTATCAAGTCTTTAGGACTCATATTAGTAGCTGTTGTATAGTGTTATGTTGATGCCTACTTTAAAGGCCGGAAGAAATTGTCAAAAATGGACTAAGTCTTGGATTGATGTTTTTTGTGTTGTTAAGAGTGTATCAGAAAGCGTTGGATTGATGGTACTGATTACTAATAACCTGGGATGATGTTAATGACGTAAGGTATACTATATTGATGAAACTAATTGTTGTAGCTTATGAACAGAGTGAAGGTTGCAATTTAGGTGAAGAGAGTTTTACAAACTCATCAGTATAGAGTTCACAACACAAGAGGAAGTTGTTGGCATGTATGTTTTACAAACTCATCAGTATAGGTGTGATTAACTGTCTTGATGATTTTGATGAGTTAAAGAAGCGTCTTAGACATGACTATAGGTGTTATTAACTACTATTGTAATTGAGGTGAAGAGGGAGATATTATTGTAGCTCTCTCTCTATATATAATATACTTATATATTCAAATTATCTTCTCTTATATTGATGATACTAATTATAAAGAAGGCTAAGGTAACGAGGAAGGGTTCGGATTTAATTGTCGAGACTTCGAAGGGTGTTAAGGAGTTTAGCACGTTAGATGTGGATATGCTTGTTATTATAGGTAGTGAGGTGGTTATTGATAGTGGAACTCTGCTTTTCTTGTCCTCAATTAACGCTCCTGTTCTAATTCACGGGAAGAGATATGATGTTGTGTTGGTACCTCCTTTTCTGACGTCAATTTCTGAGATTAGGAAGGCTCAATATAATATTTCCGATTCTCAAGGTTTGTTTATTGCGAGGTCTTTTATAGAGGGTAAAATTAAGGGTATGTATAATGTAGCGAAGTACTTTTCGTATATTCATAAGGTTTATATTTCAAATGTTGATGTGAGGAAGATTGGTGAGGTGAAGGATATTGATTCGTTAAGGCTAGCTGAGGCGGAGTTGAGTAAGGCGATGTGGGAGGAGTTGAGGAAGTTTCTCCCCAAGGAATTTCCGGGTAGAAAGCCTAGGAATGATGATCCTATTAATAGGAGTATTGATTATATCTATTCTTTAATTTATGGAATTTGTACTCACGCGTTGATGTCGGCTGGTCTTGATCCGTATTATGGTTTTATGCATAAGAATTATCCTGGGAGGGTTTCTCTAACTTATGATTTTTCTGAAATGTTTAAGCCTTTTGGTATTCACGTTGTCATTTCGTCAGTGAATAAGTTTTCAATTGACATTGATAGGAAGGGTTATCTGGAGTCGAAGTCCTTAATTGCTATCACTAGGAATTTTTATGAAATGATGAGTAAGAGGAAGTTGAGGAGCGTTATTTACGCTAAGGCTAATGAGCTTAAGAAGAGTATAGTTGAATTCAAGGCTTTTTCGCCATATGTCTATAAGCCTAAGTGATTGGCGTAATATTATGTATAGTGGACTTGTCGTTAGTAGTTTCTTGAGAACGACTATGACGTTTGATTTTTCCAAAGCTATTGTATATAGCATATACGCGATTAAACTTTGCAACTCTTAAATCTTTTTGCAGAGAATATACCTTAGTGTTTAAGGTTTAGGGGATTTGAGGTGAATTTACGGAAAGTATTATTCTAGCTACTCCCCTTTTAGTAATATTTGTTTCGGCAAACATACTGTGTAAATATTCACGGCTAGCTACTCCTTTTTAGTAATATATAAATAAATGGAATGCTACTTCAGTTAATTATATGAACAGTAACAATGCATCAACACTATCACATTCGTATTCTTGTCTGTTATTAATTCTCCTATTTTTCTTATAGCAGGATACAAATGCTGAGGCGTAACTTGCTACTAATCTAGCCATTTCGTAAAAGTCGTCCCATAATCCTTTCATATCGTCTTCCGTTATTATTAAAACGTACGAATCCTCTAGTCCTTTTATTACGTTCAACCTTAATGTTAATCCGTTAATGTTTATTAATGGCTTAGATATTTGGTCGAATTCGAGAAATGAGTAGAATTTATTCTGGGGAATGTTCTCCAAGTAAACCTCTGGGTTCTGTCTGGATGGGGTTTCCTTAAAACATCCGTTGTTCTTATCGTATTCGAAGTTTCTTATTAGAGTGAAGAGGTCATCCTCATTTCCATTACACCATTTTCCAACTATTCTCCCTGGTCTATATGCAAATACTTTGAAGTAATCCTCGGCTGATGGCCTTAGTTTTATTAATCCAGATACTTGGGGTGGGGTATAACCTTTTATTTGTAACATTTCTGAGGACTGTGAAATTAGCTTTAGATACTCATATGTCTTATATATTATTTCAGACCTCTCCTTGGATAGTGGAATCTGATCTAACTTATCGTCTTCTCTACTTTTGAAGACTTTTCTGATGACATCGACATATTCGAAAAGGGAGAGGGGTTTATCCTTTACTGAGTTTAAGAAGTTGACGACGCTATATTTAGCGGTAGTGAAAATGTGAATTTCAGCACTACCTTCACCATGTCTTCCAAACCTTCCTATTCTCTGTATGGCGGTTTCCGCATCGTGGGAATGAATGTACCCTTCGTCTAGATCTGGAATATCAATGCCAAACGATATTGCGCTATTTCCAACTATTACTTTTTCATTTTTAATGTCTGAGCTTTTTCTACAAAGACCATAATCTCTATCTAGTCCCCAAACAACAGCAGCTTGTATCTTCTCACAAATTTTACTTATATAATACACTCTATCAACTATTATTCCAACTTTTCTATTGTTGTTACTATTACTTCTTCTGCCATTTGTTTGTAATGACGTTACGTAATCTACTAGTGCCTCTTGTGCGTTAGTTTTGTTTGTTAAGTGGAAAATTAACGTCGTGTCCTTTCTTATTTTAGACCCATTAGGGAACGTTTGGGCTCTTATTACCTTATCCACATGAATACCACTTAACGGTGTGGCTGATGAGAAAACGAACTTGTGTATTGGTTGCGAGGAGTTGAAATCGTCTATCATTCTTATCAAAGTGTAAAGTGAAGCTCTAGCAAGCCCAGTATATAAGTGATACTCATCTATAAAGAAATATCCGTTAAAGTATTTAGTAAACTCATTGAATATATGTTCTATGTTACTTTTCCTTATTTGTAAATTATTCACTTTTCCCTTCGCTACTGCTTCTATTACTCTGCTGAAATCCTCCACTTTACCTATATGAGAAATATACATATATGGGTACTCTGGTACTGTTAACATTATCAAGTAGTCACTAGCTTTCAAATTTTGTAAAATGTCATAAGCTTTCTTATTAGTTTCACTTGTCAAATCCACTAAAACTAAGCTAATGTTCTTTTCGCACGTGTTATCCTCTCCTTTTACCATGTATTTTCCACAATTTTGTAGGTTGCTTATTCTTGACTGCCCTGTGAAATAATAGTCCTCCTTTTCCTCCTTGAATCCCATGTCCTTAAGCGTATTAATTATTGACTTCTTTTGATCGTAAACTAGTACTCTAGAGGGGTATATTCCAATAATGGGTAATTTTGAGCCTTGGAATACTAGTTTCGATAGGAGGACTATGATAGAGAAGGTTTTTCCAGAGCCTGTTGGGGCTTCTAATAAGATTTTTCTGGAATTGTCAAGTTCGTAAAATAGGTCTTCTTGAAATTTCCTTAATTGAATACCGTTTATCTTCAGATTTCCTAGAGGTAGATAAACTGCGGGTACTTTAAGCTGTACTTCACTCATTAAATTATACCTCAGGTAAAAAAGGTTTAGGTATTGGAAGGGTTATTCTTTCGTATTTAGTAACTATTTCTAGGCATTTTTCCAAGTTAGCCCATCCTATTATTCCTTCCTCAAGGGAAGGAGTCTCAAGTAATTTGGAGTAACTTATAACTTTATAACCGAAATATTCGGCATCATTTACGTTAATAGGGAATGAGGTTACACATTGTTGTAATTCATTAACTTTCTTAATTTCCAATGGTTGCGCGTTGATTTTCATTATTCCCCATCTTTTTTTGCCTATTCTTATCCATTCCGGTATTTGGAATTTGCCATCAGTTACTAGATAGCTTACAAATTCAGACTCCGGCATAAATGCAGTGTAACTGGTTAATCTAGGAAATACGTTCTTAGTTGGCGATCTCGTTAATAAACCATAGCTCCACGATTCTGCCGACATTAGGAAAGATGAGGTGACTATTTTCTTAGGTATTAGGGGAAAGGGATAAAAGCCTATTCCTTTTTTGGCGTTATCCAATATTTCCTTAACTGTGGTGTAGTTTAATTTTTCTCCTTTATGTTTTCTTTCTTCGTAGTAGCTTTCGTGTAATGAGGGGAAAACGAAGTAGGCTTCACAACTTTTGCCATTGATTGCGTAGATTATTGGATAATTGTGAATGTAGGGTAGCGGGGATATGTAAGAGCCCATCGGGTTTCCTCTACTGATCATAGGTCTGACTTCAGTAGAAAAAATTAGAATGCCTTCTAACTTGTATGTTACTTTATAGAGCATTACCTCTCACTTCTTAGATCTGGTGGACGACTCTATTGATAGCTTAAAGTTCTTTGCCTCCTCCCAGGCTTTTAGTACTATGTCACTATCTAACATACCGTTTTGGTCAAACAATATCTTCTGTATGTTTTCAGAGAAGTCCTTAGATGTTACTAATACTCCTTTCTTTATGTCTTCTAAGTGTCTATTTATTATTTGTATTAAGTCTTCAACATTTTCCTTGCCTTTAACTTTGGTAAATATGTCGTAGCTTGAGGATATTTCGTAAGTGCTAAACATTATGGCCGGAATGAAGACTTTTACGTTACCGAAGTCAGTGGTCCTTCCTCCTAATTTGCTAATAGTTGATAGGGTTGCAATTTTCACTAGGAAGTCGTTTAAGCCAATATCCTTCATAGCAATTTTTCCTACAAATATTGTACCTTCCTTTACTAATGAGTATCTGAACAGTGCTCCAGTTCTCCCTGCACCCTCCTCTTCTCCTCCAATTAAGGTGGTTTTTTTAATATCGTCAACTGCATTGAAGGTTCTAACAACTACACTCTTAGATTCTGGTGTTGTAGATATTAGTAAGTCGCCTTCAATTCTACTCTTTACGTTGTAATTTCCTCCTTCTCTTACTGCAAATCCAAATGTCATACAGTCTGGGCACTCTCCACATAACCCACCCATTCTTTCTTCTTGTTTCTTAACCGCAGCAGTTGGCCTTAAGGCACAGAACCAGTCGTCGTCCTTTCCTCTTATTTTGTTCACCTCTACTTTCTTTGCAATATAGTTAGCTCTCAATAGTTCTAGTTCTTTTCTTCTGTAAGCTGACTGGAACTTGTCGTATAATATTATGGGATATTTCTCATTTTCAAATGTTCCTAGTGATATATCCTCTCCTCCTTCATGCCTTATTAGTAGCTCGTTATTTGCCCTTATTACTAGATATACGTTAATTACCTTACCTTGTGGTACCACACTTTTAGGATCTTCTTTACTTAGATCAGAAAAATATTGTTTTACCTTTTCTACTTCTACTCCAAATATGGATTTGAATGCTTCCTCTGCTTTCATGAACTCTCACCACTTTTCTTATATAGGAATAAAACGTATAACCAATTCACGATCGAATTGGATATGGATATAGCCAAGCTACGATCACTTTTCTCCTCTATTTCGTATAAATTAGAAAAAATATCCCTTATATGAGGATATATTCTTTTAGACATTTCGTCACCTATGGAGTATTTGGTTTGTAGGGTATTTAGTGCAGTACTAGCTGCTATGTTTACCCTATCTTCCTTTTCCTTTATTATTGTGGTTTTAAAAAAGATATCTATACCATCCCTTAGGAAACCTATTACGTCATGTTTACTTGGATTTTTGTCTTTTATTACTTCATTTAATATACTTGATATTATACCTAACGACCTGGAGAACGATTCACCCATCTTGGACACCTTTTCTAACGAGAAGTTAAGAAATCTAGCAAAAAATTTAATATTAGAGAAAAATTTATCATCAACCGCCATCCCGGTTGAAATTATGGAAAGGGATTTATCCACAGATGCGTACAAATCCATTTCATTTACCATCGAGTTTAAGTTATTTTCAAATTCGTTTTTGGTTGAATAATTCTTTAATGCAGAGTACTTAGCCCTATAAGATAATAACAAGAGTAAAGTAGAGTAATTATCATCTCCCTTTACCCAATTGTAGTTTATATCAGACATTACTGTAAAGTTCCTTGTGACTAATGGAAAATCGTAAATATTAGATGATATGAACAAGGGAGCTCCTAAATAGACAATTGAGATAAATGGAACTATTGATAAAGACATATTCAACTCATTCTTAGTTAATCTAGTCGATATTCTTTCTCCTAATACATCCTTTAAGCCAATTACAATCTTTGAACCTAGGTAATCTGGTTTAACATTCTTTGAAGAACTATTCGTCACATCTTCTCTTCTTATTATATCTCCTCCTGCTTCCTCATAGATCTGTTTGAAGCTTTTGTCCGTCATAACATCATTATAAATTGGGTTTAGCCTAGTCTTCTTATTATCCTCCTTTGTGAAATCAGAATAGAGTTTACTGGAATCAAAGCTTAGGCTTCTCAGTAGATCTATTGGTATTGCAGGATAAAATGAGACTATTATGTAAGGAGGTAACATCTCACTCTTCATTTCCTTTGCCTCATAGTTACAGATTGGACATATGGCCCAACTATCTCTTATTGAATCTATTTCAGCTAAACCCCTTTCCCTAGGGATCCATATTTCAGTTTTGCCCTTTAACAATTCATTGTATTCCTTAAATCTCACTGAATCCTCGTAAATCGGCATTCCGCAAACGGTACAATAGTTTTTAGGAGATACGTTAATGGACGGAAGGTCATCAACCATATCACTACCGGTGAAACTCTTTTTCACAAATGATAACAAGGTATTATCCCAAGGGGATGACATAGAGGAATATCTACTTTTCAATGCTTCGATAAGTTTATTGATGTAAAGATCAACGTTATTTCCAATACTATTGATATATTTGGGGAACTTATCCTTTATATTTAAGGCTTTTCTAATGTATTCGTCATCTTTTGAGGAGAATTTTTCAAGAAAATATGCCAAAACGGCGTAAGGAATATCATCTTTCAGATCACTAATAACTTTCAAGGCTACATTAAGCTTAACATTTGGTTCTAATAGTCCTACAATATCTTCGAAATAGTTGCATTTCTTACTAGGAAATACTACATTCACTTGTTTAGGTTTACCATCTTTGTTATATAAGACTTCGTACTTACCTACATTCACATTTGTCCAAACTTCCTCCTTTAGTTTTATACATTCCTCAATCCTTTTACTAGCTTCACTTATATCTTTATTTATATCGGTTCCCCCGTGTATTCTTGAGTAGAATATATTGTAAATACTCTTCAAGCTAATTTTGTCATTAGCTCTCGTCAAGTAAACTACTCCATCTTTATAGGAGATTAGAGCCCTACCATTGATTACTTTATTTACGATGTCTTCTGAAGCTAGAAGGACGAATAGTCTATCTGATGACTTAATATAATGTAGATGAAAACCATAACTATCCTCTAATTCTTTTATTGCATCCCTATAATTACCACTCTTAGCGAATTCGAAGACGTCGGTAACGCTCGTTATATCGCTTATCATTAGCATATCCGCAATTTTTACTGAAATCCATAGTGGAATTTCATCTCTATTCACAACGTGACCTTCTGCATAAGTTGCTAAGTGCTCTATTAACAACTCTGATTTTTGAATTCCGGTCTGTTTAGCAAGTTCCTTTGCGTTATTCATAGCATTTGGTTGAATTTTGAACCTTCCCTCTTCTTCTACAGAATATAGTTTCATCCAGTCGTGAAAGAAACCTGAAAAGTAGCATAAGCTTCTGAAATCATCTACATTATATAAGTCTTGTAATCTTTTCATGTCATCTGGGAATACTTTTCCAATTTCCTCACATATTGCTAATGCTAATGTGCCCACTGATACAGAATGGAATATAAATGTTTGTGGAGAAGTTTTCTTAGCACTTTTTATAGCGTCAGTAAATTTAAGGATATCCATTGACTTCATAAGTAACTCTCTATACATAATCATATTAAATATAGAGGAATAAGTTAAAAACTTTTCTGAACCTAACCTCATCCCTTATTTTTTTCCATAATATACTTTCTCGTATTACGTCTACTTTGAGATAATGTGCAACTAAGTTGCATCTACTAGATAGTGTATTATTTAAGGTCTGTATATTGTCATCCTATTTGATAATTAGTAGTAAAATTATATTATATTGAGTTTTCTTAAATTGAATGCATTCCCCTTTACTAATCCTCATTTGAGTCAATTTCATCCCTAGAAAGTTCACTATAATGTTCAACGACGTAAGTTACGATATTCCCTTATTTTAGTTAACTAAAGTATCATGCTGAAACTCATTAGCAATATACTTCTCGCATGCTATACAATAATCAATAACTTAACAAACGCAGTATCGGTCAGTGTGGTTAACTACACTAGAAAAGTTTGTCTTTGGACTCAAAAAATGATATTTGCTTAGGTAAATCTATCCATAGATACTCTCTCCATGCCTAACATAAGCTGTTCAGAATTTATCAGACATTGTTGAATTTAGCAGTGAAACTTTGAGTTTCTCCTTCAAAATTGTTGAGTCTGTGACTATCTTCATAAGATTTGTCAAGGATTATCTCTACGCTCTGGAGATTATATGCCCATTCAACTTAAGCACCTTTTACTACACTCTCACTTTGTTTTATATCTAATCTAAGCCTTTAATAGTAAAAGTTCATTCAACATGTTTTACGCATCTACCTAGCTTTTCCTTAATACTTTAGTTAGTTACATAATGGTACTTTGGTCTCTTGTCTCTTCTTTTATGGTATTAATAGTAGAATCCTTATTATCATGACCTAATCCAAGGAGTAAACTTATACCGCTAATACTGTCTTCTCGTATAAAAGGTTACAAGGTTTATAATGATTACCTTAAAAAATATAGTAATCATAGTGTACAAATATCTCTTAGATAGTCTTCAACTTCTAATTTTGTGCCCTTATAGGCTAATTGTGAAAACTCCCGTATAATTTGCCAATAAGATGGTAGTTCATGGAAATGTCCCACATCCGATGAGTATATTAAAGGATGAGACTTATAGTAGTATGTGTATACCCTGCACAAATTAAAAGTCATGATATCACCGTTCATCACGTCAGATTACACTGGTAAATTCGTAAAAAGCTTATTAATAAACGCTAATCCCTCATTTACTGATGTATTTGAAAATCCCTCCTATCCAACTCCTAAACCCATAAGAATTACACCACTCTTAAGAGGAGATGAGAAATTTCCAACACAAGCGATCTACCCTAAGAAGTTTAGTAGGAATAATAATAATAAGGATGATCAAATACCTTCGATTCAGATTGGAGGGGAATATTATTTCCTTGTTGGAATAAGGAGCGATTTACAAAAGGATCTTATGCAAGCTTTAGCGAACTTGTTCACAAGCATTAAGTTTAAGTACGGAAATTTCGACGTTAGTGTGAAAGTTATAGGATATGAGCAAATTGACGTTAGTTACCCCGTGAATTATGATTATCTTTATATAAAGTTTATCTCACCTACCATTTTTAATGATCCATTTTCAAGAATCGCTGGAGTTGACAGAGAGAACATTAAGAGATTTAGCCCAATCCCTCCTATAATTTTCTCAACTAACGTATATGAAATTCTGAGAGAAAAATATGGAAAAACCACGATAAGGTTAGGTTATGCATTCTATGAATCTCACAACAATATTGAAACAGTAAAGAGAATATGGTATTATTATGATGGGAAATGGTTACCCGGGATAATTGGTTATGCAAAGTTCATTAGAAAGAGTAAGGTTAAAAGGGAAGCCCTAGAGGACTTTGTGAAGATTTTAACCCATGCACAAATAATGGGAGTTGGAACCGGGAGAGCTAATGGGTTTGGTTACGTTATAATAGAGACTAAAAAAGGAACAGACAAGAACAGTCCTAATTAACATAATTTCGTGTTTGGTTTATCATATACTATCCTTGTGATATTAGAGATACCACTCTTACCTAAAAAGTTTTTAATGTTACGTTATAAAAAGAGACGGAATAGTAGTTCCCTGAAAATTAGGTATAGTGTATAACGTTTAATTTTTCCAATTCAAGAAAAGGTATATTTATACTATGTACACTTCAATTATTTTAGACTATCTAAATCTTTTCATAGAGAATCTAGGTTAGTGTTCAAGAGATTTAAGGTAAATTTACGTAAAGTATTACATGAATACTATCAAGGAGGATATCCTAAAACTGGGGCTGGAAACGAAGGTGGAAATAGTTCTCACGAATACTATTGAGAGGATTTCAAAAATACTTTATGGATAAGGTGGTTTACTTGAATGACAAGCCATTAGGTCATAATGGTTTTGTTCGGTTAAATGTTGAGCATAAGATGTTTTAGTAGGAGAAATTACGTTTAGTAAATCTATCCTCTGTAGCTTCCCTTAGAATATACTAACGAGTTGATTCTTAGAAGCGTATTTAGTGGGGAGAGGGAGGTAATGATGAATATGATAAGAATAAGTCTCATGAAAGTGTTGTCCTCACCTGGAAGAAGTAAAATATATATATTTTATTTCTTTTTCTACTATTTCATATGGTAGTTTACGTTTCAACTTATGGAGACCCATCTGGATGGAGTGAGGTAAATTACTGGACAAATTACGAAGAAACTCCTAAGAGGAGCTTTACCACTGTTGCCACTTACGAGAAAGGGTCGAAAATAATCATCATAGTTCAAGATTCTGTGCTCACTCCTACTTCCAATCCTGTAAGAAATAAGGTTGCGAATAGTTGTTTTCAAAAGATATTAGGTAATAATTTGAGTGATAATATTAAGAGTTACAGCGATTGGATTGGTGCGGTGGAAAATTACATAAAATGTATCGTAGGCGAAGTGGTTGCAGATAATAATCAAAGGTTGAGTGTGATAGTTATCCCCGCAATAGGAAAGATTGGTAATTATGAGTACGGTAAGATTAGACTTAAAGATAAAAAGAAGGATAATTTACCCTCATATATTTATTCATCTATTGTTGAAACTCTCCTAGTTCAAAGACTTTATGAGGAGTTAAGAGACGTTAATGACGATGAGGTAATATTAGACACTACTCACGGAGTGAATTATTTACCGGCATTGGTATTGCGTGTATTATATAACTTAACCTCCTTACTCGATTTAAAGTTTAAGGTAATTAACTATATACCAACTGTGTTTCAGAAAGAGTACACTTACATTGAAATATCTAAGTATGAAGGGAAGAGAACTTTTGATCTAAGTCAAATTAGAGAGGGTAAGTATAAGGATAATGAGAGGAAGAGGCTTTTAATTAAGTCATTAAGGTATAATGCACCACTACTTGCTATTGAAATTTGTAGAAAAGAGGAAAGGAAGGACTATTATAGGGAATTGGTAGGAGCTGTTTCGATAGAGAATAATACCATAACGATAAATGAGAAGTTTGAGCCAGATCCAGCCTGGATTGATGTAATCTACGATTACGCATGCAGTAATGTGAAGGGGAATACGAAAGAAGATGTTGAGCAATTTAGTGAGAAAGTGTTTACCAAGTTTTCTCCTATATCTTATATCATCATTAATAGGGAGTTGAACATAATTTATACGCTTTCAAAGAAGATGAACGTTGGTGAGACTAAGTTATATTCGGAACTTTACGCTAGAGAGTCAAAATTTGAGGATGAGGAGAAGAGGGATGATAAAGAGGGCTTAAAGAGGAATTTCATAGCCCACGCTGGTCTATTAAATGAATATGTGGTTGTGAAGAAGGAAGAAAATAACAAAATACGGATAGATTATGCTCACGATAAGATCGGTGAGTTGTTGAAGGAAGTGTTTGATGAAAATCCAGATATAGCCAAGGAGTTGAAAACGTTTGAAGAAAGGAAAAAACTAGAATAGATTCTATTTATTATTATATATGCATGTATGCATGTGTACATATATACACATACCCAATAAATAAATAAGAAATATTTTATATTCACTTTTTTAGTTAACTAATGTATAACAACGCAAAGAAGGATGGGGTTTAGTCCTTACACTTTTTTAGGTAACGTTCACTAATGATATGATAGCGGAGGAGTAATTTCATGCATTTGAAATACTTGCATTTATAACTATCCACTAAATACGAGTGTAAATGATATTGTTAATTAAGTAAAGTGTTGCCCATACTTATAGTAATACCTAATTAGTTAAAATTTTGTATAATTACGAAGGGACTCACAAATCTTACCTAATGTTGAAATCTCGTTATTTTTAACTTTATGGGGATTAAGGGGGTGAAAGTCCCCTTCCATTTCCAATCGTTTTTCTTTCAATTCTATAAGAGATTAGCTAGAAGTTATGGTTTCTCTACCGCTACTGTGCTAAGAACTTGCTTTCAATTCTATAAGAGATTAGCACAGTTAGGGTGATAGGTGGGAGTGTAATATACCTCGTAATCTTTCAATTCTATAATAGATTAGCATGAAGAGAATGAGTTTTGAAAAATGAAGGCACCGCTGCTTTCAATTCTATAATAGATTAGCAAGCAGAACAACAATAACAAACTCACATTAGCTGATACTCTTTCAATTCTATAATAGATTAGCGGAATTAGCTAAAGCAAGAGTTTCCAAATAGATGCTTTTACTTTCAATTCTATAATAGATTAGCCAGTACTATAGCGTTAGGATTAGGGACAGCAAATACGACTTTCAATTCTATAATAGATTAGCTTATTAGGAGAGAATTTGGATACAACATTGAGTCGTTACTCTTTCAATTCTATAATAGATTAGCAGTCAATATCGCTTTTTGGTACACCGTAGAAACTGAAAATTCTTTCAATTCTATAATAGATTAGCCAAATACCAGAACTTCTCCTTCACGACATTGACAAACTGTCTTTCAATTCTATAATAGATTAGCAGCTACCTGTGCTTTCTACCTTCCAACTGTAATTCATTAGATCTTTCAATTCTATAATAGATTAGCCCACCACGAAACCAGAAAAATAACAGACGGTTGATAAATTACTTTCAATTCTATAATAGATTAGCTGGAAGTGGATCAGCATTGATTCAACCAGCTGGACTTACTTTCAATTCTATAATAGATTAGCGGTAGTGCGGCTACAGGTACAGCTGCATCAGCTACAGTATCTTTCAATTCTATAATAGATTAGCAGCTATTTTTTGTTTTACGTTTTGTAATCTTGCAGATGACCTTTCAATTCTATAATAGATTAGCACGCCGTGTGTGTTAGTGTAAAGTTAGTGTAAATTATCTTTCAATTCTATAATAGATTAGCGGAAGTTATCTATTATTAATTGCCTTATTGCCGCTGCTGACTTTCAATTCTATAATAGATTAGCTGAGTTATCAGAAGCAAGAGAACACAATAATGGTGAACTTTCAATTCTATAATAGATTAGCACGAATGAATATCTATGCGTTTCATAAACGTAATTTGCCGTCTTTCAATTCTATAATAGATTAGCTAGTACATCTCAAAAAGCATACGCTGGTAGTACATTAAACTTTCAATTCTATAATAGATTAGCGTGGGTCCGGTTCTGGTGATAGTTCAGGTTCATCCGATAATTCCTTTCAATTCTATAATAGATTAGCAATCCATTTCAGATTGTTCTGTTACATGGCCCCCCAGGGACCTTTCAATTCTATAATAGATTAGCAAGCTTTTTTTGTTAGTGATTATTGTTTTCGTCTTTCTGTTCTTTCAATTCTATAATAGATTAGCTATGACAGAAAATGTAAACGGATAGTTGGGGTTAGGCTGCTTTCAATTCTATAATAGATTAGCACTTTATTGGCATAATTTCCTCCATAGTTGACATTTTTCTTTCAATTCTATAATAGATTAGCATGGATTTGAATGTGAGAAAGAAATTGTCAAAGATTATAATCTTTCAATTCTATAATAGATTAGCTGCACAAATTACAGCAATAGATGCGTTCATCACAAGCGTGTTCTTTCAATTCTATAATAGATTAGCAGTTTTTTACGACTTTGAACCTAATGAGCAGACTAAATCCTTTCAATTCTATAATAGATTAGCCTAGGGTGGGGAGTGGGCCAGACCTAATGATGCTGATAATCTTTCAATTCTATAATAGATTAGCAGAAGATGAAGAATTTATTGTCAACGATCTTGTCTGTCAACTTTCAATTCTATAATAGATTAGCGGACAACTTATTGGCTTGATATAGCGTATGGCATAATAAACTTTCAATTCTATAATAGATTAGCATGAGAAAAATTCAACGTACAGAAGAAACACCCACCCACTTTCAATTCTATAATAGATTAGCCTGTGGCGCTTGACACAACAATAACAAGAGACGAGACACCTTTCAATTCTATAATAGATTAGCGCGATTTACAGTCAACGTATTTGCAATACGCTAAAAATCTTTCAATTCTATAATAGATTAGCATAGCTGGGCAACCGGCATTGACAGAGGCTGACCCAATTTACGTAGCTTTTAATTCTATAATAGATTAGCCTCTTTCAATTTCACGCGGGATTGCGTGCGCAATATAATAAATCTTTCAATTCTATAATAGATTAGCATTCAATGTGGGTGATGATGATATTGAAGTGTTAAAGCATTCTTTCAATTCTATAATAGATTAGCAAATCGTAACTGATGATTATAAGCTTGTAGCGGGTATTAACTTTCAATTCTATAATAGATTAGCTTCCAGAAGTCTACAATGTCTCGGTTTATGCCAATATTTCCTTTCAATTCTATAAGAGATTAGCCTGGCAGGGTCAGTGACTTCTAAGCTAATTGTCTGTTGTGCCTTTCAATTCTATAAGAGATTAGCAGACGTACCCACGATAGCCAGTATCTTCGATGCCCTAGACCCTTTCAATTCTATAAGAGATTAGCAGGTTTCGGACGGAATTAATGAAATCGTACAGTTAGAAACTTTCAATTCTATAAGAGATTAGCAAAGGCCAAATCACAATTGAAGACATTATTTTTCAATTTGCTTTCAATTCTATAAGAGATTAGCTGAGGGTTTATTAATCTCATATTTACTACTATTTTCTCCTTTTCTGTTTATAAGTTTTGTTCTCCCCTTTTTCTTTCCAATTTTTATCATTATTAATTCAATCCCTACTAAGTTTAGGAGAGTGAGGGATTCTTCATAGAGGTAATGAGTTTAGGTTAACATCCTACCTCCTAAGGAAATAACATAAAACAACACACACTAACAAAAACGGGACAAAAAATTCAAAACTAGTAACCGTTTCCATTAACGGTGGAGTAACATCTTTCCCTACCTAGATTATTAATCTTCATGTAGAGAAAACTTTCAAAATTCTAGGCTAATCCTTAGTAAAGCCGGGAATTCCTTTACCCCTCCCCTTAAAATGGATTTTAAATTCGACAACTGCCATTATATTATGAGGTCCCAGATAATTAGACAGTTACGAAGGCTCCACTCATATAGGGCCTCGGACCCTATTGAGGAGGAGCTTAGAGGGTGGAACTATCACATGCCCCCAATTAAGCCTAGACGTTATTTGGGCCTCTCTATGTCTGATGTTGCTTATAGATACTGTGAGACTAAGAGGGATGTGTACTTAAGGAAGGTCTTAAAAGTGCAAGGGGAACAAAGAGCTTCGCTACTATTAGGCCAAGCAATTCACGAGATAGTTAGGAACGTATCAAACGAGGTCATTAAACTCCTTTCTTCTGGTTATAAACCATGGAACGTCCTAGAAACTCTGTTTAGGAGCAACAAGATTGTTAGGAACGTATGTCCCCAACAGTTCATTAAGTACTGTGAAGAGGTTTACAAAGCTTATGCTTTGGATCTTTTGAGTGACTTCTCAGATTCCACATCATTTGTACCGGTGATCAGCGAATTCAAAGTAGATGGTAGTCCCTTGGGTTTATCCTCTAGGTTGTCAGTTGACGCAATAATGCAACTCTCCTTGGTTGTGGAAATGAAGGTTGGGAGTTCTCAAGAGTTTCATAGATTGGCTCTAGCTGGATACGGTATGGCTTTGGAGAGCGCTCTAGAGCTTCCAATTGACTTCGGTGCTCTAATCTACGTTAACGGAGTCACCATTAACTCCCCGGAATTTAAGGTTGAAGTATTTTACATTTCCCCAGATATTAGGAAGGAGTTCTTAGACGCTAGGGATGAGGTCATTGACATGGTAAGTCAAGAGAAGGATCCTGGTATGCCGGTCTCGTGCTCTCCCTCTTGTCCTTTCCTAAACTATTGTAATAATAAGAGGTGAAAATAATGAGAACGTTAGTCATATCTGAATACGGAGCTTACGTTTACGTTAAGAGGAACATGTTAGTGATTAAGAAAGGGGATAAGAAGGTCGAAATTTCGCCCTCTGAGGTTGATGAAATATTGATAACAGCATCTTGTTCGATTTCAACTACTGCCTTATCTCTAGCCTTAACTCACGGTATAAGTGTAATGTTCTTGAACTCAAGGGATACGCCTTGGGGAATACTATTACCTTCTATTGTAACTGAAACTGTTAAGACTAAGAAGGCACAGTACGAGTGTGTTGTGGTGAAGAAGGACATTAAATACGGGGAGGAGATGATAAGTTCTAAGATTTTCAATCAGAGTGTTCACTTAAAGTACTGGGCTAGAATTACTGGAAGTAAGAACGATTATAAGGAGTTGTTAGGGAAGGATGAGCCAACTGCTGCTAGAATATATTGGCAGAATATATCTCACCTACTACCTAAGGATATTGGATTTGACGGTAGGGATGTAGATGGGGTTGATCAGTTCAATATTGCTTTGAACTACTCTTACGCTATACTTTACAGCATCGTCTTCAAATACCTAGTTATAGCTGGGTTGGATCCCTATTTAGGTTTTATACACAAGGATAGACCAGGGAAGGAGAGTTTAGTATATGATTTCTCAGAAATGTTTAAACCATATATTGATTTCCTATTGGTTAGAGCTTTAAGAAGTGGTTTTAGGTTAAAGGTTAAGGAAGGTTTAATTGAGGAGAGTAGTAGGGGAAATTTGGCTAAGTTAATAAGGAAAGGTATGGAGGAGAACGTTAAGGAGGAAAGTGATCATAATCCTAAGACGTTAATTCAAGCGATTAGGGCTCACGCTGTGAAGTTAGCGTCAAGCATTAGGGAAGGAAGGGAATATAAGGGATTTAGGTTGGTGATGTGAGTGAAGCTATTGGTAGTTTATGACGTTTCTGACGATAGTAAGAGGAATAAGCTAGCAAATAACTTGAAGAAACTTGGATTGGAGAGGATTCAGAGAAGTGCATTTGAAGGTGATATAGATAGTCAAAGAGTTAAGGATTTGATAAGAGTGGTTAAGTTAATTATTGACACTAATACTGACATAGTTCACATAATTCCTTTAGGTATAAGGGATTGGGAGAGAAGGATTGTGATAGGTAAGGAGGGATTGGAGGAATGGTTAGTGTAACTGACTTAAAGGACTTCACTCTGTGTAAGGTCATACCATGGATAAGGAAGAAGATGGGTTGGAGAGAGCCAATAACGAATAGTCAGAGGATAGCTAAGAAAGTGAATTTAAAGGAAATTGTGAGTGATTTCCCAGAACCTAAATATTATGAAGTACATTTAAAGGATAAGGATAGTGGATTAAACGGGATAGTTGACGTTTTGACTGAGGATAGTGTAATAGAGATTAAGGCATTTCACAGAAGATTCTACAACCACTTTAGAATACAGTTGCTAGCTTACGCTTACTTAGCTGAGAGAAATGGGTTTAGGGTGAGGAGTTCCATATTACTAATGAACAAGGAGAAGAAGATAAACATTGAGGTTAGAAGAGAGCACGTCGAATACATACATAAAGTAGTTAATCAGTTAATCGACAGTATAGAAGATGATAGTCCTCCTGTCGTCAATCCCTCACCCCTACTATGTAAAGCTTGTCAGTATAGGAGAGTTTGTCCAGTTAGCGTTTTGTTGTGAGCTAAATGCTTTGAATTTTTGCCCTTTTTACGTAGTTTAAAGAAGGTCAGAAAACGTGAAAATTTTTATCTATTTATTTAACGCTGAAGGTGATAATTAGCGTCTTCAAGATTGCTTACGCTAATACTGAACCCATTATTTAACACTATTGGATAAGACAAGCAGAGAAATATCTGTTTTGTATACAATGGATCGACAATGGTTTAGCTTCGAACGACACAAGTAGAGAAGTATCTCTTTATCTGGTTATTTGACGGGTGAAACTAGGTTTTCATGATTTAGCTCTATCAAATGTATACTTTACGTAAATTTACCTCAAATCCCTTAAACACCGAGATAGGTTCTCTTCAAATTTAAGTAACCGTAAATAGTTGAAGCGTGTTTAGTATGAATACGCCTTATCTTACATTGGAAAAATTAAACGTTATATACACACATGCACATCTCTATTACTTGTCTCTAATTTTTCAGTAAACTACTCAAATGTAATGGCTTTCTACTTAATGTAAAACAAGAGCTAATGGTTATTTCTAATAAGATTAAATTTACCTCTTTTTACCCTCTTCTAAGTTAACTATAAAGAACGCTCTAACCATAGTATTCTAGAACAGAAAAGTCTTTTGAGAGGTCGGGGTATCAAAACTACTCTAACCAAGTATTCTAGTATAAAGATTGCTTTTCCAAATAGTCAATGACCACTCGTCTGCTAACCATTTTTCTCTTCTAAGCGTTCTAACACCTTTATATACACATTTTTTCATATAATTCTAATAAGATACATCTCAGCTTGCATCGCAAACAACGTATAAGACTTTACTGATTCATATAATTCTAATAAGATACATCAGCTTCCTTTCCATTCTCTTCGATACCAAGACCCCTACTACTACTAACAAAACTCCTATTTAGTTTAATAACGTTCAACCCCAACTCATTTAGCTCAACCTTTCTATCCTTACCTTTCTGAATTAAAATCCCGTATTTCTTTAACTCAGCTACCTTGTTTATCAAAGTCTTCTCGCTCTTATTTAACATTTTTGCAAGTTCAGTTACACTAGCTCCTTCCATCTCATGGAGTACGTTAAGTAACTTCATTTCCTCCTTACTGTATTCCCTCATCAAAGCCCTCATTATGCCATCATTAAATGAAATAACCCTACTTCCCCCACCCTCATCTCTAACGTAAACTGTGAACTTCTTCCTACTCACAATAATCCCTAAGAGAATCAAAGTGTTTATCATTCTCATTCCCATTGTTAGATCACTTATTATTGGCTCTGGTAAAGGCAAAAGAAGATCTAAAATCTTAGAGAGAGCTGAATTGAAGTCAACTATGTCTATTTCGTAAACTTTTGGAAGAGGATAATTCAACTTGGAAATTTGAGCCCTCAAACTCTCTATTGCAGTATTAGTCCCGGAGACAATTGGTGAGGGAACAACAATTACCAAACTGTCTTCTTTTTGTGCTGAAGTTTCGTTTAGAAGTCTAAGGAGAAAAGTTTCATTAAATCCCATGGTGACAAAATATGACTTCATACAATAAATTAGTATTACCAACTCATAAATCTTTCTATAAATTAATAAAGTACTAAGAGGAGGAATTTCTAGGAAATTTGAATTTTTTGTCCCGTTTTTGTTAGTGTGTGTTGTTTTATGTTATTTCCTTAGGAGGTAGGATGTTAACCTAAACTCATTACCTCTATGAAGAATCCCTCACTCTCCTAAACTTAGTAGGGATTGAATTAATAATGATAAAAATTGGAAAGAAAAAGGGGAGAACAAAACTTATAAACAGAAAAGGAGAAAATAGTAGTAAATATGAGATTAATAAACCCTCAGCTAATCTCTTATAGAATTGAAAGTCAGTATCCTCACATAAACCAGAACAAGACCATTCAAAAGTGCTAATCTCTTATAGAATTGAAAGCTTTCGTGGCAAAGAGGGTATAAAGGCGCATACTATCTGTGCTAATCTCTTATAGAATTGAAAGCAAAGAGGCTATTATCATTTTGCGGCATACATAGGAGAGCTAATCTCTTATAGAATTGAAAGGATATTAGGGTCATATCCCCAACCCCTTTTCTTTCTCATTGCTAATCTCTTATAGAATTGAAAGTTTCGTGACAATGCATTTGACTACGTCTTTCTGTTTGAAGCTAATCTCTTATAGAATTGAAAGTACACTGTAGGACCTAATGATATATTAGTAGCTAATGTTTAGCTAATCTCTTATAGAATTGAAAGGCTACGTTTTCAGAAACTTGGGATTCAGTTACGTTAAGTGCTAATCTCTTATAGAATTGAAAGCGTAATGATGCTGTTCCACCATTCACCACCGCATATGCCACGCTAATCTCTTATAGAATTGAAAGCTTCTGCCTAACGCCGCTTGAACTTGCTCTAAAATTTGTGCTAATCTCTTATAGAATTGAAAGTCCTATCGAAGCTCCAATTTCAGTAAATCCAGTGGCAGCTAATCTCTTATAGAATTGAAAGGATACTCGTAAACTTCTCTCGCTATATCATCTTTTTCGATGCTAATCTCTTATAGAATTGAAAGATTATTAATATATAAATTTCAAGATATAGAGGACGTTAAGCTAATCTCTTATAGAATTGAAAGTGTATGGATTGTCACAAGCTATGCAGAAGAAGCTGAATGGCTAATCTCTTATAGAATTGAAAGCTTATGGCATATCGCACAAGTTGCTCTTCGGCCTTTGGGCTAATCTCTTATAGAATTGAAAGATCTGATTATACAACGGCAAATTATCTTTCAAAGAGATATGCTAATCTCTTATAGAATTGAAAGTCGATAAAGATACTATTTACTAACCTAGTTAGTTTGTTAAGCTAATCTCTTATAGAATTGAAAGAGAACATATATGCGTGGGCAACAGGCCCATGCCAGATTTACGCTAATCTCTTATAGAATTGAAAGTTGAGAAGTGCGTTCTTTGCGTTTTGCGAATACTGATACGCGCTAATCTCTTATAGAATTGAAAGTAACAAAATCGTTGTTGCAACCCATCACTGCATATAAATTGGCTAATCTCTTATAGAATTGAAAGAGTGAGAACGATAACTAGGGATAAACATGGCAACACTACAGGCTAATCTCTTATAGAATTGAAAGATTCCTGTGAGCCCAGCCAATATTCCACGAACAATGCCTTGCTAATCTCTTATAGAATTGAAAGAAATGAGTATTTGGAATCTTTGTTCCTGAAGGACTTGACGCTAATCTCTTATAGAATTGAAAGTCCTCAGTTTATGGCTGGACAAAAGCAAGTGCCGAATTACTCTGCTAATCTCTTATAGAATTGAAAGTGGTAATCAGCGGTCTCGTAATAGGTGGGGTTATTGCACCAGCTAATCTCTTATAGAATTGAAAGCTTCTTCTTCGGGTACTTGTTCTTCTGCCGGTTCATTTTTGCTAATCTCTTATAGAATTGAAAGTATCAGGCCGTTATTGGGTACTGCATTTATTTGCAATACGCTAATCTCTTATAGAATTGAAAGACAGTTGCGAATTTTTCACCACACCTAGTGCAATATTGCTAATCTCTTATAGAATTGAAAGTACTCAATTATTTTCACTGTTCTTCCCCCTTAGCTTTTTGCTAATCTCTTATAGAATTGAAAGTTATCGCCATTAGAGTACTACGAGAAAACGTATGAGGTCGGCTAATCTCTTATAGAATTGAAAGTTTGCTTCATCCACGCCCGCAACGGCAACGACAAAACGTAGGCTAATCTCTTATAGAATTGAAAGTTCACTAAGCTGAAGGAACCATGGCGTTTCTTCATATTCTGCTAATCTCTTATAGAATTGAAAGTTTGAAAGCCACAACTTGTCGGTAGTTGTTCTGTCGAAAGCTAATCTCTTATAGAATTGAAAGACTTTCAACTGCTTTTTGTGGGCTTGGTACCCATACTTGTGCTAATCTCTTATAGAATTGAAAGACTTTGCTCTCATCTAACACTTTTGCACAGAATAGCGAGGCTAATCTCTTATAGAATTGAAAGTCAAGATAGGTGCTAGCAATGCCATCTAATACTGATGCTATGCTAATCTCTTATAGAATTGAAAGGAAACTGAAGTTGTTCCAACTCCTAACTCTTCGAACGGCACGCTAATCTCTTATAGAATTGAAAGTAATATTATCCAGCTGGCCTTCAATTTCCTTTATTGCCAAGCTAATCTCTTATAGAATTGAAAGAAGTTTCATGGAATAAACTAGGTCCTAACGGAACTTTTGCCGTGCTAATCTCTTATAGAATTGAAAGATTTAGATGTCTCTGCAACTTAAGGGCGAAACCTTGGTAAGCTAATCTCTTATAGAATTGAAAGGTTCATTTTCAGACGCTGTTTCCTCCTCTTTTTCTGTTTCGCTAATCTCTTATAGAATTGAAAGGCAACTCATTCAATTTTGAGACTTTCTCTTCCAATTCCTTTGCTAATCTCTTATAGAATTGAAAGGCAAAAAACAACACTACTATCTTGACTTGAAGCTAGAGCGTAATGCTAATCTCTTATAGAATTGAAAGAATGTTATGCTGACTCCGACCAAGCTTACAACGCCACAAGCTAATCTCTTATAGAATTGAAAGAGATATACTCCTACAATTACTCCGAGACTGACCAATATTGCTAATCTCTTATAGAATTGAAAGAAGAAAGCGTCTAACCCTGTACGATCATCGTTACTTCCTTGCTAATCTCTTATAGAATTGAAAGGAATAAGTTAACGGAGCAGTTTGTACAATACCAGACGGCGCTAATCTCTTATAGAATTGAAAGACTTCCTTACAAATAAACAATCCTAACAAAGCAAATGTTAGCTAATCTCTTATAGAATTGAAAGCTTACTTTCTACTTTCATATCATATACATTACTCCAGCAAGCTAATCTCTTATAGAATTGAAAGATCTGAATTAGCTGGTTGTAAATCTCTGAGAAAAGGCTTTGGCTAATCTCTTATAGAATTGAAAGTTTAGCATTAATCGTTTGCCTTTGATGCTATTGTACCATTCTGCTAATCTCTTATAGAATTGAAAGATTATAAGTAAAATCATACCTAAGTGTTTAAAATTCATTTCGCTAATCTCTTATAGAATTGAAAGAACATCAAACGCCTTGGGCCACAGCTAAAAGGTGGTGAAGGCTAATCTCTTATAGAATTGAAAGCTTCCAATGACTCAATCTCCCCGACAAGTGCACTATTTTGCTAATCTCTTATAGAATTGAAAGGGTATAATTTCAGCTCTCGATATTATCAGTATTGACCCTAGCTAATCTCTTATAGAATTGAAAGGCAATAGTTCTCGCAATCATCTCAGACGCATTTATAAACGGCTAATCTCTTATAGAATTGAAAGTTACTCGTTGAATATAGTTGCACTTCCCTGGCGTTCTTTTGCTAATCTCTTATAGAATTGAAAGTCTTTGAGCTGGATGATTTTCGATGCTATCTCATTCTGTGCTAATCTCTTATAGAATTGAAAGCTTACACAATTTTTATCACAACGTGTACAATTAATTCAAAGCTAATCTCCTATAGAATTGAAAGGTGGAAGTCCTTAATACAACTGGCGCAGTTCTATGCTTAGCTAATCTCCTATAGAATTGAAAGCATCAGCTAATTCCGGTGCGTTAGTTAATGATTGCAAATACTGTAAAGCTAATCTCCTATAGAATTGAAAGAATTGACTCTTACATTGGCCAAATAGTCTTCAAAATTCTCGAGAGGCGTTGTCATGCATTCATCTTAGTCGATATATTACAGTGAAACTATATCAGGCTAGAAATTTTTGTGATTGATCGTCTTAACCTATAGGTTAAGGAATTGGAACGCGAAGGACGGTTTCTCTAGGGATTTTATCTTTGTATTTCTCCCTTCCCTTTTTATGGTTGAGTAATTTAGGTCTAGGAGATTATTTTTAGTTGTTTCAACGTTCTGACTCTATTTATTTAATTTAGGGAAGGTGAGGAGAAAGTCATTGTATGTCTTTTTAACACGTGTATTCTTTTTCAGGTATTTTCATTGATGTTTGAGGACTTAAAGGGGTATACATACTAGTTATCGCATCGTATTTTCTCATAGGTAATACTAGACGTAATTTATTATGGACTTTTGCGTGATACTGAGTATCATGGAGAATGCCCGTGATTTTTCATTTTAGTGAAAAATGACTACGGAAGATATACATTAGATCTTACTAGTAATGAAGGGAATTTACGTGAGATTTATAAGATAATTGAGATGTTAACGTTTAATAACAGATCCGCAAAATATATATATTTTTTACCTATAAAATATACGCGTATGAGTAAAGAGGAAAAGAAGGAGAAAAAAAGGTTTCTTGAATCTATCGTTAACTTGCTTACTGTTATAGCAAGGGGAAAAAATTACGGGATCTTAGATACTCTAGCATATGTCTCTGATGAATCAATTATTAATGCTGCTTTATACAACGCAATACGTTATGTTTCTACACAAAATAGCGTGTCGATTCCCTCAGAAAGAGAGCTTAATATACTTTTTGCTAAGGCTAGGAAAAATCCGGCTATATATAAAGAATTGGCAATAAGAGCATTATCTAGAGCTCTTAAACAAGATGAGTCTGAGCAAACGCCTAAAAGTGAACAAGAAGAGGCTAAACAGTCAACCCAAGGTGGTGGTCAATAATGTTCGTAAGTTTTGGTTTAAGGTTTAGGGTTAATGTAGAAGCAATGAACATGGTAGAGTCATTTGGTAATTATACAAGACACAGGACTGCTCCACTGCTAAGAAAAACTGATAATGGCTATGAAGTAGTTTTTGCACCAGTAGTTTCTGGACAAGCAATAGCGCACGCATTTATGAGGGCTTTAGCTGACTTAGAGTTAAATAAAATAGGAGTAACTCCACTGCAAAGCGGTAGTAGTGAGAGTGGTTCGCAACAAAGTAAATCGAGTAAGACTGAACCGAGATTGTGTGAGGATTGTAAGAACTATCAAACGATTGGCGGATTTTTAAAAAGATCTGGTGACGCTAACACACTTCTTGACAATAGAGTAAAAACGTGTATTGTAGATGATGTTACCGGTTTTATGGCTACAAAGTCCTCTTCTAAGTCAGAAAAAGAAGGTAAATCTAAAGCTATGGCTACAAAGTCCTCTTCTAAGTCAGAAAAAGAAGGTGAATCTGAAGCCGAAGAAAAGGGAAGTTCGATAAGGAGAACTTCAAGAATAATGTTTAGTTATATGATTCCAGATATAGATGCAGCAAGAGCAACTATCTTTCCACAGTTCCACGTAAGGTTTAATAATATAAAAAATGAAAATGCCATATTTCAGATAGAGAGTGGTTCAGCAGTTTACATGCTAACAATACATGTTAATGTTAGTGGAATTGGTCAATTATCTACTGAGCAATATGTAGAGGACAGAATAGACAGAGTAGACAAAACGTTTACTGCTTTAATGACCATGTTTAGTGGTTCATATATAGGTGCTAAACATGCTAGGTATTTGCCAATCATTGAATTCTTAGGGGGAATTGCAGCTATTTCGAAACCTATGCCGTTCTCTGTATCTCCTCCTAAGAGGTATGATTACGTTGCTGATACCTTGCAGAGAGCATATGTTTACGTTAATAATATAAAGGATGAATGCATAAAGATATTCTATTTTGATAACGAGGAATTAATTAAGGTAAACGAAAATAAGCAAACAACAGAAAATCAGAGTCAGACTCAAGGTTGTATTGTTAATGTTACAAGAAAAACCTCCTTAGAGGAATTAATCGCTGCTGTGAAAGAAGATGTAATGGAAGAACTGAAAAAGAATTCAAATAAAAAGTAACACATCAGTGAGTGCAATGAGTGATTTAAGCCTTATTCTAGTCAAGGTAGGTTTTTATAGTAACTTTATATCTGTTCCACCCTTAGTTAAATCTTCTCAAGGTTACGTTGTTCCTCCCCCTACAACGTTGGTTGGTGCTCTGAGTTATCCATATTTTGCAAAAGATGGAGTTGAAACTGAAAATTCGTATTCAATTACGTATAAATTATTAGATAATGTTAAATATGCATCCTTTTGGGCTCCTACATATGCTATAACAACCGATATGGAAAGAATATTTACAATGTTTATACAGAAGTCTAGTAGACTTAAAATGATTGGAAATACGAAAGAGGTTGTTGATTGTTTAAGACAACCAGATCAATGTTCAGAGGAGCTTCGGGGGACAGTAAAAGGAATGTATGGTATTGGTACGAGAAGCTCAGTTTATTATGGAGGTGAAGCGTATATTGCATATATTGTTAATGACGAGAAGTTGGCTAAATACGCTTATGGCATAACAAGGATTGGAAGAAAAGAGTCGTTAGTTTATATAAGAGATGTAAAAGTGTTTAAAGTCAAAGATTTAATTATTGACGAAGTAAGCGACTTGAAAACGAGATTTTACTTCCCCCAAAGGTTAGCGTTGAATACAACGATGTGTGAGATCGTTGAAATGCCAATACTTGATAAGGAGAATTTTACAAAAGTAATTTATCCTAAGGATGATCAGTTCTGTGTACCACCGCCTTATTTACCGGTGCCTAGAGGAATGGTAGTAGATGTTACTAGTGATGCCGTAGTCCTTGATGTGAATAAAGTGGAGAAAGTTGTTGAGAGTAATCAACATCTAATAATACCGAGAGAGGTGATAGGTAATGCCTAAACGCTCGGCAGAGCGTATAATTATCACGCTTAATAATTTGTGGAAATTTAAGAATTTATTACTCAGTCAGTATGTTAGGCAAGCAATCCTATTGGCACATAAAGTTGATGTTTTCACTCAAAAGGTGCCATTAGCTGATGAGGATCAGTTAGATCAATTTATCAAAAATGTTAACATACTTCTAGAGGCTCTTAAAGCTAAGTATGTAAAATTAGGATTGAATAAAGAAGCTAATGTCTCTGACATCGATTTATTAAAGCTCGAGAAAAGTGATTTTGATGAAAACAATTTCGTTCCATTGAAGGCTGTTCGACAAAGTAAGAAAAGAAAAAGTAAAAATCCCAATAATTCCGATAAGAAGGAAATTCTCAATAATTCTAAATATAGGTTGGAATTTAGTGAGTATGGAAGAATCTTCGGGGGACAAACTAGTGCAATTAGAAATATAATAGGCGTTAACAAGGCTGTTGCTAAATTAGCAAGGATCGGTGATCTATCTACAGCCGTTGATGAAGGTAATGTGTTCATCGATATAGTATATCCAGAAAGAGTTTTATTTGATAATATTGAAAAAGCTCTAGATTACTCTAAAGAAGTAATAAGAAAAAGAAGTGAAAAATCTAAATTAAGTGAAAAGGCAACGTTAATGGGGGTAGCCTCGGCTTATGCATTAGCTTATATGCAAGCTATTGAAAAAGACACGCAATATAAAGCTCTGCTGGGTTTTATCTATTTTGATCGCAGTTCTAAAGATGGCAGTTCTAAAGATGGCAGTTCTAAAGATGGCAGTTCTAAATTAGTATATTATTACATAACAGACTTAATGAAAGTTATCTGGAAGCTAAAACTAGCTAATTCTATTTACATGTTAACATCTAAATATAGATATGAAGAGGATGACAGTAATGCTATAAGGACTTTAATAGAGTTACTTTCAAATGCAATTATTCAATATATAAACGTTCAAGACGTTAGTTTATTTTATCCAATTATTAGAGGATTAACAAGTAATACGGTAAATATTGCCGGAGAGAAAATTTACGGTAATGAATGGAAAAATATTAAAAATGATATACTAGGCATCTACGATGGGAACCATGAGAAAAACTAAAGGAAGAAAAGGAATAGAGAAACTAATTGAAGTTGTAAGAAGAGAGAAGAAAAAGGGGGGCAGATTACCGTTTTTTATAGTTGAATTTCCGACAGGTTATGGAAAAACGAAAAGTGTCCCTGAGATATTCAACGAATTATCAGATGAAGGTTGGGCAGAAAACGTTATACATGTTCTCCCTTTGAGAGTCTTAGTACGTAATTTATTGGAGGACTTATATGAAATGCGCTTATATAATAAAAACGGACCTATTAACCTAGCTTATCAGATGGGTGATTATATACAGAGTCTTGATTATAAAAAAGAAGATCAAGGGAAGGAGAATAATGAACAATATAAACCAAAGAAGAGACCTCTATTCGATGCTGACTACGTCCTAACTACAATGGATTCTTTTGTACACAATTTCTTCAAAGCCCCTATTACTGAGTTGTTTAAATTTAATAAACACTATTTCCTTCCATTAGGTAAAATATTTACCTCGTTAACGGTTTATGACGAAGCCCACATATATTTTAAGAACGATGAGAACGAAATACCTACATTATTTTACGCTGCATTAGAGGCTCACTGGTATATGAGGAACCCTGTATTAATACTTAGTGCAACATTACCAGATGTTTTCTTTAATACAGAAGTGCTTAGTCAAGATAAATATATTAGGTTAAGGCTTGGCGAAAAAGACGAGGATAAGAGAAATGAGATCATTATACACGATGAGGAATTTGAAAAAGAAATGCTAAGCGTTGTATGGAAAACCCAAACGATTAAAAAAGAAGATATCGTTAATAAAATTAAGGAGTTAGTTTATGAAGGAAAGAGAGTCTTAGTAATCATAGATAGTCTAAAAAAGGTTATGAAGATTTATAAGGAGGTGTGCAAGGATCTATCTCAAGGTAATGAGTGTGTACTAATTCACGGGAGATTGATTAGAAAGGACAGAGATGAGGCTGCTAGTAAATTAAGGACGGCAAAAGTCGTGTTAGGGACTAGTGCAATTGAGGCGGGAATTGACGTATCCTTTGACGCATTGATAACTACTGCAACCAACCCTAACTCCGTTGTTCAAAGAGTGGGAAGAGTTTTCAGATATGGCAATAAAGAGGGAAAATGCGACAATAAGAACAATGAAGCAGAAATATATATTGTTGAAGAGAATAACAACAAGATAATTGAATTCATAAAGGAACATAAGATGAAGATAAATTGGAGACTACCTTATAAAAAGGATGGCTACGAGGTTTCTTACCTAGATTTGATAAGGGCTACCTCGGATTATTATTATAGGATTGACTACAAATTTATGTACAACTTAAAGTCAATTTTAGCACCTCTCTATACGCCCAATGAAGTTATAAATAGGTTTTTGCGAAAGAATAACTTTTCTCTAACAAGAAGCTTAATTGAAGTTTACGTCAGAGGAATAGAAGATTTTAAGAAAATAATTTCACAAAAGCCAGACGAAAACTCTAATAAAAAAACTTCAGAGCGGGAAGAGTTCAATAAGATAACTATGGAAATAATGAGCAACTCATTAGTTTTAGGGATAAATGAGATTAATGGAAGAATATTCAAGTATGTTGAAGGAATTGGTTACCTAACTCCCGAAGGATACAAGGTTATTGAAAAGAGTCCAAAATGTGATTTCGAAAGATTGTATAAGGAGCTTATGGGTAAGAAGAAGATACAAAGAAGTAGAGAAGTTGAAAAATTATATGGAAAGTTTATAGAAGAATACAAATCGACTCCTATTCTTATCCTTAGAAAAGATAGATATAAGGAACATGTTGGTTTGAGGGTGAATAAGTAATGGCTTGTTTAGCATATTATCCTAATGATAATAAAAATGAGAAAGAGGAACTCTACGAAGTTCACGCTACAGACGTTGTAAACTATATGAGAGATAACTGGTTCTTTGAAAAATTAGTAAACGTTATATCGAGAAGGGCAAATCTTGATAAAGATGAAGTTCATGATTTAATTCTGCTTTCTGGTTTCCTTCATGACTTAGGAAAAATTGATACAAGATATCAAGAAAAACCAACCGGACACTATACAGATCATGAACTCATAAGTGCTCGAATAATATTACTTGCAACGAGAATAAGTTGGGATGATATGGAACCTACTAATATAACTAAATCGGAAAAAAATAAAATGATTGGAGTGATGTTAATTAGACCAGTCCTTTTGCATCATTATGCTAAAAGGGATTACTCAGAGGTCTTTAGGAACATAAATAAAAACATTAAATTCCAACCTTATGAAGAGTGTCTAGACGTGATAACACGAATGGATGTGAGCTTTCTCAGAAGTGAGCTTGGTAGAGAAATTGTAGACAAGATAAACAACTTACTGATCAAAAAGAAGGAGATAATAGTAACTGTAGACAAGCGAATGTTACCAATCGACATGAAATATAGCTTTTACAGATTTATTTCGGCTTCAGTACTTTCCTTACTGAATGAAGCTGATGGGAGAGTTGCAATTAAGAACAGAAATTCTAAACCACGAAGATAGAGAAGTATTTCAGACAGATCTAGCTCACTTAACACGATATATCCTACTCTTTTCCCTAAACCAGAAAAATTTAATATCTTATTTTCCGTGTATAGGGTATGATACTGATCTTTACACTTGGGTTTGACGAGAAGTTTCAGTATAGAGCGTTAATGAGGCACGGTAAAAACGTTGAAAAAGTCATTATAGTAGGTAGTTTTAGAGAAGAGAAGGCTAAAAAGGCGTTGGAATCTCTGACAAACTTTATAAAGACTGTTGAAGTTCCTTATGAGGTTGTTGATGTAGACCCTATTGACTTCGAAAACATAGTTACGAAGGTTGGAAAGGTTATTCTACAAAATGCGGGGAAAGAATTTGTAGCTAATTTGAGCGGAGGTATGAGGCTGATAGTTTTAGGAGTATTTTCTGCTTTTCTACTGACTGGAATAGATGCTGTTATTGAGATCGAGACTGAGGACTTCACAAAGGTTTACCAATTTAAGATGAGCGATGTTACTTTTACTTCCCTATCCTTGACCAAGGATCACTTGGCAATACTGAAGGCTATTAAAGATGGTTATTCGTCAGCTAACTCAATAAGTAAGACTACGGAAATTTCCTTAACTACAACATGGAGGAGGTTAAACGAGTTGAAGAAAGAGAAATTAATTGACGATTCGAATAAACTTACAATGAAAGGTAAGCTCTTGTTGGAAATTTACGGGCCTTAATTTTTCATAAGTATGAAAAAATCGTTTCGTACATATGAAAGCGAAGTTTATATAGACTCATAACTATATGATACATTGTGACAGAAAAACAAGAAACGAAAGAGAAGGAGGAAATCATGGAGAGAGGGAATGAAAGAGTTATTAAGGATTTGAGGTTAATTTCAGATTGGGAGTTGATGAGGTGAGGAAAGTGATGCCATTAATTTTTAGGATAAGGTATAGCGTTACGCCTCTGCAAGACGTTATTTTACCTACTCCCTCATCTAAGGTGCTGAAATATTTGATACAAAGTGGAAAAGTACTCCCTTCGTTAAGAGATTTAATTGCATCTAGAGATAAATACAAGCTGATTTTTATCTCCCATCTAGGTTCAAATCAGAGGAGGATTTTCCAGACGAATGGAAGCTTGAAGACTGTAAAAAAAGGTACAAGGCTTTCTTCAACAATTGCCTTTTCTACTGAAACTAACGTTTTGACTGAAATTGTAGATGAGGGGGTTTTCGATACTGTTTACGGTAAATTTCATCTAAAGATCGAGGATGTAGAAATAGTTGATGTTGAGAAGTTGAATAAGGGAGTTGAAAATTACATGAAGGATAATATAGTGGTTAGATTTATTTCCCCTGCAATTCTTTCATCTAAGGTTTTGCTTCCTCCTTCTCTTTCTGAAAGGTATAAGAAGATTGACGCTGGTTACTCGACTTTGCCTTCAGTTGGTTTGATAGTTGCTTATGCTTATAAAACGTATTGTAATTTGATCGGGAAGAAGGAAATTGATGTTAGGGCGTTTAAGCTTGGGGTTCTCTCTAACGCGTTATCCAGGATTGTGGGATATGATCTACATCCGGTAACTGTTACCATTGGTGAGGATAGTAAAGGTAATTTGAGAAAAGCTAGGGGTGTTATGGGTTGGATCGAGTTCGATATACCAGAAGAGAGATTAAAGAGGAGGGTATTGAGGTATTTGTTGTCCTCTTCCTATTTTGGTATAGGAAAGAGTAGGGGTATCGGTTTTGGGGAGGTTGCGGTGGAGTTTAGGAAATTAGAGGAGGAGAAGAAGTGAGTTACAATTTTTATTATATAAATTATTTGTTGCTGTTGTTAGGATAATGAAGTAGTGCTGATTGTATATAGAGACAAATCAGGTGAAATAGTTACGTATCTCAATTTCTGCTTCTTAATAAAAAGGAGGTATATATGCGTGTATTAGGTATATTATCTTCTCTCAAATAAATCAGATTTAGTAATTTTTAATTATTTTTACCTTATGGAAGGTAGGTCACTGATTCAAAGGTAATTGTAGAGTTTTCTGATTAAGTCAGTATAGTACTTTACGACGTAGATTTACTTCAAATCTACTAATACTAAGATCAATTCTCCTCAAAAAGATTTAAGCGATCGTAAACACACTAACCGTATGTAGTATAAAAAATAAGCCTTTTCTTGCATTGTAAAAATTAAAAGTATTATGCTATACGTCATTTTCAAGAAAATACTACTACTATTGTATTTCCTAGTCTTCGTGATAAGTTTATCTCTTTCACATGAAGTGGTATTGTAATGCTGCAGAGCACTAATATCCCGACTGACTAATCAACACTTTTACATGAAGTGGTATTGCAATTGTTTTTTGAGTCATGTCATGAGTCAATTTTACTTGAAGATGACTCATTTCAGGCGTCAGAGCTAATGAATGCGTACCCTAGATAGATTACACTCACCTTTAAATCTATGAAAATCTACTCTATCAAGTAAGATTTTTCTAGTCGATCTACAGAATACTCTTTTAAATCTATTATAAGAATTAAAAGAAGGAGCTTATCCTTAAGAAATTATATAACGCTGAGGGAATCTCTGATTGCTTTACCTTTGGAATTTAACAAGGACCGGAAAATCATTAAACTTATACTTCTCTACAAGTAACAGTGATAAGTACTTTATTTTTAGCTCTGAATTTTGCGGTAATAATATCTCTCTATATGATATCATGATACCACGGGTCTCAACTAAAATATCATCATCAAGTAAGAAAGAGATTTCTTGAGAATAACTATCTAAATATTTATTTAAGTCATTGGTGATTTTCTCTGAATTAATTTTCTCTATAGCTTCATTTATTTGATTTAAGATTTTGTCAGAGTTAGAATTCCATAAGTCTATTTGATAATGTTGACGGAGTGAATTAATTACTTCCTGTAATGATTGGTATGAATTCAGCTCGTTGATTTGCTTAACTATGTCTATAAATGATAGCACATCATAAAGGTTGTTAATTTGAATCATTTTAAGTACAGTATGATATTTCATTAGAGAGTTCAATAATATAACTAGTTTTTTAACTCCTATAAATTCCAGAATGTAGTGTTGCCAATAGAGGGTCTTCTTTAATGAGTCTACTATATTGCTAGGTTTTCTCGAAACTGATACCTTAGAATAAGTTTTTCCCAATAAGGCCTTTTCAACACCTTCTTTGGTACTTAGTTGTTTAGCCAAATAATTATCTTCTTGTAAAAATTGTAATCCCATGCATTCAATTATTTTTCTGCTATCTATTTTATCTATTTCTCTGATATCTCCTTGTCTGCAGTTATAGGGAATGCTCCATAAAACGTACGTATTGTTATATGGAATTAATACTATTTGCCGAGAAGGAACGATTATAATGTTGCTTTTGATATCTATAAATGCGTCTTGATCTAGTGTTAATGGGTTATCTGAGAGGATTTTAGAAGCTAGGATTTTAGGGTAACATACTTTTAATTCATATATTGAATCTTTTCTACATTCACTCAATATTTTCTTGATATTTATCATGTTAGAAGCGTTCTTAGTTTCATCATCGTGGGTTCTTTCACAAATAAAGACCCCTTCATAGCCTATATCTAGGTCCATTCTTAGTGGGACAGGTTGATAGCAGTCGACGTTTATCTTGATTGATTTAATTTTGTTCCCTTCTACTAATTCGATGTTTTTAGCGTCGATAATTTTTCCGACTGAACGGAGGAGTAGTTCGTTGTCCTTTTTCTCTAAAAACACAACGTCTATTCGTGTATTAGGTTTTTTGATGTATGATAAGAATTCCGTGGATATTGGTGGTGAATTGGTTATGTTTTTGTATTTCTCGTTATTGGATAATTGCATGTTAGAGTTCAACTCAATGAAATACTTTGAGTTTTCTTTCTTTAACTCTGTTCTAAGTAGATTAGACCAGTCCTCTGTGATCAGTAAACATATTGGCTCACTATCTCTATTCTGTTGAACTGGTTGTTGGGTAGTGTTTAATGTGCTCATTACATTATTAATAAGATTTTCATTATTTATAATTTTATGGTCTTTGATCCTTTCAATAACTTCCTTGATTATAGATGAGTCAAAGTATTGAATAAATATTAAGCTATCTTTGTTACTTTGTTGTAATTCTCCAATAACTTCACTATTTTCTTGATCAAATTCCCTTAATTTCTCTTCTAAGAAGCTGACCATTTTATCGTCTTCATTAATGTCGATGCGAGTGACCTTCTTTATACCGTTATTTCGTAAGGTTCCTTCGATTTGATCTAAGTCTTCTTTTCTACCAATGCAATATACGTTACTATCCGCAGTGATATGGTTAGTAGTTAATAATTTATTAAGAGAATAGAAACCTGGGTAAATGTTAAGTGAGAAAACGAAAACTAGATCGAGATTATTATAGCGCAATGGGACTAAGAAAACGTCCTTATTTGAGAAGTCCTTTAACAGAGTGGTTATTTGTTTGTAGGCTTTTATAAGTTGTAAGAAGGATACTGCGTAATCCTTTATCTCTTTAAATCTTACATCATTTACGTAAATCCCGTTCATTCTAAGCAGTATCGTGGTTATATCGTCAAAATGTATGTTACTTACGTCTTTTTCTATACTTTCTAGGTTAAGTGTTTTATTGTTGCTAAAGTTTAATGACGCATTATCAAATATTGTCTCTAGTGCTCCAGTGAGCTCCCATTCCCAGAAGATGACGTTTTCGGTGTCTTTGTCTATATAGAATCTTATTAAGGGAAAGTAAATGTTGTAATTTCTTCTGAGAATTAAATTTATTAATGATATTATTTGCTTAAGGTTTTCTTTTATCTCATTCCTTAATTTATCATTAATCTCGACATACTTTCCCGACTTCATGGTGTATAAGTAAAGTAAGGGGAAGTTGTATGCGTAAGTTACGTCGTACACGCTAACAATAGGTTTTTTACAATATATTGAACCTAGAGTTTTATTGATATCATTTAGATACCAAATGGTTCTAACTGGAAAGATTCTCACTATATAAAGGCCTTTTGTTAATTCTTCTATTAGCCTAATACCTAATTCAACGTAGGAGACGAGTCTATAGGAGTATATGTCATCTAGTAACGCATTCTTTAAGCTATTTAAATCTTGAATGCTATTATTACTATAATAATAATATTTGTTCTTATACTTTTTGTATTTATTAATTAGCTTGATGATTTCCCGTTCTATCCCAGATACGGTTTGAGGACTTTGATAACTCTGTTTAAGTAACTCAACTATACTCTTTTCATAAATTTTATTCCAGTCCGTTTTCACTATAACAGATTCAGTTGCTATATCTATTGACCCTACTTGATAATAATTTACAAAACTAGCTTTGTCTATTAGTTTGACGACTTGATCGTCTAATATTACTTTAACGTTGTCTGAGTGCCATCCGTAAAAGGTAGCCTGGATCGTTTTCTTATTTTTACTTGTTAAAATTCTCATTCGTCTGGCTAAATCTTGAATTTTTTCGTTTTCCTTATTGATTACGTTTTTATAAATGTCTTCAACTAGCCTGGTGAACTTGTTGTTTTCTTTCAATAAAACTGTAGTTTCCGGCCCTAAATTTTTCCATTTCTTGAATAATTCCTCGGGATTATCACTGGCAAATATAATGAGGTCAGAGAGGGTTAACGGTATGATTACAGTTTCAGTTGTAGTTATATTTGGATCTCTTCCTTTTCTCCCTTCTCTCTGAAGGTACTCAGATATGCTTGTAGGCATACCGTAGTGTATGATCCTTGTAACGCTTTTTATATTGATCCCTTGACGAAGGGTTATAACTGATATGGCTAGGTTAACTTCACCCTCTCTTAGTTTAGCTTCAATTTCTTCTCGGTTTGGTACTAATGAGTGATGAATGACTACTTTGTCTTTTTGAGTTGAAATTTTAGAATATAGGTAGTCTGCCCATTTTATTGTGGGTGCAAATACGATGGTTGTATTACCGGAGTTGATATATTGATTTAAAAAGTTTGATAGTAAGTTGTTATCATCTCCTTTTTTGAATATTCTTATATTCGTATCGAGTGTTTTTATCACTTGAGTTATTTGATCACTTATCTCGTTACTGAAAAAATATTTCTTTAGAGCGTGAAAGATCTCTGAGGTACTTAAACCTTGATTCTTGCCTAAAACTATCTTAACTTTGTTTTTGGGCTTTCTTGCATTACCTTCAATTGTTATAATTTCTTTACCATCGCTTAATTTCTCTAATATAGTCTCCTTAATGTCAGAGAGGTTTAAGGTAGCACTCATAATGACGAATTGGGGAAATTGAGTTCTAAAAATATCTTTATAGAGAACCTTTAGTAGGACAAGAAGTTTGTTTGCGTCATTTGTTCCATAAAAATCGAATTCGTCAATGACTATTAGATTAACATCTTTGTATGGTAAGAGTCTTTCTTTATTGTGTAGATTTCTAGCTATTTTCTCAGGGTTTGTAATTAAGATGTTAAATGGATAATGAAGATGTTTCGGTGTTTTGTTGCTATCATACATTTCCACTAGATTGGGCATTTTAAGGCATGCCTCACCTGCATATTTTGTTAATCTGCTGAACTGATCATTGCTCAAAGCTCTTGTGGGATATATAAGGAGAGTCTTGAAGTCCTTTTGCCCTTCCTTAAGAATTTTATATATCACATATGAGAACCACGCTTCCGTCTTACCCGATCCAGCTTGGGCTTTCAATATTACGTTATTCCCCTTCTTTAACTCATTAAAAGCTCTAATTTGATGTTCATAAGCTTTGAATGTAAAGGGTTCACACTTAAAATTAACCCCAATTAATTCGTTAAAAGTGGTATTGCTAGGATTGTTCAAAGGGACTTCGGGTTCCTCAAATTCATAAGTTAACAAATCATCTGTCATTCTTAATACTCATTTATACAAAGGTATTATATATTATTTTTCTTTTAACATTACACTTACTCAGCATAATGTTATAAAGTTCTAGAGGATTACATGTTTTTGGATTTACAATAGTGAAGATACTATAGTAGTTTACGAACGAAAAGAAACTAAAACCGGAAATGATACTATGAAATAGTGAAGATACTATTTATAGTAGTTTACGTAAATTTACCTTAGACCTTAAATACTGACATGGATTCTCTTCGAAAAGATCTAAATAATGGCAAATAGTTTAAGCGTTGATGGTATAAATAAGCCTTAAATCTTACATCGGAAAAATTAAAGGTATATGCTATACGTCATTTTCAGAGAACTAATAATACTATTCTTTTATTAGATGTTAATAGATGTAAACGTTTTAATTAATGGTTCATTCTTCTAGATAATATTTATTGTGAAATAATGACTATGATAATTATGATGATAATCAACTTAATTCCAGAGTGACGCGTAAAAACTAGTAGAAAAATTGCTAGAGAGAGTTATATATTCCTTTTCCCTAAAACATACTATAAGAAGAGTGATATGAAAGGTTACAAGGAACTTTCAAGTGACTATACCTTACGAGATTAGAGAAGTGCTAGGAATAAAAGAGGGGGGACTATATTGAGTTCTCAATAGAAAACAGTGAGGTCAAAATAGAGCTTGTTAAAAAGGTTATGTTGAGGTTGTTGAGTTTTCAACCTTGTAGTATACGTAAACGTATAGATTGCCATAATAACTTTCATTAGGCGGATATATAAGTAAACCAAAAGTTGTTGATTGGTAAGGCCGAAGTGGAATGGAGGGCAAGTTATGAGTAGTTACGGTAAAATTGAATTTAGGAGATGTTGTTATATTTAAGACACTAATGTTCGAGTGGGGGTAGTAATTTACCACTTCTACATTCAAGTAAACTGGTTGACCACTTAGGATAAAGGGGTATATTGTAACGATAGTGTAATATATGGAAGTGTTATAAAGCTCGGGCTTTGCACTAACACCTATCCAATACTCCGTGAAACCATGTAAATGCACGCTAAACAATATTTGACCAGTGCTGTTTTTGTAGACTAATTCCTCCGGAATAGCCCCTATCGGTATAATGAAGCCTACTCCACCTATTAGATATTGCCCATTATGTAAAGTAACTGGATGAAGGAAGGAGCCCGATAGAGAAATATTATTTCCCTTATACTCTCCCTCACTAGTGTTTAGGTAGAAATTAGATGCATATATTGTTAAGGGTTTGTTACCTTCATACGTTAAGTTAATGTAAGCTATTATACATGTAGCATTTTTATATTTCCAATTTGCAGGAAAGATTTGTGAATCAACTAAGCTTAAGACTTTGACGCTGAAGATATATGAAGATATATGAGGTGTTGAAACCATCGTTAATGCATAAGCAACGATCGAAACTATTACTGCTACGATGATCGCAATTAGAACTTCTTTTCTTATAATCCATTACCCCGTATTATATATTCCTGCTGATGATTTAAAGTTTATGAGAGAGATCGACATGTATAAGCTGTTAATGAGCTTCAATGGAATGATACCATGAGAGTGACGATTTCTTCTATGTATAGTATTTTATCACGCTAATGCTGAATTCAACTTCTTTTGTAGCAGAGTGTGTAAAGCCCTTAAGTTATACGTTTTCTTAGCGTAAGTGTTTTGCTCAGCGATGAAGTAGAAAGGAGGAATATTAGCTTGTTCCTAGTGATAGCGTTTTCATGATACTTGCTTTAATCTATTATACCCTAAAGGAAATATTCAAGATGAGTAATTGTATATTATTATAATAATATTTTTTTCTTCTATTCTACAATTCTAAGGTGTTCATAAAGCACATATGTGTTTGAAGTTGCTTTATGCTATATATTTAAAGGTTTTACTTCAAGTTTATTAGTTGAAGGTTAAGCTCATTATCATCTATGGCTAACTATTAATATAAGAGGGATATCGTGAGGGCATATTATCAATAAGCCTCCAGTAATGGGATTTCTCATGTTTCAATAACACTATAAAGGATTAGCGGTACTACGAAATTTAGGCCAATGTTCGAGATGGTTAGGAATTTAAGATTTATGATCAAACTATTTAAACAATTTATAAGGAGAAGTGCCAACTACTATAATGCATTAAAGAGATAATAAAAAATACATCTTCTCTGCATAGAGATTGGTTTAAACGTTACGGTATATAATTATTGGCAGTGGGCTATATTATAGGGTAAAATTTTGTCATTAAAGGGAATTTGGTGGAGATTCGGGCTTCGAAAATATATGTAGAAGGTTTTATAACGTTAGGTTATAAAATATTTCTTTCAATTTATCAGAGTGAGAGAGGATCGCTAATTAGATTTCGAAGAACCGTATTATGCTTTAAATTCTCGCAAAGTACCATTTACGGAAAAACACTATAGAAAAGGTATACTTATAGATTGAAAAAGGCAGAACAATTCGTATTCGTATTGCTATGTATCAACTAATATCATGAGGAACTATAGGAAGTGATATTAATATTCCAGTAGTAAATATAATATACTCCTCCGTAATTAAATTCTACATTAAGCTTTTCATAAAAGGAAGAATTAATTGAATGACTAGATTTTATACTCCAACTAACGTTAACTGTCATAAGACCAGGTGTAACTGGAATAGTATAATTTGAAGATAACACATTGCCATTAGACACTAGTGGTATATTATATTTTGAGTTCCCCTCTGATAAGATTAAATTTACGCTAGTGTAAAGTGGTTTATTGTTTCCTTGGATTGTCGTAAAATTAGGTACTATAATAAGATTTCCGCTACGATATAAATTTACTGTGCTTGCGTTTATATTAGCATTTATACTATTATTAATGGGTAGAAAAACGATTAGAGTGCCGTTGATAGAGATATTATTAGAGGATGAGACTACAGATGACGAATATACGCTATACAAACGTTTATATATTTTATCTATTGGATTAAAAGTTACATTGTAACTGTCCTTATATCCTTTAGCCGTTAATATGTTTATTGTAGAAAAGTGAGATGTAGAGTTATAATAATAAACAGTATCAGCATCATAATATGGGAGCAGGATAAGTGGTATAATTAACATAAATAGGATGATAATAGCTCCCTTTTTGAATTTCACACAATCAATATTAGAAGTCTACCTTAAAAGTTTATCTCCCCTCTCTATCTAAAAATATCGAGTTATGACAAGGTTATAGAGAGTAGTAATTCACCTCATACTAAGTTTCAAATCTATATACAATTTATAAAAAAGAAAGATTTATCATCTTGTTGTTAAAAAATAATATAAAAAATTACACAGGTGGTAGTGGTAAGGCGGTTGACGATACTACGTTAGCTCCTAGGTATAGTGTGACTGTTTCTATTGATGTAGTTGATGGTTGTGGTAAAGGTGTGGTAGGTTGTACTAAGAATGAAATGTAGTAAGTACCAGCAGATAAGCTTATTGGAGTAGATGGTGAAGATACTGCTGCCCCACCATTAATAATTTGTATCGTAGCAACTGTAGAGCCGGAAGATGATTGTATAATCATCCACATATTGTTTATGTAGGACGCAGATGCTTGTATGTTAGTTATATATAGGTATATTTGCGAAGAAACAGTTAATTGTACTGCTTGATAGAAATATGCATAGCTAGAATTAGTTATGTATATGGTAGCTGTGAAACTATTAGTACCTGGATTACTCCCCGTAGGTGTAGTTACGGTAATATAGTTTTGTACGTTGCCGTTTGGCCCTGGGGTTATAGTGATGGGAGAGGAAGTAGTGTTAACGTTTATTGTTCCGGAGTAGTAGTATATTACGTCTGCAGTTACTACTGGTATTATAAATGCGACTAGTAATAACGGTATTAATATTTTCCTACTAAGTTTGCTCACATCTCATCACTTCCTTAATTGTTTTTAAGGGAAGGTTAATTAAAATTTTCTATAATGTTCTGTTTAGGGTAAGGAGTTTCACGTTAAAAGTGTTTATTCTTACGACGATTCACTTTATATTCAAAACTAAGGAGCGTGCGATTTTTAATCTAAAGTATTTAACAAATTTTTCAGAATTACTAAATGCTTTTTAATTCTCTCAAACTTCTGATTAGAAATATTTTTAGTAAAACTAAGATTCTAGAATTTAGTGAATTCCTAAGGGTTTGCTTAAAATTCTTTATTTGTACAATAATAAAAAAAGAAGATGATAACCATATTTTTTGAACTATCGCGTCGACAACTATCATTTTGTGTGCTAACGGAATACAAGACTTTATTTAGAGGATAAAAACGGCGATCGTTATCGCATCACGATATAAGCATTAGCTCTTTGAAAGAGAGTAATTGGTATAACTTATTTTTCCTATAAAGTTGTTGTACTTCTATTATATCTGTTTGTTTCTGACTTCTAAGCTTTTTGTGATAGTTTGTTTTACAAGATTTAAACTACAAATAATCGTATTTTTTCAGAGGAACAATAAAGACATTCTCTTTTTTACTAAGTATGTGGCTAAACTTTAAAATTAGTTTTCAGTTGTGTATTGCTATAATCTATTGCATGTTAATTTCCATTGATTTTAGGTTCACAATTCACGTCTCTTTATTCAATCCGCAAATGGTTCAACACTGCGTAATGTCTCCAAACTCTCTATCATTATGATAAGTCCGCAAAGATAGATCAATCGAAAAACTTTAAATTATAATAAGGATAAGGCTTATCGTGAATGGAGAGAGACGTTAAGATCTTCACCATCCTCGTTATCTTATTCCTTTTAGTAGCCATTATAGGGACTTATGAGGCAACTAGAGTGATAATAAAACCAGCTAGTAATTTCAATCCTCCATACGCCAAAGTGATAAACACGTGGGTGGAAAATGGACAGATTGTAGTTGAAATAGAGGTAGTAAATAATGATGGATATAACATTAGTTTTAACGGTGGATATGTAGAGATATTCAACACTGGGCAAAGGGTTAACATAACTAAACCCATTGTTAGCTACAGTAACTCTTCCCTCTTCAATGTATCCTTCCCATTAGTTTATAATCTACCGTCAGAAGTAACAGTGGAGGGCTTGTTAGAGGGTAAGTTAAATGGTAATCCAATTTACATTACTTTCTCTGACGTTATTTCCGTTACAATAATCAACGAAATAAAACTTTTGAATTTCACATATGAAAACGGTACTTTGCATCTTTTCCTTGAAGTGTTTAGCCCACTAAACGTTACGTTAGTAAGCATAGAGAATTTGAGCTTAGTGAATTATAATTTGTCAAGTTTCGTTGCCATAGTTAAATATATTCCATTAAATCTCTCTCTTTCACCCGGATTACATTACCTTAATTTAAGTTTCAACTTGAGTGAGTATCAATCCGTTATATACTCTACTTCCTTGTCTAAGGATACGTATTACGTTAATGCTTTTGTTAAGACGATCATCTACTATTCTCCACCAGAAAATAAAACGTTCGAAATATATTTCATCCGGGAGTTTTAGGTGAAAACTTTTAAATCCCGAAAAGTGAAATAGCTAGTATGGCAAGGTTCCGCAGTGAGGTTGTTATATTCTCCATTTTGACGATCATTGCTGTTGTACTTTGGTTCTTTGTACCCGTTTTTGGATTAAAAAGCATTAATTATGAACAGATGATTACTCCCTTAGGTTTTCAAATTCTTTTCTTCGAATCAAAATATCTTCTAATATCTCCATTAACTATTCTCGCCGTAATTTTCTTCATAATATCAGCTGTTTTACCGTTAGCGTGGAGGTCAAGTAGGTATTCCCTTTACGCTTCTACGATTGCTGCGGGTTTTGGTGTTGTGATGATCGTAAATACTTTCATTTTCCAACAGAGGTATTTGCACTATTACGGTTACTCTGTACTACCTACTCCTAATGGTGCATTCTACATATTCTTTCCCTCAACAACGTACTTTGGCCTATCACTTTACCTTCTTGTAGGTGCATTAGGATTGTCAGTGGTGAACTCAGCAACTAGGGCTAGGTGGTTATCCGTTGGGAGGATGACTTTAATTGACAAGCTAAGAAGTGAGCTTGAAAAGGGAGGTATAATTAGAGGACTCTTAACTTTACTTACCTCTTTGGGTTTAGACTACGCTGTAGTTAACGATACTCATTTGAAGGTTATGGATCTATCTTTGCTGGAGGAAGATGAAAGGAATAGAAGGTTATCAATATTTTTCGAATCTAATGAGGTTATTGTGTTTAGTAAGAACAGTAAGAAGGTGCTTTATCAAAACAGTGAAGGGGAGATAAAATACTACGATCTTGAGGAAGGAATAAGAATTGCGTTGTCGAAAATTTTGGAGAGGGCTGTGCTATTTAATAATAAGCAGTATGGTGGTGATGATAATAATAATAAGTTGTATAATTAGGGTGAAATTAAATGATAATAAAATGTTTTAGTTTATTTTCGTTGTTACTCCTCTATCTGGGGGAAGTTGAATGATAATAAAAACAGTAAGTGTAAAGGGTGGCGTTGGGAAGTCAATTATTTCCGCCTATTTGGCTAAGTACTTGGCAGAAAGTGGTAAGAGAGTCCTTGTTGTAGATAAGGACTATTTAAAGTTTTCAAGTTTGTTGATTAAGAACTCAGTAAAGGGTGTAGATGTAGTTACGGATGATACAACACTGGATTACGGTAATATAGAGAGAAATTACGATTTTATAATCGTAGATACCCCCACTATGCAATTTGAAAGTAAGTTTGATAAGGCTGATGAGGTAGTGAATTTGATCGTATCAGACGCATTTACGTTAGACCTAACAGTGAAATACTACAAGAATCTAGAGGGAAGAAAAATCCTCATAGTGAATATGGTTTACCCATTTCCAAGCGATATATACAATATTTCTGAAAGGATTAAGGATTTGGACTTCGATATAAAGATAGTTATTCCTTTCATTCCGAAGCTTTTCTCGTCTTTAGTGAAGGAAGGTAAAATAAAAGTTAATATTGATCTCCTAAGAACGTTAGCTAGAGAGATACTTGACAAGAATTTTAATAAGAAATTGATTACTCCAATTATGTAGATGATATTGACGATATATCTCAGTGTATAACTTTGTGTAGTCAAATATACATACTTTTTGGACAAAGTCCTCACATGGTTTATCAGATGTGGTAACAAATTGATAGATACGAAAGTTTTTGTACCCATACTGTAACGAATCTGTAAATAGCTTGTGAGGTAAGAAACTCTTTTGAGAAGATTATCAAACTTATGGTGTCGTTTCGTTGGCTAACATAGCCTTAGCAATCTTTGAGAAGATTATCAAACTTATGATGAGGGCTAAGGGGTTAATGTTGAAAAAGGATCAACAGTCAAATACATTATCTGGTGAAAAATAGGAATGAGTAGCTACCATCACGATTTAGTGTAAACTTAGCTTTGGGTTAGTATTTAGTATAAGAAAAAAGATTCAGTCTTAGAAAACCTGACGCCCTCCATCTAGTTAGTATAAGAAAAAAGGTTAAAGAAGAGTTTTTACTTCCCTTTACCCTTTCTTTTTGACAATAAGACTACAGCAATCACTATTGCTATTACTGCTCCAGCTATTCCTCCGTAGAATACGTAGTTCGGTGATAACACTAGCCTTTCAACTATTGGTGAGTTGACAGTAATGTATGTTCCCGGTGAGACGTTGTACGTTCCAACGAACTTGCCTACATCGTATATTGGCACGTTAGCACTTAGCAATACCTTACTTCCCTCATTGTACCAGGTTGATACGTTATTTATCGTAACCAAGAACTGCCTTACTGTTGAAACGTTCACGCTTAATGGGTTTTTAACTGTGAACGATTGTGGTGAAATGTTGAGTATAACGTATCTTTGTTGAGAGTTTACGTAGTAGGTGTAGTTCAATATTCCAATGTTGGTGTATTCATTAATCCACGACGAGTTCAGATAAGAGAGAGTACCGTTGATGTAAGCTTTAACTGGAATTACTGAGTTGACTCTGATGAAGTATTGTTTTATAGCAGTTATTTCAACATTAGTTGGAGAGCTTATTGTGAATACCATGCCCGGTGATATGCTTTTCATTACGTATCTTTCACTTGTAGAGGGATAGTATGTTATGTTTTCCACGTTTATTTCAGTACCGCTATTATACCAATTACTTGTTAGTGTTGTGTTCTTTCCGTTAATTATAGCGTAAATTGGCATTGGTGTTGAAACGTTCACGTAATACTGAGTAATTGTGTTTACCGTTATCGTAATGGGTGATGTCACATCTATGATATTACTAGGGGATACGCTTATAATGACATCTCTTGTGAGTTGTGACGGATAGTATGTTATGTTTTCTACGTTAATTGTCACACTGCCGTTGTACCAATTACTGACTAAGGAGACGTTCTTACCGTTTACTAATGCGTATACTGGTATTGGTGAGTTAACGGATATGTAGTATTGAACATAATAGTTTGCTGTTATCGTACCGGGGAATGTTATTGTTCCTTGATAGTTTGTCCCTATAATCCTTTCTGAATTACTAGTTATCATTTGTGAGAATTGATAAGGTGAGTTGTAGTCAACCCAGACAGTTGTTGGTGTTGATGCAACAGTTGGTGTACCAAAGTAGTAATAAGTTACGCTAGGTGATCCATAGCTCCACTGTCCATTTATAACTTGATAGTTGAACGTTACTAGGAATTGTTCATAGTAAGTTACACTGATACTAGTTGATCCGCTTATAGTACCACTAACCTGGTTTTCTGTAGCCCATCGAACGTTTGAACCACCTCCAATGATTTGCTGAACTGTATACGTAGTTCCAGTAGGTACTTGAATTGTAAAACCACTTGTAAACGGAATAGTCATCACAGTACCGTTAGGGAAGTTGAATGTGACTTCTGGTGATTGCGGTAATGATTGCCCATTTACAGTATATGTTAAGGTAAATGGCACAGTAATCACTATAACGTTTACCGTAATTGTCTGAATTATGTAATATCCCGGGAATAACGTAACGTTAACAATTAGCGTATAGGTTCCAGTATTGATACCATTTATTGTTAGCGTAGTAGTTCCACTTCCATCTACGTAAAATTGAGTTTGCGATAAGGAGTAAGATAATCCGCTCTGAGGGCCAATGACGTTAACTGTAACTGTGCCGTAAGCGTTGATGTTAATATTTATTGTAGATGTTGAATGAACTGCTACCTTAAGTATTGTATTGCTAACTGAAACTGAAAATTGCGTAGTTGAAGTGACAGCGTTTTCACCAGAATAAGTATTTATGTTAGCTTCCCCTACTAATTGTCCATTTTGGTTGTAAACTAGGATTGCGTAATTCATGGGATAAAGCGTTAATGTTACTTGGCCACCAGCAAAGGACATTTCACTTAAAGGAATGCTATTCTCATACTGTGTTGCAGTCGAATAGGGATAACTTTCATTGTAGACGTAAACGTATCCATCATAAGTATTCGCGTATATAGTTAGTTGTACAGTATTATCTTGATTCCAGATTTGAGATAGCGATCCCCTTCCGCTCGTTAATCCAGAAGTGAGTATTCCGTATAGCGGATAATAATATTCCCCCACATTTACGTTATTTACAGTTTCAGCAGTATCTGAGCCGAAGTTATAGGCATTTCTAACCTCTTGATAATTATGTCCATTCCAGTAATATAGGAAGAAGAAGACATCAGAGTAAAAAACATTAGCACATAATCCACCACCAGGCCCTCCCATAACTAATTCAGCGTCATAGAGAAGACCATTTCCGGTCGTAGTATAACCATCCACTAAAAAGTAAACGTTGCTAGCATCGAAAACGTTTGTCACTGTTACAACATCGTAGTTAACCCAACCATTTCCATCATTATACCAGAAGTAAATTACGGGCTGACCATTTGTATTAGTAGATACACTCACAAAGAGTTGAATTGTTGCTGGAAGTGTCAATGTAGTAGGATTAGGCGCCTCATATGCGTAATATAAAAGCCCACTATTGCTATCATAATAAATCCCTCCATTTCCCTCTAAACCGTTGACGTTTGCTTTTGGAGAAGTAAAATTCCAAATATTATCTAAAATATATGTTTCACCACTTTCAGTATTATATACTGCAACATCTTGAACCCATAATGCATAAGTATTACCATTATACTGATAGTTTAACACAACATTAAGCTGGAAACTAACCCAGCTGCTGCCATTACTTATTGCACTCAAGCCATTTATTTCCACTATTCCCCACCATGAAGTGGTATTTCTTATGAATGGACCATTCGGTGATAAACCATAGTCGGCAATTCCCATTGGTGCTGGTTCACTACTATAATAGGCATAAGGGTTTATCTGATCCCCTATTTTTAATGGGGAAATATTGTGAGCAGAAGGAGGAAAGTAAACTCTATTTAAAGAGTGAGATTGTGAAAGTGATTGTACATTGAGGTTTGTGTGTGGACTGAATATCATACTTACTGGTATAATACTCAATATTGTAAGGACTAGAAGGAGTAATCTAATGTTTACTTCCATGTATTAAATAGGGAGTTAACTCTATATAAAAATTTCGTTTCCAATTAAACGTAAAGTAATGAAATAATTTTATATATCTTTCAATCTATCAATAAGGAAGTAGAATGAAGTAGAAGATTATTTTTATTTTATTATTAAAAAATGTTGTTTAGATCAGTGTGTTTAATTTTAAAAGGTGTAACTTCTTTCTTGCTCTTTATTTAATGCCTTCATTTTCTCAATGGTATATCACGTCTTTTACTCAATTTTCACTTTCTCAGGGAAGAGTTTCATGAACTTCTTTATTTTTGGACTTATTACAAACCTGCAATACGGATTGTAATTGTGTTTATCATAGTAATCGTGGTGGTAATCTTCAGCCTCATAAAACACTTCAAAGGGCTTTAATTCAGTTACGACTTTCTTACCTATTCTCTTCTCCACTTCCTTTATCATTTCCTCAGCTATTCTCCTCTGTTCTTCATTGTGATAGAGTATTATGGACCTATATTGTGTCCCTATATCGTTTCCTTGTCTGTTAGGAGTTGTGGGGTCGTGAATTTCGAAGAATATCTCAAGTAACTCTTTATAGGAAATTATTGATGGATCAAAGGTTATTTGAACTACCTCAGCGTGACCAGTTGTATCAGTACATACATCTTCATAAGTGGGATTAGGAACGTGGCCACCAGAGTAACCTGGTTTGACGCTAACTACTCCCTTAACTCTCTTGAACACTGCTTCTGTACACCAGAAACAGCCTCCTCCTAAAGTTGCAATTTCCATGAATTATATAATGGAGAATAAGACTATTAATTTGTGTTTAATTGAGTTTAACGTAATGCTTAGGGTCAGAAAAAGTAGAGGAGAGATTTGAATGATAAAATGAGTGACGTTTAATCCATTTTTAAAATATCTATACCATATTTTAGTAAATATGATCTAGGAGAGTTTTCTCGCTTAAGGTATTCAGCTTTAAGGTGAATACTGAGTAGTTCCCTATGTTAGGCTATTAATGAAAAACTAATCTTTGCTGATGCACAAATCATGGTAAGTGCTTATTAATAATTTTCTTTACCTATTGTGAAAGTAGAAGTTTTGCAAAAACCTTTACTTTCAGAAGACCTTCAACTCCAATATATCTTTCTATATTAAAAAATAGTGTTTTAAAAATTTTTGAAATTAAGCTGGAATAATTTTTTATTCTTAAAGTAAATGGGTAAAGTTATGGAGGAACTCCTTACCTCAAATTTGTTCGTGCAACAAGTTAAGAAGTTGTATAAAGTTGGAGAGCTATTAGGTTTAGATGGTGAGACTTTAGAAGTCCTTTCTCAACCGGAAAGGGTTATTCAAGTTAAGATACAGATTAGGGGCTCTGATGGGAAATTGAAAACGTTTCTGGGTTGGAGGAGTCAGCATAATTCTGCCTTAGGTCCATATAAGGGAGGAGTTAGGTATAGTCCCAATGTTACGCAAGATGAGGTGATAGCGTTATCCATGATCATGACGTGGAAGAACTCATTGCTATTATTACCCTATGGGGGAGGAAAAGGCGGAATTAGAGTTGACCCTAAAAAGTTGACCTTAAAGGAATTGGAGGACCTTTCAAGGAAGTATGTTCAATTACTTCATAACTATTTGGGTAGCGATGTAGATATTCCAGCACCAGACATTAACACTAATCCGCAAATAATGGCTTGGTTCTTAGACGAGTATATAAAGATAACTGGTGAAGTTGATTTCGCAGTGTTTACTGGAAAGCCCGCTGAGCTAGGAGGGATAGGCGTTAGATTATACAGTACTGGGTTAGGTGTTGCAACAGTCACTAAAGAGGCTGCAAGTAAGTTCATAGGAGGGATTGAAGGAGCGAGGGTTATAATTCAAGGGTTTGGGAATGTGGGTTCTTTCACCGCTAAATTCTTGAGTGAAATGGGAGCTAAAATAGTAGGAATTAGCGATATAGGGGGAGGGGTAATTAACGAGAGAGGAATAGATATTAATAAGGCGTTGGAAATTGTTCAGAAAACTGGAAGTGTTGTGAATTACCCAGAGGGGAAAAAGGTTACGAATGAGGAATTGTTGACTAGTGATTGTGATATATTAATTCCCGCAGCAGTTGAAAACGTTATAAATAAGTTTAACGCTCCAAAGGTTAAGGCTAAGCTAATTGTTGAAGGTGCAAATGGACCTTTAACTGCAGACGCTGATGAGATAATGAGGCAGAGAGGTATAGTTGTAATACCAGATATTTTAGCTAACGCTGGAGGAGTTGTTGGAAGTTATGTGGAGTGGGCTAATAATAAGTCTGGTGGGATAATTAGTGACGAAGAGGCTAAGAAAATTATTATTGATAGGATGACAAATGCCTTTAATGCGTTATATGATTTTCATAAGAGGAAGTTCAGTGATCAAGATTTGAGAAGTGGAGCAATGGCTTTAGCAGTGGATAGGGTAGTAAGTGCTATGAAAGCTAGAGGTTTATTATAAAAAAGGTTGGAATAGCGGAGGCTGTTCTACTGTTTTAACTGGCTTATTACAATAATAAAGAGAAAGAGGAGAGGAATTAGATTATTATTTATTATATGTTCTCTCTCTGTCTATATTTATTGATTAAGCGTTAATCAGTTTTTCACTACCGTTAGTAGTATAGAGTTTATAATCTAGCAAAGTAGTAGTGAGATTATTCAACGTACTTTAGTCGTGTGTGAGAGATATATAATAAAATAAATCTAATTTTTTCAAAAGCAATTACAAGAGATACATAGACTAGAAGAGAAAAATCGAGTTAGATCATATATTTCAATAAACCGCCATCATCGCTTACTTTGCCGTATAAGTCCAACAAGTAATTGGGAATTTCAATCTCTTTACTGGTAACGCTTTTCACTATTACAAACTTAAAACCCCTAGTGCTTTTAATCAACTTGATCATTGCATGAGAAGTGTGAGAGCCGAAAATTGACCCCTCTCTTTCCCTATCCATAAAACTGAACAAGAACTTCCTACCCTTAACCTTTCTCAATGACGATACAATTTTAGTGTAATTCTTTCTGTGGTGATAAGGATCAATGACTATTAAGTCATTATCTCCCATTGAATCAATGGTAATTGGCACATCCTCTGCCTTGAAAGCCCTCCTTATATAAACTTCAGCGTGATTGTCGAAAACGTTTTGAAAACGCTCAATTAAATAGGGATCTAATCCGCCTCTTTCGGAAACTACTACAACGTAAACTGGAGCTGAAATAGCTATAACCCTATGATAGAAAATTCTCAACAAATCACTATCAGTTGAGAAGAACTCAACTATTTCATCTCTCTTTATTATCTCATCTAAAAAGGGAAAACCAGTAATTAGCATCTAGAGATCACCTCCTCCAAATCTTTGTAAACCCTCTTCAAGTAATTAACGTAGTAATCTACATCCCTTCCCATATAACCTAGTCTAGCATCGTAGAAACCCTTAACTCCCCTCACGTAAGGAATACCCTTAATCCATATAACGTAATCTATTGGCTCACCATTTATAGCCCTCTTTCTATACTGTTCAAACAAATCCCTAATCCTAACCTTCTTTATATCGGAACAAGTCCCAGCTGATGAAAATTCCCTTAACACGTCTTCCAAAAACGACTTAACGATATTTGGCATGTTCTCCCTTATTAAACCCTTAGCGATCATTTCACCATTCATGTTTCCAATATACCTTGTAGGATAGGGAGTATCATTTCTGGTAGTAGTGAAGATAATCCAATTATAACGTTTATAATCCAGTCTTAGCCCAGTTTCCTCCTCAACTCTCTCAACGAATTTATCAACGTTATCACCCTTAACGACTAGTGAATCTATTATACCGTGTAAAACCTTCAATCCCATTTCTTCAGCAATCTCCATTGTTCTCCTTAACGTCTTCCTGGCGAAATAGGTAACCATTTCGTAAGCCTCGATCTTCCCAAACAAGGAATTCCTATAACCTAGATACCCAAACGAGGCAACTAAAATCCACTTTATTGCCTCAGCTCTCTCCTCATCAATTTTCTTCAACTCTGATTTTCTCTTTATCAACCACTCTAACGCCTCTGGTATAATTCCCTTTTCCCTTAAGCAAATTGAATGTAACTCAGTCGTTATATCATTACAACTGTCAACGGTTTCAGCTGAAATGTTGTACTTAACGATCAAGGAGGGATACATTGAAGAGAAGTCAACCTGATAAACGTTATTGTAACATCCAAGCTGTGGGAAGAGTATCAATCCACCCTTATCCGCCATCATTATATCCTCCAATCTCCTCAATTTCTCAACTCTTGGAACAACCTTAGGTATGATTATTCTTCTCTTAAACGCAACCCAAGCTTCATTTGTCGTTAACACTTTACCAATAGTGGCATAGGCTATTTCGTGAATTGGGGTAAGCGAGATAAGGGACCACTCTATTAACCCCTTAGCTGAAACTGGAGATCTCTTCTTCTCAATTCTAATCTTAACGTTCGACTTTACGTAATTACACGCCTCTCCTAGGCATTCGACTACATCAGCCTCAATTTCAGGCTTTTCGTAAAATCTCTTAACCTCATCATTTATTTTGACTTCAAAAACTTTCCCCTTTGACGACTCACCATACCAATCTAAGGGCACAACTCTGGCAATAGTTAACTTTGGGAATTCGTCATCATAAGAGTGTAATCTCCTAAAGGGTCTTATCCCTAAGCGATATAGGGTTTGTGATAATACTGTTGGCGTTTCGTTAACTACGTTTAGCCTCTTCCTCATGTAATAATAAGCGTCAAAGGATTCAACTTCAAAGCGGTAAACTTTAACCTCTTTCCCATTTAACGTTTTCCATTTCTCTTCCTCATAATACTTCACTTCCGGATGCTGTAGTACTATATCGGGGTTGTCTGTTATAGCGTAAACTGGAAACGTTGTTCTGATAGTTTTCTCCTTGAAATTGTTTAGGAATAGTTTCACTCCTCCTTTGATCGGGTAAGCGTCAAGCACGTATTCCTCCATTTCTCACACTCCTCCGCTAAAGCCCAAATAAGTGTGAAGTAAACTAGGTTATAGGGGTCAACGAGTTCATCGTATGATGCACTTTGAGCATATCTTACTTTTTCTTTAACCTTTTCGAGTAAAAGGGATAGGGTGGGTGAGTTCAATCGTGAAATTATTCTTTCCAGTTTTTCTAATTCTCTGTTTACTGCCATGGTGTATGATGGTTGTGTTCTTCCCATGTGTTATATCTCTCCCTTAGCAAATTAAGTCTTTAGAGAGAACACTGAAAGTGTAGGTTTTAACTTTTGTAGTAATATATTAGGAAGATAATACATTAAAGATGGTATTATCTTTTAATTACAGAAGAAAAAGTTTCGGCAAGGTGGGAGAGTCTACTTGCAAAAGGAATTTGTCAAAATATTTTTGAACGACTCAATTCTACTGTTACGACGATAAAACTACTAATAATCCAAGTTGCGCGTTTTCTTTATGCAGACTTCTCATTGTTGGCTTTGAAGTTGATATTATAGGAGATTACTCTAGGTTAGAATGATCAATTTAGGTGCAAAAAAAGATGTAATAGTTAATTAAACAATAAATCTTAATGATAAGGATCTTTCATTTTTGCTAAAGTGTACAGTAACAAAAAGGAAATAACAGCTTTCATGAAATAATCAACGTTAAAGATTAGCATTTTAAGCGGAGGAAGTGAGTTGGAACACTAAAAGAACCCAAAATAAATAAATAAAGATTATTCGATTCTGCTTATTTATATAATTACACTTTATACCTTTATACGCTAGAAGTGCTAGTGAAATAGTGTTAAACGTATATCTCCTCCTATTATATCGATATTTGAAGCAAGTTATAACAAATTATTAAGGTTAATGCTCCTTTTCATGAAGATCGATTACATTATGGCGAATGTATAAGGTCTAAAATTTAAGGTAAATTAACGATATTAAAAAGAGATTAGTCACAAAGGTACTTATTGTTTACAATCTTTATGCAATCCTTACTAATCTTTCTGTTTACTAATTCCTCTCCTATCCACGTTCCATCCTGATCGTTAATCCAATACTCACCTAAAAGGGTTAACACACCCCTTCTGTTTAGCTTAAAATAAGCGTAAACTTCGCGTACCTTTTTGCCCTTACTGTTGTAAATAGTGTAATTAGTGATAATCCACTTGCCGAACCTTATAAACCAGTTCAACTTATGTCTGTACTCGTCTGGGTAATATAAGTTGCTTTGCAAATACGTCATTATCGCCTCCTTTATTCTCTCTTGCAATGGCATCATGTAGTATTTTACGAAAACGGAATAATAAGTCTGATCCTTAACAACCTATTATAACTACAATATATAGCCTAGTGAAGAGGTTTGAGTCAAAAGCTTTTGAGTTGTCAATCTTGAAGGGTCAAACTCAAGAGTTTACTGTTAAATTTAGAGTGTTTGACGAGTTCTGGACTTATTTAGGCATGGGAAGAGGATCTATGGGTTTGCCAGATAGAATACCGTTCTTTGAGTTTAGGATAGGGATCATAAGACCTTCAGTTTTCTCTATTACCGAGAAGTGGGTTAAACTATACTGATCACTACTGTGTTTATCAAGTTCTTGACAATCGTATAGTAAGAAGTAAACTTACATTGTGGAGAGTCATAATTCTTGGTGTAGGTCTTGCTAGGTTAGCTAGGGATACTAAGGTTAATAGGAGTCAGAGGATGGTAGATTGCAGCTTGGCCTTGTGGAACATTATGTATCCTCACGTGTTCTCAAGAGAGATAACTCCCTTGAACGAGACCTACTTGAGGACAGTACAATATATTAGAGAAAACTTGATATAATTTTACTAATAGTTCTCGAATAAGATGACTGCATGAGAACACTCCCCTAAAATTCGATCGAAATGTTTATTACTGAACTGCCCTAGGTACTTCCTTACCCTTACAAATCCCCTATTGAAGAGACTCGTTATTTTCATTATCTAATTTTGGTATTATCATCATAAAAAGTTTTTGAAGTATTTCAAATTCACATCATTTTCAGTAAACTACTAAGTGAGATAGATTTCATGATCTATTGGAAACTGTTGATAATGGTGTATTCAACATGAAGGTAACATTGTAGTATAATTAAGGAACATATATGTTTAAATATACACCTAATTATAATAATTTATGAGCGGGAAGCAAAAGAAAAACGTTGTAAGGATTTTCGTCTCCTCAACTTTTAGGGATATGAATAAAGAGCGCGATTACCTAGTAAACGTAGTTTACCCCAAGCTAAGAAGTATAGCGAGAAGCAGAGGAGTATATGTAACCATAATAGACTTGAGATGGGGTATTACAGAAAACGACCTAGCCAAGATCATTGAGAGGTGCCTCGCAGAGATAGATGAGGCAAGACCCCACTTTATAGGAATACTGGGCAACAGGTACGGCACGGTACCTTCTAAGGAACAAGTGGACAAACTTAAAGTAGATAAGACGTTGAAGGACAAATGGACTCAAGAAGGGTACAGCATTACCCACATGGAAATAGACTATGCGGTCTTCCTCAAGCCCGAAATGGCAAAATACTCCTACTTCTATTTCAAATCTGATAAAGCATCTACTGAAAAACAAGATGACTCAGAAAATTTGAGAAAGCTTCAGGATTTAAAGAGTAAAATCAGGGTGAAGGATTCACCTTGGCACTGGAGAGATAAGGAGTTTGAGAACCCTGTAGAGTTGGGAGAACAAATCGTAGAAGATTTCATTAAAATGCTCGACGAGAACTACCCTGAACAGTCGATCTCGCAGCTTGACCAGATCAACTTAATACACTCACAATACAAGATGGAGCTATTGAATAATTACGTTGAGGATAAGAAGACCTTGAAAGAAATATTGGAAAAGTTGGAAAAAGAAAGAAGGGTTGTGGTTACTGGTGAAGTTGGGATCGGGAAGAGCGCTACGCTAGCCCGCTTGAGCGAAATATACAGAGGCGAGAAACCTAACGCCTTTGTTTTTGAACACTACATAGGGGCGGGAGGAAGAGAGACGTCAAAGGACATCGCGCTTCACTTACTCCAAGAACTAAAGAAGAGGTTAGAGTCCAATGGTATTAAGATCGATGAGGAAATTCCAAATGAGGAGGATAAAATTTACGCGATGTTATCAAGGTGGTTGAGCCTTCTTCCTAATAAGGAAGATGCGCTCATAATAATAGATGGTCTTGACCAACTGCCGGAGGCTCGGGAGTTACTTTTCGTTAGTTATCTAAATGAGGTGAAGGTTCTTGCGTCGTGTAGGGATAACACTGAGCAGTTTAATTATCTGGTGAACTTGGGCTTCAGAAAGTACGTGCTGAGTAGTCTGGGGATTGAGCAGAGGGAGGAGATAATAAGGAGGGTGTTAAAGGCTGCGGGGAAGGAATTGACGGAGGATCAAATTAAGAGGATAGTTAAGGAGGAGATGGCTGGGAATCCATTGTACTTGAGGACGCTCCTTAATATGCTTTTAGGGATTTACGAAATGAAGGAGGAGAAGGAGTCTCAGAATGAATTTATGGATAGGATGATAGGGAAGTATCTTGTGAGAAGTTTGGAGGATCTTTATGGTGTTATGGTTGGGGAGCTTAGGCGTGTGATGTACATGTATTTTGGGAATGATAAGTCGGTTTTAGAGTTTTTGAAGTTGATTGCTGTTTCTAGGAGTGGGTTGAGTGAAAATGAGGTTGTTGGGATTTCGTCGGATATACTTCCCGCATATCTTTCGGTTATGAGGAATTATCTTGATTATAATTTGGCTAATAAGAATGATTTGCTTGATTTCATGCATGAGTCTTTGAGGGATATGGTGAAGAAGTTGTTCAAGGATAAGGGTGAGGAAGTTGAGTATAGGCGTAAAATTTACAATTACTTTTCGAAGCAAGAGGTTGATGAGAGGCAGATATATGAGGCACCTTACCAGCTTTACATGGTTGGTGATAGGGATGAGATTAGGAAATACCTCTCAAACGTTAACGTGCTTAAGCTCTTCTTAAGAGAGTACCCTAACAACAGGTTTTACGAGTTGGTTAATTATGTAACGTTTGGTTTTGGGAAGGATTGTGAGAATATGATGTTTAGTGATAAAGTTACGGGCGTTCAAGATAACAAGGAGAGGGCTGATATTTTAAATGACCTTGGAATTTTAATGGGTTCGTTGGGTTGTTTTGATGAAGCACTGAATTTCTATAATGAGGCTTTGAGTATTTATGAGAAGTTCTATGGTAGGGATCATCCGAATGTTGCGGACACATTGAATAACATTGGAGCTATTTATGAAGAGAAGGGTGAGCTTGATAAGGCTTTAGAGTACTATAATGAGGCTTTAAGTATTAAGGAGAAGGTATATGGTAGGGATCACCCAGATGTTGCAGGTACGTTACATAACATTGGAGCTATTTATGAAGAGAAGGGTGAGCTTGATAAGGCTTTAAAATACTATAATGAGGCTTTAAGTATTAGGGAGAAGGTATATGGTAGGAATCACCCAGATGTTGCAGGTACGTTACATAACATTGGTCTTGTTTATAAAGAGAAGGGTGAGTTTGATAAGGCTTTAGAGTACTATAATGAGGCTTTGAATATTTATGATAAGGTATATGGTAGGGATCATCCGAATGTTGCGGTATCGTTGAATAACATTGGGAATGTCTATGTAAATAAGGGTGATTACGATAAGGCTTTAGAGTACTATAATGAGGCTTTGAATATTTATGATAAGGTATATGGTAGGGATCATCCGAATGTTGCGGTATCGTTGAATAACATTGGGAATGTCTATGAAGAGAAGGGTGAGCTTGATAAGGCTTTAAAATACTATAATGAGGCTTTAAGTATTAAGGAGAAGGTATATGGTAGGGATCACCCAGATGTTGCAGGTACGTTACATAACATTGGAGCTATTTATGAAGAGAAGGGTGAGCTTGATAAGGCTTTAAAATACTATAATGAGGCTTTAAGTATTAGGGAGAAGGTATATGGTAGGAATCACCCAGATGTTGCAGGTACGTTACATAACATTGGTCTTGTTTATAAAGAGAAGGGTGAGTTTGATAAGGCTTTAGAGTACTATAATGAGGCTTTAAGTATTAGGGAGAAGGTATATGGTAGGGATCATCCAAAAGTTGCGGACACATTGAATAACATTGGGAATGTCTATGTAAATAAGGGTGATTACGATAAGGCTTTAGAGTACTATAATGAGGCTTTAAGTATTAGGGAGAAGGTATATGGTAGGAATCACCCAGATGTTGCAGGTACGTTACATAACATTGGTCTTGTTTATAAAGAGAAGGGTGATTACGATAAGGCTTTAGAGTACTATAATGAGGCTTTAAGTATTAGGGAGAAGGTATATGGTAGAAATCGCCCAGAATTTGCGACCACTTTGATTGCCATTGGTTATATTTATTTAGAGAAGGGTGATTATGATGGAGCTATTAAGGCGTGTAGTGAGGCATTGGATATATTTAGGAGGTTTAATTTGAATTACTACGCTAATCTCGCATCGCAATGTGTTGAGATGGCTAGGAGAGGGGAGAGAGGATGAGTAAAGACGTAGATGCTGAAAGGAAGTATATACATCTTGTAGTTGGGATAACTGGGCATAGGGATATACCTGATGAAGATAGGGATAGGTTGAAGGAGTTGATCAAAGGGGTTTTTAGGGAGTTGAGGAGTAAGTTTCCTGATACTCCTTTGCTTCTCTTAACTCCTTTGGCTGAGGGTGCTGATAGGATTGCTGCTGAGGCTGCTTTGGAGGAGGGTGTGAAGTATGTTGTTGTATTGCCAATGCGGGAGGATCTGTACAAGGATGACTTCAAGGATTCGTTAGAGGAATATGAGAGGCTTAAGAAACAAGCGTTAGGCTATTTCACTTTGCCAATAGATCCTAGTAAAATAGATGCAATAAAACAGTATGGGCCGGAAAGGGATCAAAGGTATGAGGAAGTTGGTGTGTATATAGTTAAACATTGTCAAGTGTTGATAGCTCTTTGGGATGGTAAGGTTACGGGTTTAAAGGGTGGGACATCTGAAATAGTTAAGTTTAAACTGGAGGGTTTGCCTAATGAGTATACACCGTATATAGGTCCTTTGGATGAGCCTGATAAGGGAGTTGTCGTGCATATTCGTACTAGGAGGAAGAAGTATCCGGAGTTGAACTTTAATCCCACGGTTGAATGGTTGTGTCCGGAGATTGGTCAGGGTGGAAAGGAGTTGTGTTTAGATAAGAATGAAACGTTTAAGAAAATTGACGAATTTAATAGGGAGGTTAAGAAGTTGAGTGAGGAGGAGGTTAAGAGATCTAGGGATAGTTTAGTTTTTGAGGAGGATTCGAGAAAGCGTGAGGAAATTCTTAGGAAGGAGAATTTTGTTTCATTTATATTTGGAGAGTCTGATGCGATTTCAATTAGGTATAGGGATAGGTGGAGGTTAACTCAGATTTCTCAGATATTTATTTTGGGGTTTTTGTTGTTAACTCTGCTTTTGTTTTATGAATTATCAGATGCTTTTTGGGCTTTGCTGTCGTATTCTGTGCTTTACATAGTTTCATTGATTATTTTTAGGTATTTGAAACTTTCGAAATCATTTCGTCTGAAATATATACAGTATAGGGCTTTGGCTGAGGGGCTTAGGGTTTTGTTCTTTTTGAGGCTTGCCGGGAAGCATGAGGACATTCACGATCTCTATCCAAGGAGGTACAAGAAATACATTAGGTGGGTTAGGGAAACGCTGAAGTCTGTAAACGTATTTGATCCGCAGCCAAGGCCCGATTTTGAGGCGGTAAAGAAGTATTGGATTGGAGGGCAGCTCGAGTATTACTCAAGTACGGTGAATAAGTATGAGAAAGAAGTAAATAAGCTGAAAAGGGTTGTTGAATTCTTGATTATTGTCGGCATCTCGCTGGTGGTCTTGTTGAACGTTCTGAACGTAATGTCCATAAGCAAGCTAATTACATTTGGCATCTTGATAGGGACATATATTTTAACATTCTTTATTGGCGCCTTGGAAAATTACTTTGAAAGGTTCAAAATTGAGCAGATCGGCGAAGAATATAAAGATATGGCAGAAGTATTTAATAAGGCAATGAATCGATGGGACAACCGAGATCCAGATAAAAACTCCGAAATAGTCGTTGAACTTGCAAAGGAGGCAATGAGGGAGAACGCCAACTGGTTTTTAATACGTCTGTACACATCCGATGAAATGTCCGCAAGCTTTGCATGAGAAGGTTATTTTTATAATTGTAATACTTTTTCTAATACTAGTTTACTGAAAATGATGTGAATTTGAAATACTTCAAAAACTCGAATAAGATGACTGCATGAGAACACTCCCCTAGAACACCCACAAACTTTCAGTTAAAAATCAAATGTTTATCTTGTTGAATTTTATTAAGCCAACTATAAATGGAACTATAATCCATAATATTGTAGACAATATTACTAAAGGTAAATGAACAGTGCTTATTGTTGATGTTAATCCGTACTGGCGTTCTAAATAATAACTTCCGTAACTTTGTACTCCTAAAGGACTAAAGTAATAAATCTCCCATAATATATTAGTTATTCCACTGATATTGTGAGTTGTAAGAGCCATTACTTCAGCTATAATGTTTATTCCTACTTCAAAGAATAAGAAAAGAAATATAGATATTCCCAGCATTGTTCCTCCAGATTTTATGAAAGATGGTAACATATATACTAATGAGAAGAAGGCTATCAATTCTGCAGTAACATAAGCGAAAGTTAACAGTGGAATATTTATCGGCAATGAGACTCCTGAAGATAATAGTAAAACTGAAAGAGTAATGTATGATAGAAAACTAAGTAGAAATGAAGATAATACAGCTGTTATTACACCTCCTAAATATCTATTAATATATAATTCCCTTCTTGTGATAGGTCTTGCGAGTATGAACTTTAGTGCACCAGTATCTCTTGGCTTAGAAAAGAGAACATATGCTAAATATAGCATTATAATCGGGAAAACAATAGCAAATATGCCCATTACATCATCTATATTATTTACTAGTGATGTAATGGCATCTCCATGAGGATAATATAGTGAGGAAAATGTAGATTGTAAAGACTTATTAGAGATTATTGTAACTATTAGTAATTTCTCCGAACTAGGGGATTGGATGTGATAAAAATTAAAGTAGTTGGTTACATTTCCTATGTATTCTCCATTTGTAGAAGTATTTGAAGTCAAGCTTCGGAATTGTATATAAACTTGCTGATTATTAGGATTATTTGTAACCAAAATTAACGTATCTTTAACTATTACCAATCCTAAAGATGCCATACTATTTGAATTAGAAGTCGAAATCACCGAATTATCATTATTTAAACTGAATAGCTTGTGTGTTACAGGGGTAGATAATGTGAATAATACTGTAGATAAGTATTTGGTACCATTCCCGAACACTGAAGATTGTTCAAATGAGATTTTTTGATTATTATAGGATATAATAATAGGTTTTGAGAAATTAGAACTTACATTAATACTAAAATAGCCTGAGGAATTAGTCCTATAAATGGAATTATTTACGTTTATTTCTGCATTACTTATAGGATTTCCTTGATTATTAAATACATAACCAATAATATTATTTTCGTCTCCCTTTGTAATACTCACTCCTATCACATTCAGATCATGATAAAAATAAGGATTAGGAGCTACAGTTGACACATAAGTTTCATAAGAGGCTGATATTCCTAAAGTAGCAAATATAATAATAAAAATTATTACTGATAATCGAAGGAAACTCCGCTTAAAGTCATAAAATACGGGATTCATTTTTGATCACCTATTAACTTGAAGAACACTTCCTCCAAATTGCCCTCAAGTCTACTCATTTCAATTATGTTATACTCAGACAGATCTGAGGAAAGTCCAGTGATATTTCCGTTAAAGTTTTCTATAACGATCGTGTTACCTTGAAGTGTAGGATTACCGTACTTTTCAGCTATCTTAATTACGTTATTGTCAACTCTTCCTAAAGTAACCCTAAAGGTATTAGAACTAAAGAACTTCCTTATTTCGTCCATTGCCATTTGCCTTATTATTTTACCTTTATGAATGAAAATTACTCTATCTGCTATACTCTCTACTTCTGAAAGAATGTGGGAGGAGAACAAAATTGCCTTTTTCTCCCTTTTCAACTTTATAGCTAGGTCTCTGAAGAACATTATTCCTTGGGGATCAAGACCGTTTAATACTTCATCGAATATGAAGTTGTTAGGATCTGAAAGTAAAGATACTGCTAATACGAACCTCTTTTTCATTCCTTGGGAGTAGTTTTTTAGTTTATCTTTTTCTCTTCCTAGTAAACCAAAGGATGAGAATAATTCTTCCGCTTTCTTTTTCGCTTCTTCTTTTTCTATTCCGTAGTATCCTGCGAGGTAAATGAAGTAATCTAGTGCTTTTGCGTCCTGTTCGAATATTGGTAATTCAGGTACCCAGCTTACTCTTTTTGACGCTTCCTTCTTCTCTTTAGTTATGCTGTGGCCGTCAATAATTACGTCTCCTGATGAAGGGAAGCTAACTCCGGCTATTATTTCTATTGTTGTTGTCTTCCCAGCCCCATTTAAACCTACATAACCTACTAGTTCCCCGTTGTTGATAGTGAACGTAACGTCTTGTAATGCCAAAAAGTTCCCGTACTTCTTCGAAACATTTAATACTTCTATCATTGAGTTATATTTGAAGTTGTATATTTATATTTTACGTTTAATTATAAGGTGTTTAAAAATATCGGAGTATTCTCATGCAGTAATCTTATTTGATATATCATTGTAAAAATATATTATGATAGAAATTTTCACAATTAGTCGTCTTGACTTAGAGGCAAAGAACTGCAATACAGCTTGAGGAAGTTTATACGAAATAAGGAAGAGGTATAATTCTTGATGTAGATCTTGCGAGGGATACTAGGATTAATAGGGGTTAGAAGATAGGGAATTATAGCTTGGCTTTGTTGAACGTAATGTATTTTCAAGGGAGATAACTTGAGCTAAACCTACTTGAGGGTAATATAGTATATAGGGATACTGATATAATTTTACTATTTATCAAATAAGATTACTGCACAGAACGCTCTCAGTTGTTGTATCACCATAATATGAAAGGGGGTTAATGAGGAATAAGATCACAAATTGACTTTAAAAATTGAATTACCTTAAGTAGGATAAAAATTGACGGATAACTTCGTTAGGTTTTACGTAAGAATTTAACCCAATAGCTTAAATATCGTTAAAGTTATTATATACTCTGAAGGTAAAGAGGTAATATGTACTATGTGGAGGCGAGTCTGAACTATGTCTTTAAAATTTAACCCCTTGAGCGAACCAATAAGTATCACTGATCCCTTTGAGGCAACGTTTAATGAATACATGAGCTATGATTTCGTTACTTTACAATATTCTAGGAACATATTTAGTGTGATTTGTTCTAGTCAAGTATATGAAAGTTATCCCGTTGTTTTCATTTTAAGGGAGATATTTGAAAACGCTGTTGACGCTATGATAGAGAATGCCAAAGATCTAGAGGAAACTCTTAATACATACAAGAAATTAAATTTCGTCTACGATGGTGGATACTATAAAATAGAGAATGAGGGGACAATATCTGAGAGAGATCTACTTCTATTTGGATCTAGAACTAGGAAAAGATTAACGTTAGAGAATTGTTGTAGTATTGGGAGATATGGAATGGGTTTAAAACACGCAATAATATTAGCCTTATATAAGAGGATTCCCATCTATATATTAACTGGAAACCACGCATACTCATTTGGTGTGAAATACGATAATGAGATCTTTCATCAACCAATACCTAATTGGATAGACGAGAACCAAGCTTTACCTGTCGTTTTTAGGGCTAATGTTAAAACAGATAATAAGACCATTGTTTACGTGAGAGCTGAGAAGGTAGATATACGCTTTACTTATCCTTTCGATAAGTTGATCGTGCCCTCCTCTAACGTTTTGAAGATAATGGGTAGAGTTCCGGTTTATCAGAATGGAGTTTTGGTTGGTTTCTGGGGTATACCATTTACCGGTAATCTTTGCTGTGTTTCCTCAGATCCTTTTGGCTTGAACGTTTACGTAAATGACGAGACGTTAAAATTTTTAAGTTCGATCTTAAGGGAGGAGTACAAGAGGGAGATAGCTGAGGACATGCTGAAACTGTGTGAGGTTAGGCAATTTCAGTATATTTGCAACTTCACAGAAGATACCAAAAAATTTCTAGAAAAATTCCCAGAAGTCCTATCATACATGATAGAGAAAATATCTGAAAATATGAGATCAGATGAGATAGTCGTTAGTAATGATTTTAGGGCTTTAGAGAATAAGCCTAGTTTAGTTGCTAACGTAAGTTCTTACGCTGTTGAACTGGCTAAGATGAAGTTGAAAAGTGTAAAGGTCTTGATTAAAGAGGAATATTAAGAACTCTGAAATAGATATTGTAACGAGGTAATTAGCAAGACGCGAAAAAGTTTTCGAAGAGAATTTTTGAATACACGAAAGTTCAAGGATTTTCAAGAATACACAATTGGTACAGTTTAAACTAGAACTAGGCATAATTTTTTCCGAAATGGGAAATAAAAGCGGAAGATGGTTTTCTTTCTTGTGAAAATCACCTCAACTAATAAAAGGTAACTTTAGTATCGATATGATTATCTAGATTAGTACTTTACGCAGATTTACGTTAAACCTTAAACACTAAGATAGATTCTCCTCAAGAGGATTTAAGTAATCATAAATTGATGAAGCGTATATAGTATAAATTTACCTTATTTGAAAAATTAAACGTTGTATATATTACACGTTATTTTCATGAAACTACTATGGTTCTTCACTCCTCTTATATTTACACTTAAGGTAAACGCGTGGCTTGTGGAGCAATACGAGGAGATTTACGTTGAAGATCTGGAAAATAAGCAAATAGTAGAGAAGTCGAGAGACTTAGGAAACACATTCCAACTTTTCCCTTTTCCTCTTCTACAAGGCTAAAGGAGCTAGTAGGAAGTTGGTGAAGGTAAACCCGAGGAATACGTCAAGGAAGTGTGTTCGCTGTGGTTATGTAAAGAACGATCTTACTCTTGAGGATCGAGTATTTGTTTGTCCTAAGTGTGGTTAGGTTGTAGATCGTGATTATTCTTTGTGCGGGGTCGGGACTGCCCTTAGTGTCTGTGGACAGGAAACCTCTACCATACATTCCCTTCTCAGAAGGGGTCCATAGCAAGTTTCCTGGAAGAAGCGAGAAATCCTCACCTTGAGGTGTCTTATCCTTAAGGGTAGGATAGTTCACTTATTTGGACTAGGCTAAAAGTGAATCTTTGAACCTAATTATTGAGAGGACTAAGATACTGAAAATGGAGACATGTGCTAAAGTACATAGTATGCATATGTGTCCTAACAAGAATATTTCAGTATATATTAAGTAAATAGATATGATAGAGGCTAGGATACTTAGAAGGAAAATTAAGTAGCCAGATATATTTGTCCCTATTCCCATTACAACGAATAAAAAGAGTAGTATTATGGCGGAGAAGTAAGCGATTCCGTAATAATATAGTTTTATACCTAGAAACGTTGAGTATCTAGAAGTTTCGACTGATATACAACTTATTACAGAATTTATGGTACAACTGTTACTATTTATCACATCTAGGCCAAAGGTCAGATAAGAGTATATCATTGCACCTAATCCTAATAGTCCAAAAAGGAGAAATAGGTAATCGATTTTATTTCCTTTCAAGTTAATCACAATAAGAGTGTATCCTATACAAATACTTAAAGATGTGTCCGAATCAGTTGAAAACAATTTGGTATAGACGATATTCTCAAGATACAGAGGAATGGATGTGTTACGGATCGTTAATGCAGTTGAGAAAATCATTAAAACTTCTACTTTTCTGCTTTAATAATTCAATATCAATCTCATTAGCATATTTCGGTAGATCACTTTTATCATAATCCTCTTTTCTCTTTAATTCCTCTGATGGTTCATTAGAGTTAGGTAAAATCCACTCTTCAATTTCATGATCAAATATTACTGTACATATCTTCTCCTTCACGTCTTCACTTAACTCTTTAGTTAACTTATCTAGATTATACTCCTCTTTAACTTCTTTAATATCTTTCCCATCACCATCTATCAAAATGATAGCCTTATCACATATACCACTCCTTATTATACCTTTTATTCTCCTCCATATAGCAACGTTCTTAAAATTACCCTTTCCATTAGTGCTACGTGATTTACAAGGAACTATGTTATGAGGTATCAACCCTTTACTCTTTAGAACATCAATTAAATATTCTACAAACTTTGGACCGTAAGTATCCTCAGAAACTATATGGACCCTTTTATTTTGGGAACCCGAAGATCCAGTCACTCAGTGAAACCCCTAGGTCAATTAATTTATCAGTTAACTCCTTGCTATTTTTTATCCTTTCTGCCTTAGTATCAAATCCTTCCCTAGAAAGTAAGACTATATCAGATGGATCGTATAAGTCAATTACCAGGGGTGAGTGCGTAGTTATAATAAACTGAGGATTAGAAAACTTAAAATGGTCTGTTAATTCTTCTATAAACTTTAAATGAAGATGATTCTCAACTTCATCTATAATTAACAATTTTGGATTAAGTAAATAAATTGCTGATAGTATTACAAGCATTTTTGCAACACCGGAGGGTACAGCTTGAGGTACTAATGTTATCTCTTTATCTCCTATTTTTTCCTTAAAGATTAACATTATACTACCATCTTGAGTTATCTGGAAGTCAAACCGCATATTGTTCTCATCTAAAAATCTCTTTATGGCAATAGGAATGCTCTCAGCGCTTTCATGTTTTATCGTTGGGAAGGGAAAAATATTGAGTCTTGTTAAGTACAGTAATTTAGCTAAACCATAACCATCCACTCTTAGACTCAGAGGAAAATAATTAGGAACTTGTGAAATTGCTATTTCTGGTATAACCCTTAGGACGATAATATCGTAACCGAAATTTGCCATAAATTCCATTATATCATGAGGTAGTTGAACGGGTAAATTACTAAACGTAATCATACCTACTTTCTGAACTAGAGAGAAAACACTATTATACGGAGAAATTCTGTTTTCTTTTATTTCTTTTCCATCCACTTTTATGAGTTCGTCTTCTCTCTCAATAGTAAAATCTTTATATCTTATAAACTCTTTTTTGATGTTAATTGTGTGTTCTTTTCCATTAAACGTTAATGAGTATTCAAAATCATCTCCTACTATATCTATAGAAACATCTTTGGAAGTATCATGCATATATACAACTTTATCGTAACCACCAAACGGGAGAAAAGGTAATGGGGGATAAGAGGAGGGTCTAATAATCTCTCTTAATAACATAAATACTTGAACTAGATTGGACTTTCCGCTACCATTAGGTCCAACAACTACGTTAACCTTACGTATATCTAATTCAACATCATAAAGGCTCTTAAAGTTCTTTATCCTTACTTTCTTGTACATAGTTTCAATAAAATATAAATGTGAACTATTATTAAGCTTTCTATGATTATGTGTATGTGAGGGACAATTTTTCGAAGTAGGGAAGCTAAGGTATAAGAAGACTCTCAAAGTCATAAACTACAATCAATCTGGGTTCAAGATCGAAGGAGACAAACTGATCCTTTCAATAAGATCAATAAAGGTCCTCTTCCACAGACCACTAGAGGGGAAAGCGAAGGGAGTAATAATAGTAAAAAACGCAACCAGTTGGTATGCTGTATTTCAAACGGAAGTAGAAAAGAAACACCTACGAAGTAACGGTAGGAGAGTAGGTATCGATGTCGAGAAACTAGTTGCAACCTCAAATGGCGTTGTCGTAAAGAACTCAAAGTAGTAGTTTCCTAAAAATGACGTATGATATATAACGTTTAATTTTTACGACACGAGATTTAAGGCGTATTTATGTTATATACGTTTGATATATTTACGATTATTTAAATCTTTTTGAGGAGAATCTATGTCAGTATTTAAGGCTTAAGGGATTTGAGGTAAATTTATGCGTTTGATTATACAGTATATGAGTAGAATCTATACACGGTAAGAGAGGGAGAGATAAATATACCCAGTTGCGCATGCATAATTGCATAAGGGTAAGAAAAGAGCTTAAGGAGAAAACTTAAAGATTTAGGAATAGATATAAGGGGGGTAGAAAAGTTTTGAAGAAAGCTATGAGCGAAAACGAAGAGATAGTAGAAAAGGTGAAGAAGATAATAGAATTAATGAATGGTGTATCTATCGAGGAATGGGTCAACGCAATTAGGGAGAGTAGAAATAAGAGATGAAGAGCACTTCTTTGGCACTTTAGCTCTTTTTTCATCGCAAAACTGGCTTATAAATCCTAGAAGGAATTGAAAGGAAAATACTCGACATTTTTCAAGTTTAACTTGACATTTCTAAACTCTCTTTAATTACTACGAGAATTGAAAGGAAAGGGCAAAAACAAAGTTAATAAATACTCTGAGCGTTAAAAAGATAATATGACAGTCCTCCTATTTGGTTTTGAACCATTTCTAGATTACATGGAAAATCCATCTCAATTAATTGTTGAAACCTTAAATGGAAATGTGATACTAAACGAAGAGGTTAAAGGTGTAATATTACCAGTGGAGTATGATAAGATAGAGGATATTATAGTTACGAAAATTAGGGAGATTAGACCAATCTTAACATTAGGGATAGGCTTAGCTCCGGGTAGAGCAAAGATAACGCCAGAGAAGATAGCCATAAATTACAGATACTCAAGAGAAGGTGATAATGCAGGAAAGAAGTATAGGGGAGAGAGGATAGATCCATTAGGACAAGATGGTATCTTCACTAATTTGCCAGTGGAGGATTTAGTTGATTATTTGAATCAAAATGGAATACCAGCTGAATTGAGCTTAAGTGCTGGTAGCTATCTATGTAACAACGCAATGTACATCATAATTAGGGAAGCGAGAAAGTACAATAGCTTAGGTGGTTTCATCCACGTTCCTTTACATGAATCATATGCTGCAAAATTACAGAGACCAATACCATCCATGAGTTTAGATACAATGAAAAGGGGAATTAAGTTGTCAATAGAGTTTATATTGAAAGGTAAAAAAGAAAATCTTACCTTATAAAGTTATAGAAAGCTCACCCTTTGCTTATGAAGAGAATTGTGTAGTAAAGTAGAGTTACGAGTATAATATACTTATTTTATTACCTATCATTCTGTTAAATTTATGGACTTATTGAAAGTGGTAAATAGGAAGGAGCATATAAAAAGCGTGATATTGTCATTACTACTCTACTAGTAGTAACTTACGTAAATTTACCTCAAGTTGCTTAAACACTAACGTAGATTCTCTTCAAGTAGATTTAAATAATTGTGAAAGTTAAAGCGTGTATAGTATAAATATACCTTAAATCCTACATTGGAAAAAATTAAACGTTATATACTATACTTCATTTTCAGAAAACTCCTATCTAGCTACCTCACTGATCATGTTGAGAAAATTGTTAAGTAAAGCTTATGTGCCTATATATTTTACATACATCTAAATTTCCCTATATTCTCTACATACATTATACTTAAATTCTAAAACAATATTTAATCTACTGAAATGTTGGACTACATCCTTGTTGCTGTATTACTTGGCATAGTTCAAGGAATAAGCGAATGGTTACCAATAAGTAGCAAAACGCAGATACTTCTGGTATCCTCTTTCCTTCTAGGACTTTCCTTTAGTGAAGCATACGCTTTTGGATTATTCATGGAAATTGGTACTATATTTGCTGCGATAATGTATTTTAGAAAAGAGATATGGAGAGTAATTAGAGTGATATTCAAAAGAGATGATAAAGAAGCGCTCATTCTTCTAAAATACCTTGTAGTGGTTACAGTAATCACTGGATTGGTCGGAGTGCGTGTATATCTGTTTATAGAAAAATTAGTGACCTCTGCGATAATTGGAATACCAATGATCCTTTTAGGAATTGTTCTCTTAATTGACGGTTTGGTAATTTACTTTTCTAGGAGAAAACATACACCAAGAAAAAACATCAAAGAGCTAACGATAAGAGACTTCATAATTGTTGGTTTAGCTCAAGGACTAGCAGCTCTTCCCGGAGTTAGTAGGTCTGGAATGACAACATCAGCCTTGATATTGTTAGGAGTAAAACCAGAGGACGCATTTAGGCTTTCATTCATAGCGCCGATTCCAGCTGCGCTTGGAGCTATTGGAGTTACAGTCCTATTTAGCAAAAATGAAGTTACCATTGCTCTTCATTCAATTAACATGGCTGGTTTAGGCTTATCAATGATAGTAGCTACAGTTATTAGTTTATTGTTTATAAACGCTCTGTTAAGGTTTGCTAGGACAAAAAGGGTAATAGTGCTTGTCAGTGTATTAGGTATTCTGGCAATAATGAGTGGAGTTATGAGTATATTTATTTAAAGTCAATTTTTTCATACTTAAGATAATAATGTTGTCTACTGAAGTTTATTGATGATTTCTACAAATCTCTTAAATAAACAAAAAGTTATAATAATATATAGTATAAAAATCACACATTTGGCTCATATCTCCCGTCTATCGCAGTCCATCCTCCATCTACGTAGATTACAGTACCAGTTATGTAAGATGAGGCTGGCATGGCTAAGAATACTGCTACACTAGCAATCTCCATTGGCGTAGCCCATCTCTTTAGTATTGTCTTCTCAGTATAAGCTTTGTACCACTCTGGATTGTTCTTTATCTGCTGTGTAAATGGGGTGTCCACAATCCCTGGAGCAATCACATTGACCCTTATACCGTATTTCCCATATTCTGCTGCAGCAGTTTTAGCTAACTGCTCTATTGCAGCCTTAGTTGCTGCATACACCGATTGGCCAGGCTCCACGACTTTACCTCTTATTGAAGAGAATAGAACAACACTACCTCCACTCTTCTTCATTGCTGGAAGGAATTCCTTTAATGCTATAAATGTTCCCTTCAAGTTTAAGTTTACAACCTTATCGAACTCTTCATAGGTGTAGTTTTCTATCCTTTTTCTAACGTTAATTGATGGAGTGATGTATAGAGCGTTTATTTCACCTAACTTTTCCAGACTAAACTTAACAAGTTCCCTTACCTCATTAACGTTAGTTACATCTGCCTTAAAGGTATAGGCTATCTTATTTAATTCCTCTAATCCTTTCACATCACTTGCCACAACCTTACCTCCTAAATTGGTGAATAGTTCCGCTATTGCCTTTCCTATTCCACTACCAGCTCCAATTACAACTGCACCTTTTCCTTTTACTGAAAACAGTTCTGAACTCATTTTCATCACCTAAATATTGAAAGCACAGATTTTCTAGCTACTTCGTAGGCTAAAAAGATTACTTTATCCACTGAAACTTCTACTTGGTTTGTAGCAATCGTGAACACAGTATCTCCATCTAAGGATAAGTTGTAAGGTCTTATAACAGAAGCAAAACCGTTTTCTACACTGCTCGCAACTCTGCAAGCATCTGAATTCGTTAGCTTAGCGTTAGTTATTAAGACTCCTAGTGTAGTTCCCATTACGTTGTTGACACTAAATTCCTCACTCTCCTCTCCAGCGATCAGTCTTCCACTTTCATCATATACGTTGCCTACACTGTTTACTACGGAAATCACTCCCACTCTCAGATTACCTTTTTGTATTTCGTAATAACCTTGACCAGATGGTTTAGCATACTTTAACTCTTTCAATTTCCCTACTGTAGCACCTCTCCCTGCCCAATATCTTCCTATGGGTATATCTTCTGATAGGTTTTCCATAGCCTTATATCCCCATTCTGGAGTTGGTAATATTGTATTGTCGTAAAAGTCGAATATTGATGCTGATGCTACAATTGGTATCCTCAAGTTCTCTCCTATTTTATATCCTATTTTCAATTCAAACAACTTAGTAATTATTGCATCTACTACTCTAAGCCCAAAGACGCTCCTTCCCGTTAGCACTATAGCGTTAACCGATTGATTTCCTCTATGTTTAGGTCTTAATAAGTCAGTCCCTATTGTAGCTGGTGATCCTCCTCTCTGTGAAATCCCTGCAGTGTTGTTCTGGTTTTCAACCAATATTACTGTAACTCCAGACTTAGCGTTTTCATCTGTGTACCCTCCAACCTTAATACCCTCTATTCCAATCCTCATTTCAATTAGACACCTCACTCCATGATAGGATCATGTTTTCCAGTATAAGTCTCTTTCGCGAGGATTATTCCAATTATCATTACCATTCCAGCTATGATCATGTTGAAGAACCATGCATAAAGTAATCCTAGGGATGTCGACAATGCAAATATTGCTGATATTGCAAACCCTCCAGCTATTGCTCCACCATTATACGTAAAGCCCACTCCAGTTGCCCTATATTTTTTACTGAATTGTTCTGCGAGGAATGCGGGTAGAGTTGAGAATATCATTGCCTCTAAGAACGCTTGTATACTGAAAACCGCTGTTACCAAAAAGAAGCTTTTCGAGAGTCCTAGATATATTATTGGATATATTAAGACTACGAAGACTATTGAGTAGAGTAACATTGGGAATTTCCTTCCCTTTTTAATCCTATCCGCTATAAATCCACCTATCCATACACCGAATAGTGATATTAGATTGATTATGGCAACGCTCAGACCCACTAAACTTCCCGGAATATTTTGGAGCGTTAGAACTGAGGGATAGAAGGAGAAAGTGGCAGTATTGATATATAATAATCCACTCGTTATCATTAATCCAATAAGCACTGATCTGTATGATGAAGCGAACAAGTCTCTAATCGGTATTTTTACTACTTCTCTTTTACTCTCCATTTCCTTAAATACTGGACTTTCATCAGTTATTCTTCTAATAATTAATGTTATTAATCCTGGAATAATACAAGTAGCAAAGAGTACTCTCCAACCTATTGCTTGGAAACCGCTATTTCCGTAAATGTTGTATAGTAGAGAGTAGACTAGAGAAATGATGAAATATCCGGTTCCGAAACCGCTTTGCACGAATGAACCTATGAACGCTCTCCTCTCTGCTGGAACAGATTCTAAGGCTAGTGTTGTCCCACCTCCATATTCTGCACCTGCAAACATACCTTCGACGAACAACACTATGTATAGGAGTATTGGTGCTAAAATGCCTACAGTATTATATGATGGTAAGAGTGACTTTGAAGAGGCTAACAATGAAAATCCTAAGATTGTTATGACTAACATGTTTCTTCTACCCATTTTGTCCCCTATATAGTTCCCAAACACTAGAGACCCTATTGGCCTTGCTAATGCACCTACTGCAAATCCTCCAAAGGTGGCTATAAGACCTAAGATTCCAATTGTCGTTGGGAAGAATATTTTCGATATTGTGACTCCAACTAATGCATATGCTATGCTAGTGTATCCGTCCATTAACCATCCTAGCCAAGTAGAGAATATTGCTAACCATTGTTGCTTATTCAAGCCATAAACCATTAATAATTTTAATAATTAACTTATATTTAAATTTTCTCCTTTTAATATATAGAATACTTTCAAAAAGCAGTAAATGGTTGATCACGCACATGAACGCTTGGGAAATGTACAAGTGGGTGTTTTTAAGACTCGAGAATGGGATTTCTCTCTTTTTTATTCCTTATCATTTCACTAGGGAATATACTTGGCATAATTTAAATATCCCTTTCTTTTTTATATAAATATATGAAATTAGATGAAGTTGTTGAAGAATCTAAGGACGAGATTGTGGAGTTCTTAAAACAGTTAATAAGGATCCCAACTGAAAATCCCCCTGGATTAAATTACGATAAGATAGTTAACGTATTGAGGGATAAGTTAGAACAGTTTGGGTATAAGACGGAAATAATTGAGGGGGATAAAGAGTATGTCAAGTTTGGAAGCGGTAATAGACCAAATCTAGTGGGTTATTTGGGTAACGGTAACGTAAGGATTGCATTTAATGGACATTATGACGTAGTTCCAGCAGGTGAAGGTTGGAGTGTTAACCCTTATGAGGGAGTAGAAAGAGATGGAAAAGTTTTCGGTAGGGGAGCTTCTGACATGAAGTCTGGAATAGTTGCCCAAATTTACGCAGTTGAAATGTTAAAGAGGGCTAAACTACTACCCTCTAACGTGAAAATTATCCAAACTTTTGTACCTGATGAGGAGACAGTGGGAAATAAGAACGCTGGTACGTATTGTTTGAGGGAAATCTACAAGAATAACGCTGATTACGTAATATTCACGGAACCTACTGGACCGGATAACATTTGTAATGGTCATAGAGGTGCAATATGGGCCATTGTTAAGGTATATGGGAAGAAAAGTCACGGAGGTTTTCCTCAATTGGGAATTGACGCAGTCAAGGCTGTGGCAATTATGATTGAAAGACTTTACGCTTCTATACCCAACATTACCTCGAAGTACAGCATTATGCCAGAGGCTGGTAAGAAACCTTCAATATTGGTTGGTACTGTTAAGTGTGGTACTTGGGTTAACACTGTAGCGGATTACTGTGAATTCAGTATAGTTAGGAGATTGATACCGGAAGAGAGAATAGATGAAGTTAGGGAGAGCATATTACGCATATTAAGGGAGGTGAGCGATGAAACTGGTGTCAGGTTTAACTACGATGAGTTCTACGCTGTCGATACTGTAGTAAGCGAGGACAAGGAATTAACAGAGGCTCTGAAAAAGGGTATAAAGGAGATTAGGGGAGTTGATGCTATTACTGTTCTATCTGCAGGGACATTTGACATTAGGTTCACTATAAGTGAGGGTATTAAAAGTATTAATTACGGTCCAGGTAGAATCGAAGTGGCTCACGCTAGTGATGAGTTCGTTTACGTTAAGGACTTGTTAGATTCGATAAAAGTATTAGGAAGGTTAATATTGAATATTGCTAATAAGTCTTCTTCCTAGTGTTAAATTTTGATATCCACGTCCTAAAGTATTACGTTGAGGTAAAGCTTTAGACTTCTTTAAGTATAAAAGGACTATTATGAGATTTTCAAATATTCTCATAAACCACAGCTCATATCTTGATATAACCATGACTAGAAGCTTAAGGTAAAACGTTTTCAATTCAAGTAAAATTTTAATTTGTATTCTTCTACCTTATATTTATGTCATTGGAAAATCGAAATTTAGAAAACGTCATTGATGAATTAAGGAAAAAGCTTAATGAGGCTGAGAATGAGGCGAGTAAATACGGAACAATAATCGGAAGGGTGACTAGATATGAGACAATTACAATTGACGAGAACGAATTCGTAGGAGTTGATATACTTTTTGACAATTACCAGAACAGCGATATAAAGAGAGGTCAGTATCTAGCAATAAGAAGTATCATAAAACCAATAATAATGCTTGGGCAAGTTTACTCCATTAGTAGAGCTGACGCCTTAGCTAGATTGGGAATTAGGGAATTAACTTATCCTAAAGACCCTTCTACTATTATCACGACAACTTATGTAGAGTTAAGACCGATCGCAGAAATGGAAGGAGATAAGATCAGGCCAGCTGTTTCACCTATTGACCCTCAAAGTCCAGTGTTCATACCAAACCCTAATTTGATCGAGAGGATATTGAGGATACCAGAAAAAGGTATAGTTATTGCTAAGATATTTTCAGGTGGTGAGGAGATAGAGGCTGAGGTTAGACTGGACGAATACACCTTAAGGCATCACACCCTAGTTTTAGGTACAACTGGATCTGGTAAGACCACTTTACTTAAGACTGTAATTTCCAGTAATGACATTGATAAGAGTACTTTGATCTTCGATAGGCAAGGGGACTTCGTTAATTTCCTAAAGGGTAGAAAAGACTTCGCCGTCTTAATGCCAGTTGTTGAGGAGCCCAACAGTAAAGTTTCAATTAAGGACTACGTTGAGGATTTCGCCAACTGGTATGGCTGTGATCCTAACACTGTTAACGTATTAAACAATCATGGAGCTTACGTTAGGTGTAGCAATCACGACGTTTTCGTTGTTCCCTATTCCATAAACTTTTATGATAATTTGAGGAACTTCAATAAGATAACCCCTTACTTTACTGCTAGAGCTTCCATGTATTGGGAAGCTATTATTGACGAGTTGTTGGATAAGATAAGGTACTCTCTCAAGGATAAGATTAATAGGGGATTAACAGATTACGAAATCGCATCCATGTTAAGGGATAATTTAACACCGGGGAAGCTTATAGGTAATGTTAGCGTTACTTTAAACAACATTAATATTAATTCAAATATAAACAAGGATGATATAAGTTATGATCCTAAGAGTAAGACGTTGACTTTCCACATGGGTAAGATGTTACGTAATGTAATGAAGGAACTTGAGTTAGCTTATTCAACACAAGACGTTATAGTTAGGACATTAAAGGCTTATGATAGCTATGGAATATTCACAGTCCCAGGCACAGTTGATTTCAGACCGGATAAGATACCCTATGATGATATAGTGGTCGACTTAAGCTGGGTTATGGAGAGATCAGCTTCGATCGAAGCCGTTACAACTATTGCGTATAAGGTGTTGGAGGACTTCTTCGCTTGGAAAGACGAATCGTATAAGAAACATCAAAATACTAAACTATCATTAATAATTATGGATGAAGCCCACGAGTATTTCCCACAGACTGACTCTGAGAACGTTTCAAAGGACATAGTTGAAGGATTGATAAATAAGGTAATGAGGTTGGGTAGAGTTAGGAATATGGGTGTTATATTAGCTACCCACGTTCCAGAGGATTTGAATCCACTAGTTTTACAATTGTCTAATACTAAAATTGTGATGAGGAATGAAACTCACGTGTTGAGAAGAATAGGTTTAGAGGAGTATGAGGATTTCCTAAAGCACGCTACTCCCGGATTAGGTATAATATATTCCATCAACTTCAGTGAGGTACCAATAAAGACCCTTCTAACTTTGTAGGAATTGCTGAATAACATTTGCATAGCTCATTTTGTCATCGTGAATTACGTTTAGGTTATTTGACGCAATTTCGTATGCGTAAATGAAGAGAGAAGCTGATATTCTCTTACTCCTTTTATCTACCATTTCAATGTAAGTTGGTAATAGGTTATTCTCAGTTATTCTTGAAAGAACTGGGGATAAGTCAAGCTTTTCACTAATACTTTCTATCCTTAAAAAGGTAGGTGGAAAGTATGGTCTCCTCATGATAACGTAATATGCGTATTTTGGCAAAATCTTTTCAAAAACTTTCCCCCCATTCTCGTCCTCAACTTGTATTGCGTATTCCAACTTAAAGGGACCTATTGTGCAAATATATGGGTAATTGTTCCTTCTACATAATTTTTCATCTATTAATTCCAATACTGTAGTATCCCTAAGGTTACTATTTTCTATTCCCAACAATTCAGCAATATTCTTCTCATTTACGAGCTTCTTGGAGTTCTCCAATCTCTTCACTACACCAATAACTTTATCATTTAAAATTTTCATCCTCTCGTTTACCAGTTTTGCATATGCGATCTTGTGCTTCCTCCTTGCCTCAGTCGTTACTTCCAATTCCTCCGTAAACTCTAGAGGTGTTGGATAAATAGGACCGTCGACTATTATTATATCGTGATCGTTAATTACCTCCTTTAAACCTATATTTTCAGCCTCTATCCTAATCTCGTCCGCTATATCATCTATTTTATACTCATTTCTCCCCTCATTCACGTAATAGTAATCTATAACGTTCTTTGTCCTAATGTTATTGTCATTAACGTTAATTTGCTTTAAGATATCCTCATAACTACTTATCCCCATGTAGGGAGTATTTATCGTGTAGGGACCATCAATAAACCCCCTTTTATTACTGTAAATGGACAAACCCACAAGACAAGTGTTGACTGAGTGGTCCCTTAAATACCTGGATGAGGAATCCAGAGAAGCTATCCTCTTATTACTATCATATTTGAAGTAATCTAAGGGATAAACTTCGGGCTTCACTTTTTCACTGAGTAGTTCTATTCTCATTATTTTCTCCTCAATTTCATGTTCAGGGTTTCCTTCATTATTTACTCTAACTTCTGGCATTTTCCTCTTTGCCTCAGCGATCTTCTCGATTACCTCCTTAATCCTTACTTTCCATTCCATTATATAGAGTATAGGAGTTGGAAGTAATATCTTTTCTCCTTCTTTTTTATAGTTCACTCTCTAGAACCTAAAAACTCATCTCGGTTTTCCATTAAACTAACCTTCTCTCTTACTCATTCTCTTAATAATATTTAGCCTTTATTAAGTTCACAAATTCTAATTTCGAAATCCTATATACGCTTCTTATTGTTATAACATTAATTCAACATCACGAGAATAATATAAAGCTTATTACCAAAGTACTTGGCCAACATCTAATCTAGAAAAATCCCTTAGTTTAGCTCTCTTCCACTATTTCCTTCATTTATGATTTGCTTTCAGCATTTAAGACTAAGGGATATCTTATAGTAATTCTCTAAAACACAATCTCACTTACTACCAATTTTCACCAGATTATTAAGGTAATCGTTAGTTCTTCTCAGACTTCATTGAAGTCTTAAGGTTTGAGATCGGTATCGGGAAACCTATAGAAATCCAAAAATTCCCTACTACAATTCAATCTGTATATAAATACTACGTAAATCTAAACACCTTTTACTCGTTGAGCGAAATTGTTCAAATTATTGATATACAAAAGTAAATCCATATCAGTGTGCAGTTTTATTTATAAACTACAATAGCACAATATTTTTTATGAGAGAGCGATCTACGATCAAGCCCGTAATTCTTCCTCAAAAATCACCAATAAGCGAAGTTAGAGGAGGAGTTGGCACGCCTTATATTATCTATGATGTAAAAAGGGATAAGCATTGGCTCTTGTTTACTGGGTGGAATGACCTTGTTGGGTTAAAGAGAGAGGGATTCGTAGTGCAAATTGATAGAAGTTTAAATGTTGATTACACTACTATTAAAAAGATTCTGCCCTATGACTTTCCAAGTCAAGTTAATTATAGTAATAATGCTGTAAGGGGTTTCTATAATGAAGCTAGGGATGAATTTTACGTAACGTCAACACACGGTAATGACGTTTATTTATTTATTTTTGACCCTGAATGGAGATTGAAGGGATATAAGTTATTAATTAAGGATTTAAAGAAGGATTCAGGATTTCCAATAAGACCAACGGGTGCTTATAGGAATTTACACGACGCGTTTGGAGTAAGTCCGAATGATGATTCCTCTGGTATTAAACTATTTCTAGTTAAAAATATTGACGACTTAGATAAGGTAACAGTTGAGGATTTAGGAGAAATTGGAATATGGGCTAGAAGCAATGACGTATTAGATTTCACACTAATCCCTAGGTTTCAAATATTCGTTGAGATAAATACTGCTTCCAAATGGATGTTACAATCGTTTATTGGACCTAGCCTAGACGAACTTTATGTCACAGAGGATATTAACAAAGTTGGGATGCTTCAAGGTTCAATAATGCCCCTTCTGGGCTTAGACGACTCATTTGTTCAAGTTGGGCATCCACATTACACCACTGAACCCGATGGAAGGCCTAAATTATTCTTCACATCATTTAGAGACACCTACACTACTAGGATGGACACGGGAAGAGAGGGATATACTCACGAGATTTGGGTAGAGTACGTAAACGAGTCCATATTCAATCCTAAAAGTTATGGCGAGTTAAGGGGAAAATTCAAGGGAAGGGAGAGTAAATGGTACTATGCTCCTTATGCAAATAGGCTAGTATTATCGCTTAATGGTGAAGCTGAGTTACACTTAAAGGCTGATATTAACGATGAGGTCAGTGAAACTGTAAAGTTAAAGACTGGAGTTAACGTTATTGAGAAACCGACAACGTGGTTTAGGATAGTTTCGCCAAATGAGGTAAAAGTTACGATTAAAGCCATAACTTAAATTATCCCGTGCTTTTACTGGATTGTCATTTTTTGTTAATTTTATATTAAGACTATAACTTGAATCACGGTATTATTACTTGTCTTCCCTCTACTCTTCCCTCATCTAAATCCTTAAAAGCTTTGTTAATCTCATCTAAAGGTACATTGACAACGTATGGCTTAATTTTCCCACTCTCACTAAGCCTTACTACATCTTCTAAATCGTTTAGTGAACCGTAATTCGAACCCAGAAGCTTCTTATTCCACACTGCAGTATCAAACGCTTCTAGACTTACTCTCTTCCCCTCCATTCCCACTAGTACTATTGCACCCTCTTGTGCTAACAATCTACCTAAATTATAAGTAGTTTCCTCAGTTCCCACTAGATCTATTGCCACACTAGCACCTAGTCCATCAGTTAGTCTGTTTATTAAACTCTCTGCCTCTTTCATTTCAACCGCGTAATCTGCACCTAACTCCAATGCTAAATCCCTATGCTTCTTACTCCTAGAAATTCCGATTATAATTGTATTCTTCAATAGAGCCTTTAGTATTTGTATAGTGTAAACTGCTAACCCTCCAATACCGTTAACTATAACAACTGGTTCTGCGAATTTGTTAATGAATGGCAAGGCTTGCCTTATAGCTCCCATTGACGTTGTTCCAGCATCTGCCAATGGTGCAGCATCAACTGGGCTTAGGCTATTTAGTTTTACTAACCATCTATAGCTTTTAACTAACATGTACTCAGAGAAACCACCATTTGTAGTTTGCCCAGGAATTACTTGATTTTTGCAAATGTTAAACTTCCCTTCTTTGCAATATCTACAAGTCATATCTCCCCAAGCTGCGTAAACCACTACGTTATCTCCCTTCTTTACCTTTGCCAATTCCCCTACTTCAATTACTGTCCCAGCGTTTTCATGACCTAGTATTATTGGCAATCCAAAACCTTGTTTTGCTTCCACTCCTTTCCATATTCTCAGATCAGTTCTGCAAACTCCAGCTCCTCCTATCCTTATTAGCACTTCTTCACCTTTAGGTTCTGGAATATCAACGTATTCTACTGATAATGGTTCTGAGAACTTCTTCAGAAGGGCTGCTTTTGATTTAACCATACTTATATTTTTCCATGTAACTGAATAAAAGGTGATTCCAAACATGTTAGGATTGGTATTCATCACAACAAAAGTTAGTTAGATATACACTCTATGAGACTTACATTCTTATCCGCACAAGTTAGGACTAATTGATAAAAAGGTGCCTAGAGAAGTGTTATAGCATGACGGTAAAAATTGATAAGATATATGTAGTTACTACGGAGAGTATTTCAAAGCAGAATTTTCCTTACGTTAAGCCAACTGATTACTATAAAGAATATCTTGGATCTTCATCACCATTTCAATCAGCGTTCATGGATAAGATTTGTTTTATAAGAATGGATCTAGACGACAACTCTACTTATTCCATTCTTGAAACCTCTGAGTTGGTTTGTAATTTTGTAATGTCTAATTTAGTTAATCTGATAAAGGGTTTACCAATCTCTAGGATAAGCATGGCATGGGATTTGCTATATAGATATACGTTGCCAATTGGTAGGAGTGGAATAGCTATGCATGCGATAAGTGTTGTTAACCTCTTGATGTATGATGCTTATGTTATGTTACTTGGCGTTCCAGTTTACGAGTTGTTAGGAGGGAAAACTAGGACTTGGCTTTGCAAAAATGATTTTTATTAACACAGGTTAATCTGACGTGACCTTACTCCAGCAATCTTCATGATCTATTTCAAAAGTCACGAGTGATAAGTTAAATAACGACACATGATAACTATTATACTTAAAATTATTTAATATTTTAGGACATCGATTACGTTAAACCTATGTATATTTTTCGATAAGTTACAATAAGTCAATGAACTATTATCATAATAATTCCTTACTCGTTAACATGCTGTTTCATACTCTACAATAAACATAGTAAAAATTCATATGCAAAAAGAGTGGACATTTTTACCACTAAGATTATTAAAACTGCACAAGAATACTATCCTATCTGAAGATATTATGAATTGATAATTTATCCTTGGCTGTTACAAGTTGTTGGTAGAAGGACTAGTCTTTTAGGAAGTCAGATAGTATATATCGAGGTAAAGACCTAGCTATTTACGTTTATTAGAATGATAATGATGTACAGTCTATTATATCGGTAGTGGCTTATTGATATTTCCCCCGGAAAGATCCAAAATTTTAGAACCATGTTTCTAAAAATATTTCAAAAGTAAATTATGAGATTTAGTGGTGCTTAATAATATTGTATTCTTCATATCTATCTCTCATTAAGAAACTAATCTGAAAACTATATGTGTGAATTGCTATAGGGTGCCATTATGAATAGGGGTGCTATTATCTAAGCTCTTGAAAGAAAGAAGATCGCACATATAGGGTTTCTGATTATAATCTTGCATATCAAATATCTCAGGTCTATGGAGGAGGTTTAGCACCAATCTTAGCTAGTTATATCGTATCTGCTCTTCATGGGGCTAAATTCGGCTGGCCATATTTAGTTATGCTAATAATCGCTTATGGGATTGTAGCAGTTGTTGGGGTTCTAACGTTGAGAGAGACTAAAGATGTAGACCTTAGAGGGGAACAAGCTAAAGCTTGAATCTCATTTTTAACCATATTTTCAATAAATTATGAACGCTTATACATTTATTAAGTTTTTTATTCAAATCTCATTTTTTAGAGTATTATATAAAAAAGAGGATCAAAAAGTTAAAGACCAAATTTATAATTAATCAGAAATGGGACAATCGATTTAAGAGTTTCACCAACAAGATATATAACATAAATATCATAGAGAGATCTAAATAGTGTAAGAATTGTTTTTATATAAATATTATTTAACAAGTTTGTTGCGTTACTTCTTACTAAAAAGTTGTCCTTTCCGATATTCACCCAAAGTCTTTGATCATTGTTGAACGTCGTTGAATCAAACTTTAAACTTTATATTACTAGAGGGCTTTATAAGAAAACATGAGAATTTCTGTAAATGATCTATACAATCTTGCAATAGGAAGTTCGATATTAGGTTCTGGTGGTGGTGGAAATCCGTTTTTAGGATATAAAATTGTTAAAGCAAAAATGCTTCAGATGAATGTTGACTATGTTGAATATACTGACGAAGTTGATGAGGATAAAGATTTCATAATAGGAGTAGGCGGTATGGGATCGCCATTGATCGGCATAGAGAAGATCCCCGCAGGCAATGAATATTATAGATCTCTTATGACCTTAACTAAATTCTTGAGAAAAGAAGTCACTAAAATAACTTCTATTGAAATAGGTGGTATAAACTCAGTTGTCCCATTTATGGCATCGTTAATGAGCAAGAAACCATTAGTAGATGGGGATTATGAGGGTAGGGCTTTTCCTGAATTATATATGACCACTATGCATTTTGCAGGATATAAGGCAACACCTCTGAGTATTTGTGACGAGCGTGAAAATTGCGTTATTATAGAGACTGTTGATAATTTCCGGGCTGAGAGTATTGCAAGGAGTATAACTGTGGGATTTGGTGGAAGAGGTTATATCTCGCTTTACCCAGCCTCTGGAAGGGAGTACATTAATGGAGCTATCTTGGGTACAGTAAGTCTAGCTTTTGAGTTAGGTAAAACGTTAATAGAACAAGGATTGGATGAAATGATTAATTTAGCGAGGGGTAAGATAATTTTCGAAGGTAAAATAGTTGATGTAAAGAGATTTAACTTAGGAGGATTTGCAATTGGTATAGCTAAAATTGACGGCCTTGAAGAATATAGAGGTGAAAGTGCTGAAGTCGTATTTAAAAATGAGTATTTAAGCTTCCTTAAAGAAGGAAAAATTCTGTCAATATCACCAGAAATTATCAATTTAATAGATTATAATAATAACGTAGTGACTTCTGACTCCCTTAGATACGGAGTAAAGGTGAGAGTATTAGAAATCCCTGTAAGTAATAAGTGGAAGGAAGTTGGAGGATACGATAAGATTAAGGAAATGGTATTAAAAGAAGTTAAGAAAATTCACCAACTACCTTAACTTTTACTTTTACAGAATTTCCGGGCAGATAAGGTATTTGTATTTCTTCTATTTCTCTAACTTCTATTGTCGTACTTAAGGCCCCAGCTCTAATAGCTAGACTTTTAGCCTCATCAATTAGGCTCTTTATTGCAGTTTCCCTAGTTATTTGATCATAGGAGAACGTCCTTTCTATTGTTGCACCAACTTTGGTTAATGTCGCACCTATGGCATTAGCGTATTGGGCATTTTGTGGCCTTATAACTTCCCTCGCACCTCTCAACTTCTCCGGAACCATTACACTTCCCCCGCCCACAACAATCACCGTTACATCATCTTTTGAAGTTTTCATTAAGTCTATGGCGTCTTCCCACATTTCCACCATTTTGGTGTAAACCCTAAATAAGTACTCCCTAGGGAATTTGTTATTTATCAGCTTCGGATTTGTACCATCTATTGTTATTCCTTTCACTACCATAGCGACATCTGTTGCAGTTAAAGTATCACCTCCCCATGCTATTCCCTTATTTATTAGTGCGTAACCTACACTCTCTGGTCCTATTTTCTCTTCATTAACTATGGTGCCTCCTCCCAATGCCATCGTGTAAATATCGGGCATTCTGAAATTAGTCCTTATTTTAGCTATTTCTACTACAGATGAGGATTCTCTAGGATATCCCTCATGGAGAACACCTACGTTTGTTGTAGTTCCTCCTACGTCCATTACTATTGCATCTTTTATCCCAGTCAGTAAATGCGCTCCTCTAATACTATTTGAAACTGGTCCCGCTACAGTGAATATCGGATAGCCTTTGATGAAATCTTCAGAGGCCACAGTTCCATCATTCTGTGCGAAGAATAGTCTTACATCTTCTATGCCTAAAGAAGAAAGTAACTGTTTGATTTTGGTTATTAGGTTATCGAAGATTTTAAGTATTAACGCATTTAAGATCGCTGAGTTCTCCCTCTCTAACAGTCCTATTCCACCAATTTCGTGAGAAAGCACTATGGGTACGTTAATTCCTTTCTCTCTTAAAATCTCCCTTGCTTTAATCTCATGTGACGAATTTACAATTGAAAATATTGAACTGATAGCTATAGCATCCACTTTACCGTTTATGTCTTCAGCGATTTTCTTTATTTTGTCCTCGTCCATCTCTACTATTTCTTCTCCGGTATACTCATGACCTCCTCTTACCATATATCTATGAGTGACAAAGTTTGATAGTTGCTGTGGCCAATCAAATACTGGAGGAACTCCCTCTCCTGCAGGTAAGCCAATTCTAATGATAGCTACTCTATTTAAGCCTTTACCTTGGTGTAAGGCGTTCAGACCGTGGGTAGTCCCTATCATTAGCGTATCTACTTCGTTCTTTCTTTCTCCAAGTCTTTCCATTACCCTACTTATGGCATTTAAAAGTCCAGTAGTTAGGTCTGGTGTGGTCATTACTTTATCAGCTACTATTAGCTCTTTACCTTCTAATGCTACTGCATCTGTATGAGTACTACCAATATCAATACCTATTCTAATTCTCAACCTTATTCCACCTTTCCTCGAGCGGTATGAAATCCACATCATATCCAAAGGCTCTAGGTCCTACATATCTTAATGCTTCTTTAGTTCTGAGTTTCTCACTAGAAGGTATACCGATAACCATGACTTTTTGACCATACTTTATTCTGTCCGTCGTAATTGGTTTTAATGTGAATAGATCCAGAACTGTTATGAGATCTGGCACAGTAGTTACTATATTATTATTAATCCTTGCTACTAAGAATTCATTCTGAAAGTCAATTTTCATATTTTTCTCTCTGTAGTTTTCTATACCCTCTATAATTACATTTCCTTTGGAGAATCCCTTCTCTACTCTTCTTTGTACATCTACCACCTTACCCTTGAACATTATTATTGCCTTTAAAAGGTCTAACACATCATCGAGACGCATTTGATTTAATAGCTTGCCTATTTCTAAGGCTAAACTCAGTGTACCTAGTACGGCAGTATTTAAGTAAGTTGGTAATGAAGTACCGTACAGTGCAATATATGCACTTCCACCGTATCTTACAGTGATGATTCTTGCTATTTTCTCAGACCAATAACCGTCTATACCTTGTACTATACTTACATTACCTCTTTCATCGAATATGACGATTGGAGAAGGTTGAACACCATAAAAGTAAAAGGTAGTCATTTGCAGTTCTGGAAACGCCCTTCCCATACCATCTCCATCAATTACTGGAATACCGGTCTTAGCTGATGTTATTAATGGGATCGTGGAGTTGACTCCGCCCATTTCCAGTGGCGTAATGTATTCTACTTCATTATCGGTAAATTTAGAATAAACTTCAAGGGCCTTTTTAGCTTCAGAGCTGTTGGGTATTTTTTCTATCATAACTATAGGAGCCCCCATCATTGCACTACCTAAAATAAATGATTTATTATTTGAGTACTTCATTCCAGTTATTACTTCTATCTTCTTCACAATTTCTAGTTCCCTTTTTAACATAAGTCCTCCTATATACGGATCTCCTCCACCTCCAGTGCCTAAAAATGACGCTCCAGTTATTAGGTTTTGTAAATCTCTCTCTTCGATGAAATAAGTCTCCATGTAGTTACACCTTTATTACTGAGTATCCTTTCCTATATGAAATTGCTAATAGTGCAGAACCCCACAAAATTTGTATTATTGACAGAACGGACTCAATCACTATTATTTCTAACCTGGTGAACAGAACAGGGGCGTAAATTATTGATATGTAACCTAGAGCGAAAGAGACTATTAGCCACGCTGTTTGAACTCCTGCTCTTATTCTATCATCTTCTATCTGTTTGAAATAATATCTCCCAATTCCCCATATAGCTATTCCTAACGTAAGGATACCATAGACTAAGTTATAGTATTGTATAAACCCACTTGTAATGAAATATAGTGTACTGAAGATTAACCCCACTATAACGTTAGATATAGTAAATATTCTATAGTTATCAGACAATTTCATCTTAATATCCCCCCTTCATAGTTAAACGGCAATATTTCTGGACTCTTACCCATTGCTTTGATAATGTAGTATATTATTATATAGGATAGGAAGCCAGTAACTAAGGAGTTTATGGCTGGTATACCTGCATTTACAAAGTAACCTATTATTGAGCCTAATGCTAGAGCTAATATTCCTGCAATATTTATATTGTAATATTTATTATTTGGTACGAATTGATATCGTTTATGAGGATCTTGGATTTTATTAACGTATTTCTTCACAATGTAGAAGTCAGCTAGTACAATTCCTCCCATTGCTGGTAAAAAGTCTCCTAGTAAAGAGATAAAGTTCTCGAAGGGAGTTATGGATGAACCCGCAGAGAATCCGACATATGCAGCAATGGCAGTACCTATGACACCATTGATTATAGAGGCGATTTCACGTCTCATTGGAATTAGGTTAACTAAAGATAAGGAACCACTATATAGATTATCAGTGTTTATTATGAACTGACCGAAAACTATAATTAGTAAAACGCCAACTCCCATACCTAATTCCAGCATCGCGTTAGTTATTAAATAGGAACCAGTCGCTAACACTATTGCAACTCCTCCCAATATTAAGAATGGATATAGGAAAATTATGTGGGCAAACCACGCATATCCAGCATCCTTCGCTGATTTGGCAAATCTGGAGATATCGGGAGAAATTATAGTCCCAGCACTATATAATCCTATAGTAGCAGATATACCGTCAAGCAAGCTCATATGGCTTGTAGGAACAGCTGTCATAACTGTGTGGAATCCCCCTTTAAGTGCTAATACTATTGCTATTCCTATTGCTATCAGCCATATATGAAACGGAATTGTAAAGTAACTTAGGAAAGACAGCATCCTATAGCCTACATATGTCATTATTGTCATCAAAATTCCTCCCCAAATTGCGGCTACTCCAACAGAAAAGAATGGATTATTTGGGAATATCTCACTCATTACTATACCAAATAGCCATGTTTCTACTGCATACCATCCTATTCCCGTAGTTATAGTTATCAGTAACAATCCAGCAATTTTACCTCCCCATCTTCCTAAAGGATGTCTCCACATAACGTATGTGGAAAGACCACTATAAGCTCCCACTGCTGCAGTTAATGAACCTAAGATGCCTAATACTACTGTCCCCGACAGCACTGCAATCATAGCCTGAGAAAATGTGAGACCATAACCTAGTGCTCCTCCAGCCCATATTACAGCTATTGCACCATATACAGATGAAAATACTAGAAAAACGTTAAAGAAACCATATCTGGAATCTTTAGGGACTTCCTTCAATGAATAATCGTCGTATTTTGAGCTAATTTCCTCCTTTCCGGTCATATTTTCTAATGTTTAAAAATGAGATAAAAGCATTATGATAGTTTAGAAGAAATAGTTTTTTAAGAAAATAACTATTATTAACGCTATTATCTAGTCAACTATTCCATTATCTCTATTCCAAAAAACTAGATTATTGTAGTCTATTAGACTGTGAGTTTTTAAGTAAGGTTTATATACTAGAAAGAATCGATTTTCCCCACGCCTTATAAGTTTTTACTACATAATTAATTCTGTAATCTTGAACAGCTCTATCACTAATAATTTTTAATGACTCTTCCTTTAACTTAGCAATATTGTTATGAAATAATCTTATGAGTAAATCCCAATCTCCCATATATTCAGTTACCTCATATACTAGATCATTTGCTATAAGTTTGTTTATAAATTGCTCCCTTAGTACTATATCATTCTTCAACTTTACTAAGAGGTCCGCATACGGTATACCTAAGTTTTGCAAAACTACCACACCAACTATTCTTAAAATCCCAGAATTTTGCAGTTTTACTCTTCTTAATCTCACAGCAGTCTTTGAAAGTCCAACTAATTTACCCAGCTTAGCGTCAGAGATATTCGCGTCCTGATTTAAAAGTTTCAAAATCCTTATATCTTTATCATCAAGATAGTTTCGAAATACCTCTTCCCATGACATTTCTCAACTTAATAAAATCTATAAAAATAACTGTTATTTATAATTTTCTTTTGACTAGTCCATCATTGTCTAACAACAAGCATATTACGACAGTAAGAAAGGATATTATCATACGTTGTTTAGTCTATTTAAAACATTCTGCTGACATAAAGGACTATTAGACTGCTTAATATCTTTAAATCAATACAACTTAATCAATGATAAGAGTGGGCATAGATATAGGAGGCGCTTTCACTGACGTGGTGGTCTACAACGAAGACAACGGAGATATAAGTTGGGCAAAGGTAGAGACAACACCCGACGACCCGTCAAATGGCGTTCTTGAGGCAGTAGACCAAGTTAAGATAAATTTAGGTTATGTAAATACCATAATTCACGGTCAGACACTAGCCATAAACACAATAGTAGAAAGGAAAGGAGCAAAGGTAGGTCTAATCACAACTAAGGGCTTTAGAGATATCCTAGAAATCCAAAGGGCTAATAGAAGAGATATGTACAATTTCAAATATAAGAAACCTACTCCATTCGTTCCGAGATATTTAAGACTGGAGGTCACCGAGAGGATAAAGAGCAATGGCGATATTTTAATGCCTCTTAACGAAAACGAAGCTGTCGAAGCGATTAAAAGACTAAAAGATGAAAACGTAGAAGCCATTGCTATAAGTTTTATCAACTCTTACGTTAACCCTATACATGAACTTAAGATAGGAGAAATCATCAAGAGAGTTGATCCTAATATTATGGTAACGTTATCTCATGAGGTCACTAGAGAGTGGAGAGAGTACGAGAGAACTAGTACAGCTGTACTTAACGCATACGTTATGCCAAAAATGAGCAAATACTTAAGCAAACTGGAAAATGAATTTAAAAATAGAGGTTTTAAGGGAAATTATTTCGCTATGCTTTCCAATGGAGGTATGGCTACATTCGACTACGCTAAAAGATTTCCAATATATACCTTAGAATCCGGTCCGGTAGCAGGAGTTATCGGTGCTATTAAAATAAGTGACACATTAGGAGAAAAAAACATTATAGCGATGGATGGTGGGAGTACTACCACTAAAGCTAGTCTAGTGAGAAATCTAGAACCCAATATAAATACTGATTACTATGTCGGAAGAGATAAGTACAATCCGGGATACCCAGTGAAAGTCCCAACATTAGACATAGTTGAAATAGGTAATGGCGGGACGAGTATTGCTTGGATAGATGAAACAAGCAATTTAAAAGTAGGACCTAGAGCGGCTGGGGCTTACCCAGGGCCAGTATCTTATGGGAAAGGAGGTAAAGACATCACTGTGACAGATGCTTATATAATCTGTGGATTTCTAAATCAAGAAGAACTACTTGGCGGGAAAATAAAGGTTAACAAAAGACTTGCTGAAGAGGCTATTTCAAGTATTGCGAAACACTATGGCATGTCTATTGAAGAGGTCTCCTATGGCATAATTAAAATTGCTAACGATAATGCAGTAAATGCAGTGAGGTTAATATCGGTTCAAAGAGGATACGATCCAAGAGAGTTTACCTTAGTAGCATACGGTGGCTCTGGTCCAATGTTCGCTCCATTTGTTGCAGAAGAATTAGACATAAAGAAGATAATAGTACCATTTCTCCCCGCTGGAGTATTCTCTGCATGGGGAATGCTTGTTTCAGATATTAGACACGACCTTGTATTGTCCTATCCTTTAAGGATTGACAAGGAAAGAAGTGTAGATCTGATAAATGAAAAATTTAATGAACTAGAGAACAAAATACGGTCCATATTAGTATCGGAGGGATTCAAAGAGGAAGACATCATAATGCTAAGATACGCTGAGATGAGATATTTCGGTCAAGAACATACTGTAAAAGTCAGTATAATGCCAGGGGAGATTGGAAGTAAGGAATTGGAGGAGATAGAGAGAAGGTTCCACGAAGCCCATGAAATCGCATATGCATTTACCTTAGATAGCCCAATCGAAATAGTGAACTTTCATGTAAGTGGTGTAGTTAAGGCTAAGGATATTCCATTAAAGAAGATAGTGAGGAATAATTCAGATATTAGTAAGGCATTAATAGGAAAAAGAAAGGTATTCTATGAAGGGAAATATGAGGAGTGGGATGTGTATAATAAAGAATATTTGCCAGTTAATTACCAAGTAGTAGGTCCAGCAATCATAGAAGACCCAACTTCCACATCATTAATACTAGAAGGGCAGACGGGAATGCTAGATAGTTATGGTAATCTAATTATTGAGAGGGACTGACAATGGTAGATCCATTCACTTTGGAAATTATAAAGAATGGTCTTGTAGTAGCGTCTGAGGAGATGTTCTACGCCTTTGGAAGAACCGCTAAAAGTCCCGTTATTTATGAGGTTTTGGATTACGCTGTTGGAATAACCGACTCCAAGGGGAGAGGTCTGGTAGCACAAGCACCGGGAGTACCAGGATTCTCTGGGGTTTTAGACTTTACTATAAGAGAAGTATTAGAAAAATGGAAAAGTGATATAAATCCAGGTGATGTTATAGCTACTAATATCCCATACTCGGGTGGTACGCATCTCAATGACGTCGCATTAATTATGCCTATGTTCGCTAAAGATACATTAGTCGGGTTCATAGTAAATAAAGGGCATTGGAGTGAAATTGGGGGGATGCACTTCGGCAGTTGGAGTTCAGATGCCACGGAAATATTCCAGGAGGGGCTTCAACTACCAAACATTAAATTATACATTGGAGGAAAACCCAATAGGGACGTAATTGATATAATATCTGCTAATTCCAGAATGCCTAATGCTACATTAGGGGACATGGAAGCACAAATGGCTTCTATGAAAATTGCAGCTAGGAGAATAAATGCACTTATTGAGAAATATGGTTTAGAGAACGTAATTGAGGCTATGGACAAGCTCATAGAAGATGGGGCTAAATTAAGTAAGTTGAAACTAGCGAAGTTACCGAAAGGTAAATTTGAGGCGGAAGACTATATTGACGATGACGGAATTTCCGACAATCCCGTTTACGTTAAGGTAAGAGTTACCATAACTGATGAAGAGTTCGTTGTCGACTTCACCGGAAGCTCTAATCAAGTCAATGGGCCTATAAATTCTCCTCTACCAGCTACTGTTTCTGCAGTTAGAGAAACATATATGGCTATAACAGATCCTCGTGCCTTACCTAATGCAGGGTTCTTCTCACCTCTAAAAGTCATAGCACCTGAGGGAAGTATATTCAATCCCAGAAAACCGGCCCCGACGTCAACGTACTGGGAGTCAATGTCATACGCAACAGACTTAGTATGGAAAGCACTCGCCCCTTACGTACCTGACAAATTATCCGCAGGACATTTCTTATCAATATTAGCTACAATCTTAGGAGGATATGATGAGAAAACGGGTGAACCGTTTGCGATCGTAGAACCTCAACCAGGTGGTTGGGGAGGATGTAATGATAGAGACGGAGAAAGCGCACTAGTGGCCAGCGGTGATGGAGAAACATATATAGCTTCTGCAGAGGTCTATGAAAGAAAAATGCCTATTTTAGTTGAAAGAGAAAGTCTAAACACAGAAGATGGTCCGGGTCATGGAAAATACAGAGGAGGTCTGGGAATTATTAAGGACTACGTAGTATTATCTAAAGAAGCGTATTTTACGGTCTCAATAGGAAGATCCAAATTCCCGCCATGGGGAATTAATGGTGGATTTAATGGTCCTCCAAACTACGCAGTAATTTACAAGAAAGGAGAGAAGCCTAGAGTTGTAAGAAAAGTTGCAGCAGTAAAACTAGAGTACGGAGATAAGGTAAGTTTACATAGTGCCGGAGGAGGAGGTTGGGGAGATCCTTTAGATAGGGATCCAGAACTAGTCTTACAAGATGTAAAAAATGAATATATTACACAAGATGTAGCACAAAAAGTTTATGGGGTAGTAATTGAGAACGGGAAAGTGAACTACGATAAAACGATAAACTTAAGAAAAATCATGCGAGAATCTAAGGAAAATAAGAGTTAAAATATTTTTTAAAGTGTATCTTATTCTGGTTGATTTTCTTGCTGTGATCTTATCCTTATCTCACTTCTAACTTCCACGAAGAAATTCTCCAGGCTACTTCCAATACCATATACTCCATTGAGTAAATGCTTGAAGTAACTTTCTGGATCCGATTTATCAGAATCTATTAGGAATTCAAGACCATTAACTTGAACTATAATCTTCTCATCAGCAAAACTTCTGATGTCTTCCCTAAAATACTGAAATGTCATCCTAATGTAGTTTATCAGTTCATTCTCGTCGTTTAACCCAATCTCCTTAGCAACAGCGTTTATACCTAGTCCATTATTTATTGCTAGTAAGGACATCCTACATATGCTTTCTATTCTCTCCAAATATCTTCCAGCCCAATAAATCTTATACGCAATACTCTTAGGAAGCATTTCTCTCCACCCTTATCCTCACTTCTTTAAGCCAACCCCTTCCAGAACTAACGAAAAATCCTACCACTGGACTGACGTCATTGAAGTCCCTACCAACTGCGAACTTTATATAACCCAGATTGTAAAACCTACCTCTTGTCGGATCAACGTCTAGCTAAGTACCATCTGGAGTTAATACTTCAATCCATGCGTGAGTAGCCTAGGGTTATCATTAACTACTCCCATAACATATCTGGCAGGAATGCCTAAAGCCCTAAGCAATCCCAATGTGATATGAGTATAATCTTGGCAAACTCCATAACCCAAACTAAATGCCTCATAAGCTGTAGTGTTAATGTTCGTAACTCCGGGCTTATACGTGATCTTCTTCCTCACGAAATTGATTACCGTTTCTACTACTTCCCCAAGTGTCCTTAAACCCTTTGTCAATTCCTTAGCTACTTTTTGGAAAGGTTCTGGGTCAACTAATCTCGTTGGTAAGAGATATTCGTTAAAGCCGTAGTCATATGGGAACTCGTAGTCAAGCTTTATCACTTTTTTATCAACCCTCACTTCACTTTTGGAGTATATTTCCAATCTCTTATGTACCTCTTGAACCTTTACCTTATATACGAGGTTTCCGAAGATGTCAATATAGGACGTTTTATAACCATTAGGTATAGTGTAAACTTCATGGGATATTAGCAGTTGATTATCCCCATTATATGGAACAATCTTCAATGTGTTTTCATTTGATATAACGTCTGCCTCATATTCGTAAATGCTTGAATATTCTACTCTATAATCCATAAAGGTTTCACCATTCCTCCAGAGGAGTTATTAGTTATCCTACTTCCCACTATTCCAACTCTACTTAAAACTGCACTGGCAACTTTGTCATAATACGTGAAGATTCTCATATCGGCGTAAGTTTCATAAAACGAATCGTTAACCACAGAAACTACCGTATCGAAGTCGAGAACTTCTTGCGCTATAAAGTTTTCATATTCCTTATAAATCTCTTTCAAAACGTTTATATTATCATCCTTAACTATTGCCAAGCCGATACCACCATAACCCTCTCTCTTCTTTATAACATATCTTGTAGGCTGGGTAATAACTTTCTTTAGATTTTCCTTTTCGTATAAACAGAACGTTAATGGTTGTCTAACATAATTTAGTTTAATACCATATCTCTCAGCCAAATAAGGTACCCATACAAATGTTGCCTTATCGTCAGCTATCCCAGTTCCCGGAGCATTAGCCAACGTTACCCAACCCCTCAAATAGGCTTTTATTAAACCTGGCGTTAGGTAATCTAAATCCTCAATCCTTCTGTAAATTACATCAACGTGGACTTCACCCTCATCTACAGTTTTCACTACTACTTCCTTATCCTTAATGTAAATATCCTTAGGTTCAACTTGTATTATTCCTAATTTATCGGAAATAAACTTGTGTTCGAAATAGGCTGAATTGTAGTTACCGTCAGTTAAGATAGCTATGACAGGGTCTTTACTATTGCTTACATAACGTAAAATGTCGTAAAGGTAGTTTAGCCCGTTAATTTGAATTATCTTGTTATCATAACCTTCTTTTAACTCTGGTAGAAACCTATCAATGTATTCAAAGGCCTTATACGAATATGATATTCCAGATGGAATTCTCAAATTGTCCTCTAAAATAAATGGTATGCCGTTCATTCTAACTATGTCAGCACCGTAAACGTGAATGTAAATATCTTTAGGTGGTGAGAATCCCATCATTTCCGGCCTAAAGTATGGAGTTGTTTTTACTATCCAGTCTGGAATAGGAGTTGATCCCTCTTGATATATTTCTTTTATGAACTTATTAAGCACATAGCTTCTAGCTACTAAATAATTTGAAATTTTGAAGAAGAGTACTGATGTAACTATTCTAGGTATAACATCAATCGGTGTGCTTCTGTAATTTGACGAAGTGTAAAAAGTGAAACCCTCCATATAAGCTTGTAAGTTCACGATCTTGCTTAAATGAAATATTCTGTCCTTAAGTTTTTCAATGTTTTCTATTAGCCTTGAGTAAATTGGATCCATCAGAAATTCATTGTAGTTACTATCCTTTGTGAGCTTTCTTATTTTCACATTTAAAGATATGTAATACAAACATTTTAAGCTTTCAAAACGATATCTACATAAACACTTTACTGCTAAATTAACAGTATTTTACGGAAATGTTTAAGTAAAAGGGAGTAGATTTCATTATATATTTATAAATTTTACACCTCTTTCCAAGGACAACTTTGTAAAAGTTCACCAAAGGTAACTAACTATCAGCATGCAGGTAAGGCTTAAAATCATATTCTAAAATATGATATTTGTGAATATGATATTTGTGGATAGGGAAGAAGAACTTGAAAGCTTAAAGAAGAGGATTTCCTCACCAAACTTCGAATTAATAATAATATACGGGAGGAGAAGAATAGGAAAAACGAGTATAGCTTTAAGGGCAATAGAGGGGATGGAGAAGAACTCTGTTTACTATCTAGCGACTGAGCGAAACAATTTGCCTAAATTTAAGGAAGTTTGTAAGCTGAAATTTCCCGAGATCGATTATGTAAAAGAGGATTGGGAGGCTCTGTTCAATTTTCTAAAGGATAAAATAATAATCATAGATGAGTTCCCTTACATGATTGAGGAGGATAAGACAATGCTATCAACGTTACAGAGGATTGTTGATACTGTTCTTTCGAATACTAGAACAAAGCTGATCCTTATAGGATCTTCAATTTCAGTAATGGAAGATGTTTTGACTTATAAGAGCCCATTATATGGAAGGAGAACTGGATCAATGAAAATAAAAGAGCTTAAATTTAAGTCGTTAAAAAATTACGGATTTGACATTGACGAGGCTATAAAAATTTATGGTTTTGCCGGAGGAGTACCCCTATATCTAAATAAGGTTAAGCCACCTTTCATTAAGTGGATTAACGATGAACTGAAAAGGGTTGACTCCTTCATAAGGGATGAGGTTGACTTCCTTCTGCGATATGAATTTAGGGATATCTCTACGTATAAAGAGATACTGTACGCAATAGCTTTAGGAAAAAACACTTTGGGAGAGATAAAGGACTTCGTGAAAATTGGGGGAGATGTAAGTTCTTACTTGAAGAAGATTGAGAGGATAGAGTTAATATCCAGGGAAATCCCTGTAATGGAAACTAACGTTAAAAAGGGGGTTTACGTAATAGTTGATAATTTTACTAATTTTTGGTTCAGATTCGTTTATCCTAATCTGAGTTTAATTGAGGAAGGGAAGTATGAATTAGATGATAAAAAATATAATGAGTATCTCGGTATCGTATTTGAAAAGGTTGCCAGAGAATATATTAAGGACAAATATTCCATTAGAAAGATAGGTAGGCAATGGTATAAGGACGTGGAAATTGATATTTTAGCAATAGGAGATGAGATAATAGCCGGAGAGTGTAAGTGGAGTGACGGAGTTAATCCAGATAAAGTGTTAGCCGAATTGGAGGATAAGACTAGAAGGTTAAGGATTGAAGTAGATAAATACGTAGTTTTCGCTAAGAACTTTTCGAAGAAGGAGAAATTAGAAGGCAACGTTAAACTAGTAGATTTAGAGGAACTGAGAAGATGGTACTTGTCTTAACGTTAATAATCTTTTTAAAAATTTTAAAACGTGAAAAATTACGTTATTCGATTTAAGTTAGCTATGGTTATGGTAGTATGTAACAATTTCCTCCAATAGGATTTTATAAGGGAGTGTTCTCACACAGTCATTTTGTTTGATATATTACAGTAAAATTATATCAGACTAAAAATTTTCACAATTAATCGTCTTAACCTATATGTTAGAATTAGAACGCTAAGGATGGTCTCTGAGGTAACGCTACTAAACGATACCTACTTGAAGGAATACAATATATTTTAGGGATAATCTGATAGATATAATTTTACTAATAGTTCACGAATAAGATGGTTGTATGAGAACACTCCCTTAAACAATATCCACAAAGTCTGTCGTAAGAGAAACCTCATAAATTCATGAAAATTATTGAAGACTAGATTAAGGAACTTATTCTTGAATATAAAGGATATTGAGGTAAGCTTTTTTAATTATCTCATTTAACTCGCTTTTGACTCTTTTGTGAGATATAGATGTTGTACATATGACCAGATCTAGTGAGTGATAATACATCAGAGTATATATTCGTAATCTTCTTACATAAAATTTTTATCTAACAGACTGAGTAATTATAGAAAAATTACCTAATTCGTTAAAGTATAAACTCTATTGATTTCACATAAGTCGTAAACGCTATACGCTAATTGTTAACCTGCATCTAATTGAAAACCTAAACTATTTAATTCACTACATGTTAGGAATATTTATGAAAGGGATAGTTGTTATTCTTCTATTTCTATCAATGATTTTAGTTCCTACTGTCTACGCTGGATATGATTATGGATATGAATTTGGATACGTTAATATGAATGGAATACAAGCCATAGTTACTCTCTATAACATATCACTTCAACCCGGGTCTCCCACTATTTCAGTTCAGGAAAACTTGTGTCTTAATTTAAATGGTAGCAACATTTTTGTTCAAAATGTAATCATTCCTTCAATTTTAACTAAAGCAGGATATGAGGTGGAGTATATAAATAGTATTTTCTATAACGGTACATATCATATTTTTTCCTATTACTACCTAGTTGGCCGTAGTTTTAATTTAACAACAGTATGGTTCAACACCAGTGACAAGCTTCTAATTACATTTTACATCTCTAACGGTAGTGTATCTTTGAATAAAACTTGGGTTCTGTACGGAAATTACTTGGGAATAGTCTACTCCGGTTATGACGCTGGGACTGTGGTTGTGGGATATGGGAATGGTGCTACGGCTTACCTAGGAAAAGGTTTTAACGTATCTATAAGTGAGTTTTACAGATACAATAATGGTTGGTACGTTCCACCGATAGCCTATAGTGGATATCCAATTACTGGTGAGAGTGCTTTAAACGGTTACGCATACTATTACAATGGAGAAGTTTGGGTGACTTACGGTAATGCTAGTGACCAGATGTTATACAATTTTAGTGTAATAATTGTTAACAATACTATTTTCACTTTCCCGAAGGGTAGTTTATGGCTAGCAAATGGAAGGTTCTTCACTAACTCCATACCTTTTAAGGAAGACCTAATTATTAGCCCATTTTATTACTTTAATCACTCTTTTATTGCTAAAAAACAATTATTGTTGAAATTTAACAATTATACTGAAATCGATGGGATAAAGGGAAAAACGTTTTTCCTTCCCACATCTGAAAACGTTTATATAAAGGAAAACGGAAAGTGCATAGCGATGTTCCTTAATCAAAGCATTATAGAGCAAAAACAAGGAGAATATATGCCAAATAATAATAATTTTTTATATCTCCTCATTCTAACTACAGCTTGTATCTTTTTCATCATAGTCCTTTTAGTGAATTATAAAATAATTAATAATAAGAAGAGTCGGTGAACGTAATGAATATTGTTATCGCAAGCATGAAACTTATATAGAGTGTCTTCATATTCTGATGAAGAGATATTATATTATATAAAAAGGATTAAACACGAATTTCACAAAGGTAAACCCTGGACTTCTTAGAAACAAAAAATATGAGCTGGATCTGTTAACTATCCCATTTCCGTAACTATATCTTATTATTAAGAAATTTAGATATTATCCCTCAAGTACCATTTACCCAATATAATTTCAGCTTTTTTGTACCTCTAATTGTGTAGCGTAAAAAATTTCTCGCTATTTTATAACTTCACTAACTTATCCTCTTTGGTATATCTCTTTCTAGGAAGTTTATTAAGGCAGGGATAAACGCTACTATGGAATAGACAATTATTGATAAAATTGCCAAATTCACGTTATTACTTACTGAGGGAAATATGTTCAATCCTCTCACGATTGTTGAAAACGGTGTGTTCTGTAAAAGCATAAATGGTAATTCTGTTGCACCCCAGGTTGGTAGGTACTCGGAAATCATCTCATAACTCTTATTTCCCGTTAATATAGAGACGAAGATCAGCACATTAGATATTATTACTGAGGCTATTAGGATGAATCCACTAATTGTAAAGGATAGGTTACTCCTCCTTAATATCTCACCTATTGCAAAGGCGATGTTCAAGAAGACTAGGGTTGAAAATAATACAGAGAAGAAGAGCTCTGGTAATAGTATTAGATCACTTTGCGCTCCAAAGAAAAGTGAGGAAAGTATTAAGGCGATCACTACCATGAATAGATAAATGATTAAAAGTAATGAGAAAGAACCCAGCCACTTCTCTACAATAAACCTCAACCTCGTTATTGGCTTTGATATGAAATAATCCACTGTACCTTGTTCATATTCTTCAGCCATAGATCCGGAAGCTATTGATATTGCTAAGAAGTGTATTAGGAGGACTTGTGGTAATAGTACTCCAAGAGCCCATAAATAGGGAGAGAGGGGGATTATTAAGGTCTTCAATGACGGTGAAGGTGCTAAGTATATTGCTATGTAAATTCCTAATTCAAAGATGAACGTTATTACGGATAGTACTATAACCTTTTTCCTAGCTATTGCCCTTCTCCACTCATAAATCATAATCTCAAACATTTCTTAACGCCCTCATGTAAGCCTCTTCTAAGTTTAGGTCAATATAGAAACCTTTTACTCTAACACCACTTGTAACTAAATCTCTTAACAATTCCTCCCTTTTATCCTCCTCTAGTTTGACTATCAATTTGTTCGCCTCGTTGAATACCCCTTTAACGTATTCTATCCCCTTTAGAGCTCCCTCAGCTTTTTCAATTTCGTCCGTTTCTATTACAACTTGTATACCTAAGAACCGCTTAACCATGTCCTCAACGGTACCAGTAAAAACTATCCTCCCCTTATATATCATGAATATTCTATCAGACAACTTCTTAACGTCCTCTAATTCGTGAGATGTCATTAGAATTGACACGTTATTCTCCCTCTTAAGTTTGTTCAATATCTCCCTGGTCTTTAAGGAAAAGATTGGGTCAACTCCCATATTTGGCTCGTCCATTATCAGAACAGACGGATTCCCAAGTAAGGCTTCGGCGATTGCTATTCTTTGAACCATACCCTTACTGTATTTAATTACAGGGTTATTAGCAAAGTTCTCCATTTCCACAAATTCTAGAACTCTCTTAACATCACTTTTATCAGCTCCCCTTATCTTAGCTGAAAGTTCTAATACTTGTTTTCCAGTTAGAAATGGTGGGTAGTTGGGTATTTCTTGGACATAACCAATCTCCCTAAAAATTCTCTTGTTATGGAATGGATTCTCTCCTAGGATTCGAATTTCACCCTTATCTGGTTTCATCAAAGTTAGTAGGATTCGTATAAGTGTTGTTTTTCCCGCACCGTTAGGGCCAATTAGTGACACAAATTCACCCTTCTTAACATCCAATGAAACATCATTTAACGCTGGCTTACTGCCGTACTTTTTGACTACATTGCTTACACTGATCATTGCTATTTAATAATAATATATACCCTCGTTTAAAAGCGTATGTTGTATCGGGTTTGCAAAAAGTTTATTTGTCAACTAAAAGAGTATAGTGTATGAATTGGAAGATACCGATTATTTTAACGATTATTGTTGCGATTTCTGCGTTTATCGTAGTTCTCGCTAACTCACATTACACTACTCAGAATTCTCCTAAAACTGATGCATTTCAATATACCACATTAGGCCAAATTCATACATATAATATTTCACCCGTAACCAATTTCGTCTCGTATTATATTAATAACACTAATTCAACACTATTTTTATCACTAGCATCTCAAATAGTCGGAAACGGTACAGTAAACTTCATAACGTTCAATAACACTTACGCCACAATAGGTTATTTTAAGGCTTCTAGTCCCTTATCTTCGTTCGCCTTTACAATAATAAACAAGACGTTAGTTAAACATGGCTTTAAATATGCCCAATATAACAGCCTACTCTATGATTATAAAAACACTACTGCGTTCGGATTTGATGGATATTACTTTTATGTTGTTAATGACAACTCAAGTGTTAACGTTACACTTTTTCTCCTAAAGTATCTTTACACTTCACAGAAGGTATTCGCGCCACACCCCTCTAGCAATGTGATAGCCTATGGTAATTCATCTTATGGTAGTTTTCAATTACTATCATCAAATAACCAACTAATATTGAAGAGTACTGGTAACTTCAGTAATGTGACCAAACTTTTGAAGTACTTTAATATAACTATAGGTAACTTTACCGTTGCAGGGAAAGTTGTTTATAATAACGGTACTGTTGTAGTCTATTCAATAAATGCCACTTATGAAAATAAGAGTTTATTCGTAATGATAGGGATAAACAAACAAGAGAATTACGGTATTGCTATAGTATCTCATCAAGAAATAAGCTTAGGCGAGGTATTGAAGGAATTATAACTTTTTTCTTTTTTAATATTAAAGTTTTTATATTAGTGTAACTTTACTATTACTTACTGAATATGTATCAGAACACTCACTTCTTCTCTTTAATAAGATGAATGGCATTACGTAAAGGTAAATTGCTTATATATAAGTTTTAGGATATACATGATATGACATTCTCAATAGTTATTTATGAGCCTAATGAGAAAGCCTGGGGTGTAGGTGTTGCAAGTAAATTCTTAGCTGTCGGTGCATTTGTACCGTGGTTGAAACCAAATGTTGGTGCAATTGCTACGCAAGCTTTAGCTAATTTGACATATGGTACAAATGGACTGTCTTTATTGGAAAAGGGTTATAGCGCATCAGATACTATAAGAATTCTAACTGAGTCGGACCCTTTAAGGGAAAAGAGACAAATTGGCGTGGTTGACTCTAAGGGCAACGCTTCGGCCTTTACTGGAAGGGAATGTTACTCATACGCTGGGCATATCGTTGGAAACAATTTCACTGTACAAGGTAATATATTAGCTGGGGAAGAGGTTTTAGAGGCAATGGCAAAGGAGGCTGAAGGTAAGGGTAAGATTTATGAGAGAATTTTCAGAGCGCTAAAGGCTGGTGAGAGTAGGGGTGGGGATAAAAGAGGTAAGCAGAGTGCTGCAATAATTGTTGTTAAAGCGGTTGAAAGGAGTGAGAAGGAAATTGACCCATTAGTAGTAGGAAAGTACGTGGATTTGAGGGTTGATGATAGCCCAGATCCCTTAAGGGATTTGGAGAGACTGTTGGATTTATGGGTTGCTACTTTTGTTGAGGAGGAAATGGTAAACGTTAAGGATTATGAGGATCAGATTAGGGATGCTTTGAAAAGATGGGGATATAATGATTTGAGAACTTGGGTTGAGATGAATAATTTCGAGGGGAAGTACACTGGGGATAAGATTGGTAAAAGTGTGCTGAAGGTCTTACTATCTAAAAGTTAAGAGTTTAAAAATTAATTTATTATAAAGTGAGGAGTAAAAGATTAAATAGTTAAACATTTACCTTCTAATTATGCAATACAAATGGATTGCCTTAAGCAATACGACAATTGGAGTACTAATGGCTTCAATAAACGGCACAATAACACTAATCTCACTTCCTGCCATATTTAGAGGAATTAACATTAACCCATTTACCTCATTTCAGTACTTACTATGGATATTAATGGGGTATAATGTAGTTACCGCAACCTTATTGGTGTCATTTGGTAGACTATCTGACATTTTCGGAAGGGTTAGATTATACAATTTAGGTTTTTTAATATTCACAATTGGCTCGATCCTTCTATTCTTAACTCCAAATTCTGGTAGTCTAGGTGCATTAGAGTTAATAGTGTTTAGAATTGTACAAGGAATAGGTGGAGCTTTTCTCTTCGCTAACAGTGCAGCAATAATTACTGATGCATTTCCATACAACGAGAGAGGTAAGGCTTTAGGAATAAACCAGATTGCGGCTTTAGCTGGGTCATTAGTTGGGTTAATACTAGGGGGAATATTGTCTACAATAAATTGGAGATACGTATTCTTAGTTAGTGTCCCAGTTGGTATATTGGGTACAATATGGAGTTATGCTAAATTGAAGGAAATCTCAGCACCAAGCAGAAGTGAAGGTATAGATTGGGTTGGTAACTTAACTTTTGGTTTGGGTTTGATTCTAATTCTTATTGCAATAACTTACGGATTACTACCATATGGTGATTCTCAGCTAGGATGGGGAAACCCATTCGTAATTGGATCAATGATAGCTGGTTTAGGATTAATAGGAGCTTTTATTAACGTGGAGACTAAGGTGAAGTATCCCATGTTCAGATTGGAATTGTTTAAGATTAGAATGTTTGCAGCGGGTAATTTAGCTAGTTTTCTGAGGTCAATAGCTTATGGTGGGTTAATGATCATGTTAATAATATTCTTACAAGGAATATGGCTTCCATTACATGGTTACAGCTATGAGGAAACTCCATTCTGGGCTGGTATATATACTATACCACTAATGATAGGATTCGTAACTATGGGGCCAATTAGTGGTTGGCTTTCAGATAAGTATGGTGCTAGGCTCTTGGCAACTTTAGGTATGGTGATCGTAGGTATAGGATTTCTCCTATTAACGTTACTACCTTACAATTTCAACTACGCTGAGTTTGCTGGCATAATATTCCTAATGGGACTAGGGAATGGAATGTTCGCCTCTCCCAACACTGCGTCAATAATGAATTCTGTACCACCTAAATATAGAGGAGCTGCATCGGGAATGAGAGCTACAATACAAAATACTGGTCAAACCTTAAGTATGGCGTTATTCTTCACCATAGTCATCATCTCTTTAGCCTCAACTTTGCCAAGTGCATTAGCGAATGCGGTAACTCAAGCTGGTGCTCCTCAGTTAGCACCATTGATGCAAAAGATACCAGTAACAGGGGCATTATTTGCAGCGTTCTTAGGATATGATCCAGTGAAGACTATCATATCGTCATTACCTCCAGGGATAACTGTACCCGCTCAAGCTGTTGCAATAATGGAACAACATGATTGGTTTCCAGAGGCTATCGCACCATCATTTATGATAGCCTTAAGAGAAGCATTTTACATTAGTGCAGTTTTAACGTTTATTGCTGCTATTGCCTCAGCCCTAAGAGGAAGGAGAGTTATTGCAGAACAACTAGATGGAGGTGTAGTAAATGCAAAAAATAGATGAAAAACTCCAATTAATGAATACTATAGCTAAAATCTATAGAGGCTCAATAAAGGAGTTCAACAATAGGTTAGGGAAGTTAATGAGCTTATCTTATCTTGACTTCTCAATACTTAAGGCGACATCAGAGGAACCTAGATCAATGGTTTACTTAGCGAATAGGTACTTTGTGACTCAATCAGCAATTACTGCAGCAGTTGATAAACTTGAGGCAAGGGGGTTAGTTAGAAGAGTTAGGGATAACAAGGATAGACGAATTGTAATAGTTAAGATAACTCCTAAAGGTAGGGAAGTATTGTTAAAAGCTAATGAGATTCTTAGAGATTTGGTAGATGAAATGTTGAGTGATATAGAAGACGTTTCAGAATTGCTACAAGGTCTAAGCAAAATACTTTCTAAAATAGGAAGTTCCAAAGAGTAAGTTTTTTACACAACGTTCTATACACTTGACTTGTTCTATATTCGGAACTATAGAGAAGAGTTTGTCGATGTTCATGTTCTCGTATCTATTCTTACTTGATTTTTTTACGATATCATAAAGATAAGATTCATTAACCATTTTTACAATATTAAGTGAGCTAAGGGTAAAAGTGAATAATAAGAGCGTTATATTAAAATGGAGTTACCATTGTACCTATAGTGCTAACGATAGTAATTATAGTCATACATCGATTTACCTATAATCGTTTACTACTCCTATTATATATCCCACTTACATAATTTGAAGGAAAAGCTTTCAAACCTCTCAGTATCGTTCAACAGACTACGTTTGTCATCATATAAATTCCACAATTATCCCCTTTGATTAAGATTCACGTTATATCTTTATGGACTGGTTAAAATTTCATTCGCACAACTATATATTTTTATACTCTCTTCTCAAGAAGAATATTAAATGAGATTACTATTAACTACTGAAACATTTCGCCAAACTTTACCTTTCCAAAATGAAAAGGTTATTGTAGTGGGAGTTATGGAAATTGATCCAGCTAACAAGAAAAAGGATTTTCACTTCTTCACAGAATGGGATTTAGGTAACGAAAAAGAGGTTATAACTAAATTTTATGAATACATGAAAGGAAAAATTAATGAAATCGGATTAAATAATTTGAACTTCTTCAGTGGGAAGAGCAAAGTCCTCGAAAGGCTATTCATAGTTGGGTTTAACATATTACGCTTTGACATACCAATTTTAACGCAGAAGGGAGTTGAGTACTCAATTGGCACGATTTCCGAGTTGAACTCACTATGGAGTAGTTTAGTTGTAATAGATTACCTTCAAGCAATGTTACCTTACAATAAGATGAGATTAAAGGGTATGAACTGGGAGAAATTCAATTATCTTTTATGGAAAATGGGACAGAAGGTACCTAAAATTCCCTTAAAGGGTTCGCAAGTTAAGGATTTATACGTAAATAAGGATTACGCAAATATCCTTAAACGTAACAAGGCTAAACTCCTAACACTCTACTCTGCAGTTAAGGTTTTTGAAAAGGAGAAAGTTTAATCGTTTACTTTTCTTCCAAGAATTTTATACAACTCCTTTTCAGCCTTAGCCATTTCACTCTGTGTAGCCAACTCCCATAGCCTGTAAAATACGGGGTAGCCAGCTTGTTGTTCTAATGTCCACTCCTTAGCGAAACTCCCATCCCATATATATTTCGCCTCATCCTCTACAACTTTTTTAACCAAGTCATAATATTTAAACATTCTCGTTAAAGTTCCATATTGACTGGTAGTACTGTGGTGAACCATTTGATTAAATATACCCTCTTCAGCAATTAATCTAGCAATCTCAGCTAATTCCCCAGATGCGTAAAATTCCAATAACGCTGCCTCTGGAGATACCCCATATTCCTTTACAGCAACGTCAAAACAAGCCTTTATAGCCCCAAAAAGTATTGGCACCCAAGTGTGTTCACTCATTAAGTCCAATAACGCCTCTTCTTCGAATGAGGAAATTACTGCAATACCCCCGGGAATTGCACCTATACCTTTGGCTATTGCTTTAGCGTAATCCCAAGCTTTCCCAGATGCGTCTTGTTTAACTCCCAATAATACGGGATAACCTTTCCCTTGTTTATGTAAATCCATAATACCTTCTCCAACCATTCTGGGAGCAACCATTACGGTATCAACGCTTTTAGGTGGTCTTATAAGTCCAAATGCTACATTATACCCACTGGCAAAGTCTAAAACGAACTCCTTTTTGGTTTCTATAACTGGGGCAATCTTCTTCTCATAAATCTCCTTCATTATTTCGTCTGGAATTAGTAGAAAGGCAATGTCAGCCCTCTTCACTGCCTCATCTATATCGTAAACTTCAAACCCTTCCTTTCTAGCTAAATCGTAATACCTATCCCTAATGTTTCCTATAATAACGTTTAGACCATTTTCCCTCATAATATTAGCTTGTACTCTTCCTTGATTACCATAACCAATTACGGCAATTAACTTTCCCTTTAAAGGTTCTAAACTCGCGTCTAAAACTGTTTTATCCATAAAAAAGTATTGGAGTATGAAAATAAAAATATGAATCCGTACTTATAGGGATGATGAAGAGCCAATCTTCCTCACTTGATCCATTGCCCACATCATTGGACAATACCCACCACACATAGTACACGCTCTTACTTTCGGAGTACCAAACTGAGTGTATACTTGATAAGCTCTTTGAGGATCAATTAGCTTGGAAATCATATTGTCCCAATCAAGTTTCCCTCTATAATAGCTAACTTCATCATCCCATTTCCTAGCCCTTCTCCCTAACTTAACTACATCACCAGCGTGAGCTGCAATCCTGTAAGCAATTGCCCCTTCCTCAACTTGTTTGACAGTTGGTAAACCCAAATGTTCAGCTGGAGTTAGATAACACAATAGATCTGCACCAGCAGCTGATGATATTGCGGCACCTATTGCAGAAGCTATGTGATCATAAGGTGCACCAACATCTATCGGTAAAGGACCTAAAACGTAATATGGCACACCACCAGTTAACTTCTTCATTAACTTAACGTCCCAAGCTATTTCGTTTAACGGTACGTGTCCCGGACCCTCAACCATTACTTGCACACCCTTTTGCAATGCACTCTTCACTAGCCTAGCGGTTTCCAAGAGTTCACCAATCTGAAATTCATCATGAGCGTCTCCAGTTGCTCCAGGCCTTAGTGCATCTCCCAAAGAAATTACCGCATCATATTCCTTGAACATTTCCAATAAGTAATCCCAGTGTTTCCTATACGGATTTTCAGAATTATTGTGTATCATCCAACCAGCTATCATATCCCCTCCCCTTGATACTATTGGAATTATCCTGTTGCTCTTTAATGCCCTAATAGCTAATTCCTTAGTTATCCCAGCGTGAATTGTCATAAATGCAACTCCATCCTTTAAGTGCTTTTCTACGGTGTTTAATAATTCGTCTTCAGTAAAATAAGCACCACCGGATTTCTTCTTAAATGACTCTATGAATACTTGATACACTGGTACTGTACCTACTGGTAAATCTGATGTCTTTATTATCTCCCTCCTTATAGCATCTAAATCTCCTCCTGTTGATAGATCCATTAAGGTATCACCCCACTTGTTTGCGACTTTCACCTTCTCCAATTCCATCTCTAAGTCTACAACTTCACTTGAAGTCCCGATGTTTATGTTAACATTAGTAGTTAATCCTTTACCTATTGGAACAAGTTTTTTGCTAGGATACTTAGCGTTCCTAATTAACATTATTTTACCCTCACTTATTCTATTTCTTACCTTCTCTACCGAAATTCCCTCAAGCTTACTAATTTCCCTCATCTCATCTGTGATTTGACCCCTTCTGGCCTCATCTATTATGGCCATAACATATATTCATATAACTAAGTTATAAAGATTATTATATACTATGAGATGGGAAAAGTCCCTAAAATCTGGAATTATTCAATTTGAATCATATTCACGTAAAATTTTTCGTCCTTCTCTTCTATTGTGAACAATAATTTTGTTAATTTAGTATAAGTCGTATACAGCATTCACTTATTTCTCAATTCAGCATATGATTTAGCCGTTAATAGGAGTAAGAGAAAATCTAAACTAATAATTCTTAATCTTTATCAAGATTTTCGTTACACAGTTACTATTTAATGAAAGAGGTTTGAAGAGGGAATTTAAACTTCAAATGAGTGAAACTGTTGTCCTCACTCTATTATGTAAAAATTTTATTTATATAGAAAACTAATGATTATGTATGAAATTGGAAAGTAACAATAAAAGAATACTATCGAGGAATTAGTGGAGTGTTGTCAACAATTTAATTAATTTGAAATTAATTGTGTACAGTGTAGATGAGGAAAAGGATTAAGAGGTATAACTTTGTCCATGTCCTTATACATTTGACTTGTTTGTTTTCTTGCAACTAAATATGAATAACAATTTCACTCATTTCAAACTTAGTTTAGATTCTTCCGAATTACATTAGGTAAGTGCTTTAGTTGCATTACAAAGTCCTTGGCAAATGGTTTAGAATTGTTACATCTTGTGCTCATCAACATCAAAATTTTATGTTAAATTGAAAATATCGAATACCTTTTATGGCTGTTATTTTGCACACTTCCTTTCCCTAAGAAATACTTTAGCCTTACCCTCCCTCTTATTTGGAATATTTTCTTTATCATGATAATAAAGAAGATAAAGGGAGTAGTGGTGTCATTTCCTTCAGAGAGGATAATGAGGGAGATAGTAGAAGAGTTAAAGGAAGATGACAGGAAGAACAATAAGTGAATTAACTTTTTTATTGTCCTCCTTTTTCTTTTTTCCATTTTTCTATTAATCTATTAAATTTATTTATATTATCTGGATTTAATGTCCCTATTGTAGACCTTAAAACTTCAACGAACTTATATATATCAGCATTGTTGTCATCAAGACGGGAATATATATCCAGCGCTGTCTTTAGGCTAGCCGGTGAGATATTGAACTTTATTACCTTATCTTCTTTTTCATTTAGATTATCTCTAAGATATTTTACAAGATCCTTAACTCTTTCCTTAAAGCTCTCACTAAAAGAAATGTAATTTTTAAGAAATTCATCCAAATCTTCGGTTCCTTTTGGATAATCAAAGTGAATTATCACGAACCTTCTTGCCAGTGCATCCCCAACATAAAACAGATTTCTAGCGTCGACTAAATTTATTGTAGCAATAATTCGTATTCTTTTCAATGGTTCATTTTCTCTACTTTCTCTCTTTAACTTCTCATATATTTCTAAGAAATTCTTAGTTACGTTATCTATATTATCCCCATAACTCTTAATTTCCTCTATTAGAGCATTGGGAATTGACCATTCGCTAGGATATGGAGTAGAAAACATCGTCATTAATTCTCCAAATGCCTTATCAACGTCAGCCCTATTCAATTCATCAATTACGACGTAATAGTTCCCCTCCTTTATTCTTGAAGCATTTACGTACGCTTGAATGAAAAGCCCGCTCTTCCACATTACAGATCCCTCTCTTATACTTTCTCCTCCTATCAAATTCCTTCTAAACCAAAGTGAATTGGCAGTAGCTACTTCATAACAGTTATCATTATTGCCAGTTAAAGACTTCACAGTCCTTATAGCTAAGCTGGTTTTTCCAGTACCGGGTGGGCCGACTAGGAGTACATTAGTAGTTTGTAGAGCTTTCAGTATAATCTTAACTGTATCTTGAGGAATATATAAACCATTAAGATCTGGTTGTGCATTTTTATTACAAACTATCTCACTTGATACGTGCTCTTTCTGAGTGCTGGAGCTAAACATAGAATAAAAATCTAAAGTGGATATAATTTCCTCTTTCTTCGATAAAATATATTTTTGAAAAGCTTTAAGTGCTTTAGTATTATCTTCTTTATAGCATCGGTTTGACTGTTGAACAGTTCCTTCTAACCTATCATTATCTCCCTTCCATTTATCACTGTCATTATAGTTTTTTCTTATGCTTTCATGAAGCCAAAACACTTTTATTCTAAATCTTGCCGTCCAGATTTTCTCATCTTCATTCCATCCTCTAAAATTCCTCATTGCGTCCTTAGCGATATCCGTTACTACTCCAAATCCAATAATACCTAGACCACTCATTCTTAGAAGTGCTACCAATATTTTATCGTTCTTAATTTCTATTTTACTTTCATTCTCTGTATCATTTTTCTTGCCTCTTTTCTTCTTATTGTCTCCAAAATAGATTTTATCATATCTGTCGAAAATGCTACTATAATTTTTAGCCGAAACACCCCATAAAGTATATCCTAATTCTCCATAAATAGAATATCTTATAGATTCTGTCCAATGAGATTTTTCACCTACAAAAGAGCAAGGAACAAAATTTCCTTTTTCAACATAATCGAGGAAAGTTTCTGCCCTATCTTGAGAGTCTAGTAATTTCTTGAATTTGTCTCTGACTACTAGCCAATCATTATACATAAAAAAGATTTGGATAATCTTGTATTTATATGTGTTTTTTCATTATCTTATCGAGCTTCGATAAATTGTTCTTTTCTAACTCCAATGGATCTATAATAGCCATATATAGTAAATGATTATTATACAAGAAATCTAGTATCCCGCTTTCCTTCCTAGCAATCTTATCCAATTCCATTGTCGCATTATCCTCATTATCGAAGCTAATTTGTTCAGTCTCCAATCCGGGGTAAACTAAGACCGCTAATGAAGGATCATATTCATAAGTATAAGCCATAATTTTGAATCTACCCATTGTAATATAACTAACTTTAGATGAGTACTTACATTCAAAAATTATCGGCCTTTCGTTTGTAAGAGAAATATCCGGTCTTCCCTTATATTTCTCTACATCCTCTTTATAATCAACCTTTCTTAGAGAGGATTGGCCAAGTGAAGCATTAAATATTATACTTAACCTCTTATTACCTCTTATAGCTATATATTTATCTTCCTCCTTCTTTATTTCATAACCTTTAGATTCAAGGTAATTTACCACTAAGTAGAATATATAAAGCTCATATAATTTCCACATAATGAATTTTATTAGTTTCTTGTTTATGGGCTTCTTGGGTGTCCTTATCCCTACCTTAATTTCCTCCAATTCTTTAGCCATAAAATACGCTTTATAGGCTCGTAATAACCAATCTGGGTCAGTATAGGAAGGATCTCTAAAATAACCATCTGGAAATTCCTCTTTGATTTCATCTACTCGAGAAAAAGTCCGGTCGAAATCATCCAAAAAATTAAAGTAACGAGGTATTTGCTCTTTTCTTACTTCAATTTTACTTCGTTTTTCCTTAATAATGGAATAAATTCTTCTCATAATATAGCCTAAGATTCCATATTCTGGAGCATTATATCCCTCGGTAAAGCTATGATAGGCTACCAAACCCATAGAGTATACCGGAATACTTAAGTCTACATTCAACTCACCATATAGGTCATTAGAGTATTCAATTGAAAATTCTTTATAGGTTAATCTACTCTTTTTTGCGTCCTCTGCAGATCTCACTACACTAGCTGTTATTAAGTACATAAGGTAATAATAAATATATGATAGCGTATAGTCATCTAGAGGGACTTCCTCAGTTCCATTAAAAGTCGAGAGCAACTTTTCAACATCTACAATCCCCTTATATTGTAGATAATAGCCTCCAACCTTTTTTAGAAGCGTCCTATCTCTCCTATTCACATAAACTAGTACGTTTTGGAATATTTAACATTAGATTTTTAAGTCAAGAGTGCGATAATAATTTTGCTAATTCAGTACAAATCATATGAAGTGTTAATTCGTTTTCAATTCAAAGTATGAGATGGATGTTTAAAAAGAGAACTGGTAAACTCAAAACCATTCTATTATAAAAAATAATACTACTTATCTAATATTGAATGTATAGAAGAAATAGAATTAATTACAAGATAAACAGTCAATAAATCAAAAAAAGATTTAAGGTGAGGGAAACTAGTAAGGACGAAGTAGTTCTCTTACTAACTTAATTAACGGAGAATCTCTTACTTTCATTAATACTATGTTAACAATGCTTACTTAATCTCTCCTCATATCTAATATGATAATTTACTTAATCTCTCGATAAGCTACTTTATTAATTCAATTTCCTTATCGTAAAAGTCTTTTTTATCTTCCTTGGGTTCATGCTGACTGCAAAATGTCGCACTCTATTATACCGTATTTATCCTTACAAGTATGAGTTGGTATTAATAAGCTTGGAGTGGTTAGGTAGGATATGGTTTCTCTACTAAAGATAATCCAAGTTGGAGATCATGGAGAAGTACCGGGAGCGGAGATTTTTTGGATGAGAGATTTCGATAAGTGGTATAGGTTATCATTTTACTCCTTTCTTTTAAGAACTGAGGATAACGAGTACGTATTGGTTAATACTGGGTTACCAGACGATTTGAGCTTAAGAAATAAATTCTTAAGAGAATGGGCTAAAAGTGATAGATGTAAGTTTCAACATGTAGAGAAAATTGAGAATGCCCTTGTTAGATTAAACCTTACTACTGATGATATTTCTCACGTCATTATTACCCCTGTTCAAGATTACAGCATTGGGAGGATTCACTATTTTAAAAAGGCAAAATTATACTTTTCGAGAAAAGGATGGTATGAGGATGTCGTAACTCCCTCTTCTTCACCTTTCCTAAATAGAGATATTTATCTGCCTAGATATATAAGGGAGTACTTATTTGAAGAAGCTTGGAATAGGATCGTTTTAGTGGAGAATCAAGAAGTGGTAAAGGGTATTGAAGTAAGATGGTCAGGTTGTCATCATAGGAGTTCTATGTTAGTTAGGTTTGAGTACGATAAGAGGAAATGGTGTATAAGCGATTCAGCTTTCGTAATGGCTAATTTTGAGCAGAATATACCCATTGGTATTGCTGAGGATATTTACGAATGTCTAAGAGCTTATGATTACATGAGAAAAGAGTGTGATATTATCATTCCAGCTTATGACCCAGATAACGTGAAGAGATTTAAGGAGTATCTTTTATAATATCTCTCTTTTTCCCTTTCTATTTTTAGACTTTAATGAATAAGAGACGGTGAAGTTTAAAATTAAAAATGTTGGACCAATACTCAAGGTTAATATTTAAAAAGGCAGTTTTTATCATTTTTACAGTATTATAATCTAGAAGGAGTAAAAGCAAATAATAAGAAAATTATTATTATTTTGTTATCACTGCATCTTTAGTGTTATTACATATTTATACGTTGACGTAAGTCATATCATTGGTAGCAATAATAATTACTATCCACCTTTTACATAAATTATAGTTTACTATTATATGTCTAAAAAATGAATACTTTTTATTTTAGTTCTCACCGTATGTATACATATGTAGATATAAGGTTCGTGTACCTATAAAATAACTAACTATTAAATTTAGAATAAAAAGCTCCAAATGCTAGGACTGCCTATATAATGATCCAGATAGTTGATCTCCGGCTTTCCAGTGTGACAATTAACCCTTGATGGTTGATCCCAAACCATACCGTTTCTCACCAAGTTATCCCATTCTTTCTTACAAAAGCTCAAATCATTAATGACACCTTTCTTATAAGCTAGCCAACAAATTGCAAATACCATTCTAGGCCAAGAGGAGTAAGTTTGAACGCTGAAATTAACGATCTTGCCGTTTTCGTCAACAAGGTTAGGGACACAATAGGGAGAGGCATTGCCATTTAGTTTTACAATACTTTCCAAGGCACTTTTTATCATGTGTTCATCTACGATATCCTCTAATCCTACTAAAGTTGCAAACCATTCCCCGTATAGTTGAGCTAGAAAGGAAGCCTTCTCAACACCATCCCAGGCTTTAAAATACCTACCGTTAAACATTTTTCTAAATGCTTCTCTAGCAATACTTAACTTTTCATTAATGAAATCAATATAATTGCTGTCACCGACTTGCTTTGCAATTTCTCTCATTGCAATTAAAGAAGCTATGAAAAGGGAAGAGGTGTAACTATCGTTGCCCTTAATGATCGTTGCGTCAAACGCGTTATCCATTTCTCCCTCCATAAAGGGCAAACCGCCTTTACAATGTCTTAACTCCCAATCCATAACCCTAACCATAGTTGGGTAAACCTCTTTCAAGAAGTCAATATCGTTAGTGAATCTAAAGTACCTATAAACTAATAGTATTAGGCTAGGATTCATATCCTTCCACTTTGGAGGGGAAGTAGTACCATCAATTGGGGAATCTAAGGAGTGAAAGCCTAAATCGTGGGGAACATAACCGTCATCCCTTACGTAACTAATCAATAATTTCAGAAATGACTTCTCCAACTCTGGGAACATTAAAATCACTGGTAGAGAGCCAAATTCATAACAAGCACCTATAGTACCTAAATATGGACAATTCTGTGGAGCCTCGTAAATTGCAAATCTGCCTTTTTCATCTAGCCAAGTATTTGAGGAGAGAATGTACGCACTGTTAATTATTGCATCTCTCAACCATTCTTCTCTTACTTTTACGATGTCGTGAAATACATTCTTTCTCAATTGGTCAAAGTTATCTAAAAAGTACTTTGCAATTTCCGAGGAATCCTTAAAGAAGTTCTCGTAATAGTGCCCATAGGGGTAATAGACATGTTTACCAGTGAAATACCATGCAAACACATATCTTATTTCCACTCCTATTTCTGATATTATAATACTTGCTGGATCATCCCTATGACCAGTTACTTCGTGAGGATCATCCTCAATTTCCTCTCCCATATTCAATTTAACCCAAGGCTCCTCATTTTCGTATTGTGATAGCCAAAAGTTTGTGGTCTCGCTTGGCTTTTTCTTAAGGTTATATTGCGTTATAATTTTACTCACATTGTTTGATATTAAAGTAGTATTTCCCTTTGCTGGATCGTAATCATTTGCCTTTAAGTTTTTATGTAAGACGCCGTTTCTTATGTTTTCATTTACCCTCCCAACACTCACGCTACCAACGATATTTGGGAAGGATATTGCTACGATCCCATCCTTGATACCGTTAATTTTTAAACTGATCCCAATTGCTGGTAATGATGAATTCTTCAAGTCGTGGGGAATAATTGGTGAAAAAGCTTCTAACGTTATTTCGACATCATCAGTCTTTCCCATTATTGTAACAACTGGATATTTACCTTCATAAAATATTTCACTTGGGAATTCCCTTACCTTGTATAGCCCACTGTCTTGTTGAAAAAGGAATCCTCTCTTATCCTTAGGTTTGATGAATAAGTGGAATCCTCTTAAGAGCTTAATGGGATTCCCCCAATTGTTCATTATTGTAACGTTGGTTACTCTGACCTTGTTGTCGATCTCCAATTTTCCAGTACCAATTCCTCCCAATGGCACTCCAGCTACTATCCTATCCTTATTAGTATATTTAACCATGTTACACTGTTTGTGTAAAAAGATAAAAAAGGTTTAGAGTTTTCGTATGAGAGTTAAAAATTAGAGGAGAGTTTCAGAGAAATTTGATATAGTCCATGAGAAGTACGCTGTACCATTAGAAGTCATGGTTCCCCATTCTGTACCTAATTCCCAGTCCGTTAAATAGTAATTTGTAATGTTGTAGGTTGTGAAATTACTTAACGCTTTGATGAACAAATTGGGCTCATATGCAACGTATCCATTTGTGACTTTCCAGCCATCTGGTCTAAAGGCTATATATTCCCAACCTCCCCAGGGAACACTCTTCATTTCCCATACTTGGAAAGTAGCGTTCACGAGAGTGTGATTGATATATATTGGGATTACCACTTTTCCAACTTGTTGTCCAGCTGGTTGTAGGTTTTGACTAAATAACCAAACCATTATCTCAATATCGCCATTACCCGGAGCTGTTCCGGGACTAAAGGCTATCTGGGGCCTTACTATCCAAGCATCTGATGCAATATCGAAATTTATTGACGGGTCTATCTTAGTTAAGTTTATGTAAAATGATACTAAGAATGGCGTCATGTTACCTATTCTCATTGGGAATATATTACCCGCATATGAAGTATCCCATGGTTTTCTCCCCACATAAATCTCCGGATAGCCATTAGTCCACTCTAAGGGATTAACTTGCGTTAGGTTGAAACTAACAGATAGCGTACGAGTGAGTGGATTAAAGACCATAGTGTAGTTACCGTTCCAAGTTTTAGCATTCCACATATTTACTTCAATATAGAATGACGGTATAGTTGAGGTATTTAGGTAAACTGGAGTTGGTGAACTAGCAGGAGATGTAACGTAAATTAGTTGAGGTATGGGATTAGTGGAGGTCATTGTTGTAGGTACAGTAGTAGTTGTTGTGGTCATCGAAGTTGTGGTCCCATTATTATTAACACTTATCGTTGAGGTTCTAACATTAGGTGACTGATAGTGTAAGTAAATAACTTCACCGATTACTCCTACAACTATTATTACAATTATCGGAACTACGATCATATATAATTTATTCATTATTCCCTATCGCGTCAGTAAACTGAAAAGATTTACGGTTAACTTTTATTTACGGATTAAGCTTTTTATTTTTAGTTCACTAATTCTCTTATGGATTTGGTTGAGAAGTTAAAGAGTGACGTAAAGGAAATAGAGGATTGGATAATTCAAATTAGAAGGAAAATTCATGAATATCCAGAACTTTCCTATAAAGAATATAATACGTCTAAACTAGTAGCGGAAACGTTAAGGAAATTGGGAATAGAAGTAGAAGAAGGAGTTGGATTACCTACAGCAGTAGTTGGTAAGATTAAGGGAAATAAGCCTGGGAAAACAGTAGCGTTAAGAGCAGACATGGATGCCCTTCCAGTAGAGGAGACTACTGACTTAGAGTTCAAATCAAAAGTTAAAGGTGTAATGCACGCTTGCGGTCACGATACTCACGTAGCAATGCTTTTAGGCGGAGCTTATCTCTTAGTTAAGAATAAAGATTTGATCAGCGGTGAAATTAGGCTAATATTTCAACCAGCAGAGGAGGATGGAGGATTAGGAGGAGCTAAACCAATGATAGAGGCTGGAGTTATGAACGGTGTAGATTACGTATTTGGTATACATATATCTAGTAGTTATCCATCGGGGATATTCGCAACAAGAAAAGGTCCAATAATGGCTACGCCAGATGCGTTCAAGATTATAGTTCATGGAAAAGGCGGTCACGGTTCGGCTCCTCACGAGACCATAGACCCAATTTTCATTTCCTTACAAATAGCCAACGCAATTTACGGTATAACGGCTAGGCAAATAGACCCAGTTCAACCCTTTGTTATATCCATAACTACAATACATTCTGGGACTAAGGATAATATAATACCAGACGACGCAGAAATGCAGGGAACAATAAGAAGTTTGGATGAGAATGTGAGGAGTAAGGCTAAGGATTACATGAGAAGAATTGTCTCATCAATATGTGGAATTTACGGTGCGACTTGTGAGGTCAAATTCATGGAGGACGTCTATCCAATTACAGTAAATAACCCAGAGGTGACTGATGAGGTAATGAAAATTCTATCTTCAATATCAACAGTTATTGAGACTGAGCCAGTGTTAGGAGCGGAGGATTTCTCTAGGTTTCTCCAAAAAGCTCCAGGTACGTACTTCTTCTTGGGAACTAGAAATGAGAAGAAAGGTTGTATATATCCCAATCATAGCTCTAAGTTCTGTGTAGATGAGGATGTTTTAAAACTAGGTGCTTTAGCCCATGCATTATTGGCGATTAAGTTCAGTAACAAATAAATGGTCTAATACTAAATGAGTAATTGAACATGGAGAAGGAAAAGGTACTGAATATTTTGAGGAGTTCGTCAAATTTACCCTTAGATTTAATTAGGAGACTTCTTTCCGATAAGGATAAGGATATTAAACACGAAGCCTGGAATTACGTTATTTTGAACATAAGGAATAAGGAGTTTCTACTGGAACTTTTATCATTTCACGATACTGGAACGAGATATAGGGCGTGGAATAGTGTTCCAGAGTTCGTCAATAGGGGAATATTATCTTTGGATGAGGTTATGAAAAGGAAAGAGTATTTCCTTGAAATGTTAAAGGACAATAATAAGGTTGTAAGGGGGTTATCCTGGTATGTTACGTTAAAACCCCTATTGGATATGAAAGTGGTAAGTTTAGAGGAAGTTCTTGTATATTCTCCTTTCTTATGTGAGTTGGTTAACTCAGAGTTTCATGAAGTCGTAAGAGAGGTTATGGAAGAGTTTAAGATCACGTGCAAGTTTATATAGAATAGAATAATTAACAATTCATGTAAATATGTATAGGTTATTTTGGTCTATTTTATTTATGAAATACGTTATATAAGTATTATAGATCTTCGCTCAAAATACTTTTATTTTTTAACCTACTAGTACTAGTCAAATTGATTTCGATTATCATACCAGCACTAAATGAGGAAAGAAGAATCGGTAAGACGTTAAATAAAATATCATCAATATTACCTAATGCTGAAATAGTTGTAGTATTCGATGGAAACGATAATACGCCAGAAGTGGTTAAGAAATTTCCGGCAAAGCTAATAATAAGTAAGACTAGACTTGGTAAAGGGGGAGCCTTAAAAAGAGGAATTACTGAAAGCAATTTCCAGAGAGTTTTGCTAATTGACGCTGATTTTCCAATTACTGAAGAGGAGTTAAATAAAATTTTAAGCACTGATGCTGACCTAGTTATTCCCAAGAGGAAAATTGTTGGGATGCCATTAAAGAGGAGGTTCCTACATAAGGCATTTATAATACTCACGAAGATATTCTTTCCTTCCCTGGCTAAATTTTCAGACTTCCAAGCCGGTGTTAAATTACTGAATAGGGAAAAGGTTTCAAGCGTATTGAGCGAGTTGGTAATTAACGATCTCCTTTTTGACGTTAATTTAATTTACGCATTTAAACGTAGACATTATAAAGTTAAGGAAGTTGAAATTAATTATATTCATGATGAAAGTGATAGTAAAATATCTAAAAAGTTAATAAAGGTCATAATTCTAATGTTCCTTTCCTTGATAAAATTAAGAGTATATTATTCTCCCTTTAGAAAAATCCTATATACAAGGATGTATCTTAAAGCACAAGACTATATTTTACGAAAGCTAAGATAGCTTACCGGTTTATTATTCTTGAGATCAAGTTAAAGGTACCCGCAAAAAAGGCTACCCAATAGTAGATCGTGGGGTAACTTTCAACTAGAATTGTTACTTTTACGTTTTTGTACAACACACTCATGTTCTGACTTCCTATTATAAATAGCGGATATTTCGTGGGAGTAACGTATCCTACCACGTAATTAAATATTAAGTAAAATATAAGTGGGTCCAATAAATAGAGATAGCTTATCCATGTTATTAATAGATAGTGACTCATTATATCCTTTTTCAAGGCGAGATAGATATAATAAAGGGAAACACTTATCACATAGAACCTAAACGCAAACAAAATATAGTTTATTATTGTACCTATTTCTAACTCTTTACCAAGGAATTCTAAGTAGAATGAGAAGAGGCTATCCTTAATTACTACTATTCCGCCAGCGGAATAATACCACCAATAACCCGGAAGTAATGATACCATTACGTTCAGCAACATGCTTATGATTAATATTAACGTTCTTTTTTTAACTATCATATTTTCTCACTTTGTGAAAAGGTTGTATTGAATATCTTGATCACTATCGTTAAGTTGTATGAATTATCTTGAACTGCCCTCTCAAACATTTCCAAATTTGTCACAACCACACTGATGTTCTTTACCTCATTAGGGCTAATTGTTACCGGCTTTGATAAATAAGTATATTTTCCAGTTACGTTTAGTAAGGTTATGGGGAAGTTGAGTGTATTGTTAAAAGATAAGATTAACTGATTATTGTAAATAGCTATGCTTACTTTCGGTTGTGTGGTGAATAACGGCATAATAGTGTAGTTGATTTGGTTTAAGGTTATTTGATATAAAACGTTGAATGGATTAATGATGGCAAATTGAACGATAAGTACTGAAATGAATACTATTAAGCCTATGATTTTACCTAAATTCACGCTTAAATATTATATGAGAACTACTATAAATGTTTCAAGGATAAAAGTGATACGATAGATATTATACACCCCACATCTAGAGCTAACATTGAAACGGAGAAGCTATGGGTTAAATACAGTGTCAATCCTACAAATGATGGAGCGATCATCGTCCCAATTTGGGATACAGCATTGGCGTAACCTATTGAAGTCCCTGCACTAGATTGTCCAGCTATTTTCATTATTAAGGAATCCGTTGGAGGTCTATAGGAGAACGAGAAAATCCCTAACAAGAAAGCTTCTGGAAGTATATCAATGTTATTTGAGAAAATTATCAAAAACGTTAATGCGATGAATCCTATCAGATTTATCAAGATAACGTTAGTATCGCCAAGCCTTTCTACTAGTCTTTCTACACTTAAAATCCCCACCAACTGACCAACACCAAAAAGGAGGAGGAATAGAGCTGAGAATGTTGGAGCTATGCCTCTATAAAGTACTAGCATTGGGAAAATCCAGGTTGTTGTACCCCATGTGGACCACAGTTCCCCTAATCTCACTAATGTTGCCATTGTTATTTTCCTATCAAGGATTATCTTGAATGACCTCTTGATTTCAGTTTTATTAACGTTTACTCTATTGAAGTGGCTGAAAATTGCAATTAATCCAAAACTTATTGCCATAATTAAGTAAATAAATCTCCACAAATGAAGTAGAAAGCTAGCTATAATACCTAAAGTGATTATAGTTATTGGTCCAGCACTTTCCACTAGAGCCACGTAAAATGTGAACTTTGAGCTGTTGGAATAACTAACTGCTACAATTTTCATTGCAGATGGAAATATGGCAGCTGTTATTAGTCCTTCTATTAGATATACTATAAGTAAAATAGCGTAACTCGTAAGGAAGAGGAAGAGCAATAGGTTCATTCCTACCAATATTATTGATGCGTATTCCACAGCACTACTTGGGCCTATTTTGTCTATAATCAAACCCCAAGGTATTGAGGAAACCACATAACCCACGTAAAAAGCTGTGGCAACTAGTCCTATTTGTACTGAGTTTAAGTGGAAAAGTAAGGCTATTGGTAGTGATATTACTCCCCAACTGAGTCTTAAAAATAACTGAAGAAAAGTACCTATCCAGCTTACTATTATATTTCTTAACACAAAAAGACAATGAGATAAATCTCGCTTTTATGGTTATCGTTCTAAAATATTTTTAGGATAAATAATTTTATAATCTCCTAGGTGTATATTCAAATATGCCAAGGGAACTAACTCCAATTGAGCAGTTGCAATTACTCATTCCGGGATATAGGGGATATAAGGCTAAGGATCTAATTAGACAAGATGATTTCTTAGTTAGGAGAGCAGTTGCTGATAGGTTAGAACAAGCGATAAGGATAATCTCAGAAAAGGAAAGTTTCATTGCCTCGGCTGACCCGTTTTCACCACAACTTAAGGTAATGGAGTTCTTAATCTCTAAAATTAGAGAACTAATAAACTATATAATGTCGAGTCAAGGTGGAGGTGCAGATATTTACGCTAGGTGGAAGGTCACTACAGAAGAGTTGGATCAAATAGTTAATCACGACGTAAAAATGATTGATATTGCTTCGCAAATAGTCGACCTTGCAAAGGATAATAAAATTGGTGAACTCGAACCATTATTAAACGATTTGAGAACAATATTTTACGATAGGATGAAACTATTTTATCCTCCTGAACTTAGAAAATAGTAATGAAAAAGTTTAAATACTCTTCGTAGTACTTATTTCTATATGTCACTAACTGTTAGAGGCCAAGTTATTTCGACTGAAAAAGAAGACGGTTCAAGTTTTATGACAGCTGATACCATAATTTTCAAATATCCAAAAGAGGCAATAACTTCGAAATCACTCATAATAGTGCAACCAACAGAGAGGGCGATTGTCGTAATACAAGGGCAAATTGCAGCAGATTTACCCCCTGGAAGTCATAACATTCAAACTCCCGGTAATCCCGTCTCAGCTTTCCTATCTAAGTTTAGGTATAATACATTACCATATGATACAGTAGTTTATTTCGTCTCAACCACCAGACACGAAGTTAGAGTAGCTGGAATTAGTCAGACTGATGATTTAGTACCTTTAGAGTATGAGACAGCAATTTACTTTAGAGTTCAGAACCCTGCAGCCTTAGTGACCAATGTCCAATTCGGTTCTCTATATTTCAAAGATGCAGATCTCGCTCACTATATTTCCCCAATAGTAGATCAAGAAGTAAGTTCAGTTTTAAATCGCGTGGGTTTAACAGATGTTTTCAAAAAGTTCTCTGATATTTCCACTGCAGTTACAGCAGCTTTAAAGCAATTCTTAGCGGAAATAGGTGTTGATCTAATATCCGTGAGAATAACTAGACTTTTACCTCAAGATCCAGAGTTGAGAAGGATAATACAGTTAAGGGATTTAGGAGTGCCATTGACCGATGCAGTTAGAATGGGATTAGCTAGGATCTTAGCTGATCAACAAAATCCTGCATCAGTTAATATGGCACTAGGAGTACCTTACTATCCCAATCTATCAACTATAGTGAACTTACCTGACGGTTTAATCAGAGTTAGTCTACCCAGAAGGGGGCAACAACAAAGTGGTGGAGTACAACAGTAGAATTCTAGGTTATAATATTGCAACGTCGATAGGTTACTCCTTTATCCTAACCATAATCATGGCAATAATATCACTAATAGTTAAGGCTTTTTATCCTCCAAGCCCTTTTGAGATTTCGCCAATTGAAGCTCTAATTCATTCTCCAGCAGAGGGCATTGTGCAGATTTTAGTATTGCTCATATTAATAGCATTTGTCTTTCCTAGTAGGACAGTGCTTGAGAAATCCTCTTTAATTCAGGTTAGAAAGATAGCCTTAATTACGGGATTATCCTATTTAGTCTTCTCCTTATTGCCATACGCCTTCACAGTATCTTATCCTCAAACATATTTAGGATTAACAATAGCGTATAATTTGTTAAACGGTGTATTTTCAGGATTTATAAGTACTATTATAATTTAATTTTATCCCTAAAGATTTCATTTGCAAATTTCAACATCCATAGGTGATTATATTGTTTTTTGTTTTTCCAAGAACATTTAATTTCTAACTTTATAGCTAAACTTTAGAAGATACCATAAATTACTGAATATGATAAAACTTCCCATATTAGCTACAGTTTCAAGATGCATTATTACTATAACATGGACAAACTGTAAAACTTCTCTAGGAAAAATATAGAAATTTCTATAGGAAAGTAGAATATTATAAAATGAAAACTCTTATCTATGATTATAAGATTAAAGTCACTGGCCATTTACTTAAGGAATTGCAGCTGACCAGACTAATCTAAACTGAAAAAGAAAATTGAATAGTAATGTGGATAAGCTAGAGATTGAAAGTAATATAAAATTATACAAAGATATTGCGGTTCCATATACAATTATCAAATTTTATCCTTAAATGAATTTATGTAATTAAGAAAGTATGAAATATTTTTCTATCAATTTCATTTATAGTTACGATTCATCCTTGGGAGCCAATTAAATACTTACTGTAAAGTCTCTGTGATAACACTTTTAACTTTTAGACTAAATAAATATGAATAGGGTTGGGCAAGTGAGTGAAGATATCATAAATGAAATCTTAAATAATCCAACGTTACTTGATAAAATAACTTCAGTAATTTCCGAAAGAATTAAGAATGATATTATTTTGCAGAGACTTACTAAGCTAGAAGAAAGCGTTGTCACTTTAGCCAAGGTAGTACAAGAAAATAACCAGCAAATAGCGTCAGTTTGGAAAAAATTGGGGGACATCGAAAATGAAATAGGTAAAATATATAGACTTCTAGAAGAACACTCGAAAAGAATAGAGGAGTTGGCCAAAAGGGTGGAGGAGCACTCAAAAATTCTAGAAGAACACTCGAAAAGAATAGAAGAACTAACTAAAAGAGTTGAGGAGCATTCGAGAATTCTAGAAGAACACTCGAAAAGAATAGAAGAACTAACCAGAAGGGTGGAGGAATTAGCGAAGAGAATTGAGGAGCACTCAAAAATTCTAGAAGAACACTCGAAAAGAATAGAGGAGTTGGCCAAAAGGGTGGAGGAGCACTCAAAAATTCTAGAAGAACACTCGAAAAGAATAGAAGAACTAACTAAAAGAGTTGAGGAGCATTCGAGAATTCTAGAAGAACACTCGAAAAGAATAGAAGAACTAACCAGAAGGGTGGAGGAATTAGCGAAGAGAATTGAGGAGCACTCAAAAATTCTAGAAGAACATTCTAAAAGAATAGAAGAACTAACCAAAGCCTTCCTAAAGTTGAAAGTTAGTTTCGAATCCTTTACTTCTAGGGCTGGTATTCACGTTCAGAGGACTCTTATGGAGCTTTACAAAGAGGCTTTAAAATTACATGGTGTTGATCCTTCTAGTGTTAAGCATGGTTATATTGTAGATGAGGTTGGTGTTATCGAAAAGGGAAGGAAGTTTGAGGTCGATTTTTATGAAACTAATGATGAAATTCGTTTGTTTGAGGTAAAGAATTTGGGCGATACAGATGGAATAGAGCAATTGATCGTAAGGAAAAAAATTTTAGAATCAAAAGGAACTAAGAAACAAATAAAGATGTACCTAGTCTGCAATTCTATACCTAAAAAGGTGTTATTGAAAGCCAAAAAGGAGGGGATTATAGTTATTGCTGGTGACGTTTTGGGTGAAAGAAAGAGGCTAAATTATTAGGAAAGAACGTCAGTGTGAGGATTTCATTTTTTAGTGATCAGTATAGTTTACTCCACTCCTAGGTAACTGAGGAAACGGAAGGTCTTGTAATCCCTATACCCAGACTCAAAGAACGGTATTCCATCTGGCAAACCTCCTCCTCTTCCCATGCCTAAATAAGTCCGGAACTCTTCAAACACTTTAGACTTAGCCATTAAACTCTTGAGTTGACTCCTCAGAATCAACAACTCAAAAGCCCTTAACCCAACTCTCTTTACTATGCTATATATTGTAGTTAACGCTATATTCTCAACTCTTGATATTCCCCTCATCCTGTTCAAGCACTCCTTTAAGATTCTCTCCCTTTGTTCCTTATTCATTCCGTGCTTCAGCGTGTTGTAAAACGTCCTTCTACACACTTTACACTTGTATTTTTCTTTCCCTCTGGATGAACGGTTCTATTGGAGTTGCATGATGAGTGTGTTGGCTTTTCTCCTCCTTATCTTTACTTTCCTCAAGTAGTGTTGATGGTGGGATTCCTATTTTCTTGATCTGAACTCCCAAGGAGTATGCTAACGCTAGTGCAATATCCTTTAGCTCGTACTTTCTTTTAAGATTTAAAAAATAGAAAGTATTAGTTGTGCGAGGGCAGTTTAGTAATACACCTATATAAGTTGCGAGTTTTTTGTGAGGGTGAGCGATATGGACCTCGCAACTCTCGTACATAAAGCTTCTTAGACTATTTTGTACATTCTAGTTTCGTGGTTACCTCTAGATTAAGATGAGCAATTATAAAAATTTCTAGTCTGATATAATTTTACAGCTAAATATCGAATAAGATGACTGCATGAGAACACTTCCCTAAGGCTAGATCTCGAGGTGAGGCTTTTTCTTCATATTAATTCCATGCATAGCGGCTTTACATTATGTTTATCGCATCTGTGTAAGAAGTAATCAACGTTAAAATCCCTTCTAGCAATTGAATAGGAGATAACATCCTTAGCCTTTATTAAATCCTTCACACCTCTTTCTAAGGAGGATATTACGTAAAGGACAGCTAAATCCTCTGAGGAAATTACATAAATTTCGCCAATACCTTTTATCCTCAGATTTCTTCTCCTAGATATCATCTCCTGATCAATGATAACACCCTTAGGTTTTACCAAATCAATTCTCATCCCTTTAATAACAATCCTATATTGCCAATGACCTACTTCGGCTGGGAAAATTTCATAATTCTGAGATCTCACGTAATCAATAAGTTCAGCTAAAACCTCAACCTTATCTAAATCTACCAAAAAGTCCACATCAAGAGTAGTCTCAGGTGGAGCGTAAAAGTTCCTAGCCATTCTCCCTATTAAAGCGTAGTCAGGGTAAAACTTCTTCACGACTTTAACTCCTTTTCTGATTGCTTCTTTGATTCTCCACTCCATAGCATCTCACCAAAAACTAAGGACATGAGAACATAATCGAATTTGGTAAGGTTATATTCTTTATCTACGTAAAAATTTAGATAATCCTCTAACTCCTCCTTCGTTACCTTCAACTTCTTAGCGAACTCAATTATCGTCTTATACTTCTCTAAATTGTCAACACTACATAAGTAAAACCTTCTAGGCTTCTTCAATTGCTTATCCCACATGGTAACATAAACGTATTTTCCCTTAATCTGAAGTCTCACAATATATACTATGGATTCATAGTATAAAAGGGTATGTAATGATTATTGACACTACAATAAGATTCTTTTCAACCTAAATACTCATTGTTATGCCCAAATTATCTTAAAACTAAATCTGAACTATTGATGAGTGTTTCTCCCTTATTATAAACTAGATAATACTCAGTGATGGGGCTACCTAGATGAGCGTTTTTGTCATCTCCTTTTTCCCTTGAACATTTTGTATTAAAAGTAATTTATATCTATTCATTGAACTTTATTTTGTTTTGGTAAAAAGCATATAAGATTGTTATTGTCACAAGTGGTAGTGTGATTTTCTTTTTAATTTTATTCATCAAATATCAGCATTGCTCTACGTGACCTTAACTTCTAATGTTTAATATTTTATGGTGTTATTAAAAATATTCTTGCAAATCGATTATAAGTCCACAGATAAAGTCAGGGTGATTAGCTAAATGTCTTCAGCAGTTGATTTCAATCTCCTTTAAAAAAATAAACAGATAGTTTCGCTTGCATAATATGCATCGACTCTTATTCATGATTCTTACTCAGGAAATTTACTTTATTTATTTTATATAAAACATTTGCAAGCTCCAATAACTTTAGTAATTTGGCAAAACCTCCTCATATTCGCTTTTTCACGATTCTTACATTATCTTTTGTAAACAATACTATCAATAATAGTAGTTTCTTGAAAATGACGTATAATACATAACGTTTAATTTTTTCAGTGTGAAATCTAAGGTGTATTTGTACTATCCACGCTTGAAGTACTCACGATTACTTAAATCTCTTCGAATAGAATCTATGTTATTATTAAGGTTTAAGGGATTTGAAGTAAATTTACGTAAAGTACTTCAATAATATAGCTTTCCTAACGATCTATTTCCTCTAATAAAGATAGACTCATTACGGTAAATAAATGAAAATCTTATATGCTATTAAGGATATTGTATAGTTAACTTTACTAATTGAGAATGAATGCTATTTATTTAAATATTATTATCTTTCTACGTTATAAGGTATACATAATTTATACTTATTATATATATAATTCGTATGAAAAAAACATAAGGATTTATAAGCTTTAAGTGTTGACAATATTAGAGATTTAGAGAATATGTTATACGAATTAGAAAATGTGCTGTATATGCTGGAATACGGAGTCTTCATATATTTCCCAGTGAACTTTGCAATATTCTTCTTGTTTCGACAATTCTTATTACGCAATTATGCTAAAAGCTACAAACCTTATACCAATGGTTTAACCAGAGATAAGGTGAAGGTAAGTGTAATAATTCCGGAGTACGGTGAGAATCTTGAGATTTTCGAGAAATGCATTAAATCGGTTTTCAGAAATAATCCAGACGAAATAATAGTAATCCATGACGATAAGAGGAAGGAAATAGCGGATATTTCAAAAAAATACGGTGCTAAGGTAATAAGCCTTAATAAAAGGGTTGGTAAACGTGGGGCATTAATCATAGGTTGGTTAAACGCTAGTGGAGATATAATAGTGCAGTTAGATAGTGACACGATCATGGAGGATAATACTATCAATGAAATCATTAAACCTTTTGCAGACCCTAAGGTGGCAGGAGTACAAGGAAGACCAATATTATTCAGAACTGATGGCAGAATCCCCTATTTATTCGGACAAATAATAGAATATAGTAGGGATATAGTTGTTAGAGCGTTAAATGGCACGTTAAATGTAATTGATGGAAAGATTGCTGCTTACAGAAGAAGCTATTTGCTGGAGACGATAAAGGACTTTAATCATGAGACTTACGGAAAGAGTAGACTAATTGTAGCAGACGATAAAGCATTGACTTATTTCGCAAATATGAATGGCTATAAGACAGTTTATCAAGCTACGGCAGTAGCCAAATCAGCAGCTCAGCCTACGTTTTTGAAATTCCTCAACCAACAGTTGAGATGGGCTAGGAGCGGTTATCTTTATTTAATAAAAGAAATTAGGAGCGGCTTATTCCTCAAAATGCCTGGTAAATACAGATTTCATATGCTAACATATCTATTAGCTCCATTCTCATTCGCTCTAGCATTAATAGATACGCTTTTCGTTCCGGCAAATCCCACCGCGTGGTCTTGGAGTCATCTAGCTTATTTTGGATTTAATATACCTATAATATTATATTCACTCCTTATCTTCATTTTTGGTCTTTACTTAAGTATGAAAATATCTTTTGGGATCTTAAACCTTAAACTCCCAGATAAAATGTCTTTTGTTGACATTATTACGCTAGGTATTCTCGGTTTATTCGTAATATTCCCCATGTTTATATATGCAGCAATTACCCATTACGGTATTTCCGAATGGAGGGGAAGTACTTATTTGGCTTAGGTGGAAAAATGGATAAAATTTTAGCTTCAAAAAATGAGTTAATAGAAGACGATTTAATTAATGATTATTTAATGGAAACGGTCATAAAGTTAGATCAGAAAGTGATTAGCGCGAGGAAAAATGTTGAAATCAATGGAATTAAAATTTCGTTCTATTTGGATCTAGAGAAGGAATTAAGATTGATCTTTATATACGAAGAATCAACATTAATATACCTTAATGTCCATAAAGAGAATATTAAAGAGATAAAGGAACTGAAAAGAAAAGATGTGAAAATCGTTCTTCTAGTTAGTGATATCTCAAAGCTTGATCTCAATAGAGTATTAAATCTATGTGATGATAAGACTATTCCTAATGTTTCTATCACTAAAGGTGAAGTGAAATCTGTGTCAGTTTGTAAAGAATTAGAAATACATGCGTATCAAGGATGGATATTAAAGGATTTTGAGGAGTAGTGGGGTAAAATGTATAAATCAATAGTCTTAATCCTTCTAGTGCTCTTCCCACTAGTATTATCTGGAGTGATAAATTCATCATCCACAACACCAGCTTTTTCATACTTGATTACAGCTAATTGGAAGACAATCCCCACCTTGGATAATCTTACAACGATAAATGTAAACTTAATTACGTTCTTAAACTCTACTAGGATAAACGCTTATGCTCTAATTGTAAAGATACTTTTACCTCAAGGAATTCTGAACACTACCGAAGGAAATTACATAGAAGACATTTTACCCTTATCCTCTCAAGTACAACAATATAACTTGCAATTTAACGTTACTATAGTTAATTCAAGTTTACCTAATGAATTAAATTTCCCAGTAATGTTTTCATTGATCACTGAAAGCGGAGATAATGCATTTTATAATACTTCATTTACTTTGCCCTATTATGGTACGTATGGCTTTAGTATTAGCCTACTAAATTCAAGCTTAATACAAGGTTTACAAGATGTTATCTTTCGAATTACTACACAATCTCCGATCTACAACGCCTATATCTCGTCCCCATATTTCATGAAAAACATCACTTTATCTTATGTTAACGGGAGTAAGGACATATCAGTGGAATTATTTGTTCCATTTCAAGATATTCCGATTTATCATGTGAATATTCCATTAACTATACGATTTTTAACGCCTTATAACCTCTATTATGTTAAGCAATTCGTTTTACAAACGAACGTAAATACTTCAATCCCAACTCTATACGCAAATGTTCAAAGTCCTACTAATGTCGTTTATCCTGGTTATAATAACCTTGATGTCTCAATAGCAAATAAAGAGAACCTTCCAATAACTAACCTCACCATAATTACCAACTATAATAATTTTATGAAAAAATTAGTTATTCCATACTTATCTCCAAATAGTACAACAAATTTCACGTTATCGATCTACGCTAATTCAAATGTTTCACTCAAGCTTTATGCTTTCTTCGATACGCCATTAGGTTTTCAGAACGTAAGTTTAGGTAGCTATTATTTCCCTCTAGTATATCCAATAAGTGTAATGTGGAATAACGGTTACATTAACATATCTAATCGTGGAAATGTGTCTCTAAATAACATAACTGTTCAATTTGGAAAAGAAATAATAGATATAGTCAAATTATCTCCCGAAGAAAATATATTGTATCCTACAACCATAAAACCTAACCTCGTTTACATTACCTTTTATGCTGATAATAGAGAGTTTTCGTATTCACAGAAAGTGTACGAAGTCCCATTCGTTAGGCTGAATGTATCATATCAATTCATCAATGTGACTAGATCAACAACTGGAACATACACAGCAACGTTAATACTATACATACAAAACACTGGAAACCAATACGCTAACAATATATACATCCTAATAAAACCCAATGGTACTGGGATAACACCACCATTCTACGTAATCTCCCAAATACTACCAAACGAAACCATAGCAATGCCTTTTACTATACATGTTACGAAGAATGCCATATTTCAAATATCAATGTTCTATTACTATAATAACCAGACGTACGTCAAAAACATCACAATACCAGTAAATTACGTCAAATTGACGCCAGGAGAAACTATAATGAATTACATAGTAAATTACGTAGGAAAATATACGTTATACCAGATCTACGGAATACCTGCTATCGTAATAGCGTTCATACTAATTGTTATATTAATATCTATTATCCCTCCAATGAAGAAAGGTATGACTAAAGAGTGAAGCATTTCCTCTTTTTTTAAAAAAGATACATATAAGCAATTTTTTCTTATTATCCCATTAACGTTTTCTAATGAAGAATAATTACAGCATTACTAAATGATTTTTATCTAATTTTTATGTATTAGATGTGCAAATTTCCAAATAAATAACTTGTCATCTAGACTATTAAATCTTCAAGAAATGAACCTTTTTGTGAAAAATACTTGTAAAGGGTTACAAAAATCTCTATTACGCTTGAGATAAAATTTTCTCTATTAACTTTCCCACTTTTTGCATTTCTCCAAATTCTCCTAATTTGTTATATTGTACCAGCTCCTCATTAAAGGGAATAGTAATTATATCACACTTTACGACTTCACTAATTTCTCTGACTAATTGGTCAATTTCTTTCTGAATATCGCCTATTTGAGGTACCATGTTGATTACGAAAGCTAAGGGTTTAGTTTTGAGTCTATTTATTGTATCTAGAAAATATTCTACAGCATCTGTAATATCATTCTTGACAGGGTCAGTTATCCCTACTCCACCTATGAGATAGTCAGAAAAATTTTTCTTGAACATTTCATATTCATCATACACTAAGGGATCATTAGTTCTGAAAATCCTACCATAATCTATTATGATGACATCGTAACCTTTAGATACTACATCAACGTAAGCTCTTTCTGCCCTTTCACCCATTTCTTTAACCTTATTGTGTAACTCTCTCTCATTTACTGGATCACTATATAACTTGAATAGCGTTAAGTTATCATTAACCTTATACTCATATTGTTCCTTGCCTAATCCCTCTATTATCGCTTTATGAAAACCAAGACCATTAAATCCTAAAATTAAAGATCCCATGGAAAGAAGATCTTTGTCAATATATAACACCTTATATCTCTTGGAAAGATATAATGCAGAATTTAATGCTATCGTTGTCTTCCCTACACCACCTTTTAAACCTATAAAACCTACCCTAATCTTCATTAAAGAGAAGTGGCAAAATGAGAAAATAAACTTTACTCATATTAAGACTTTCCTCTCATTGAACTCGTTCCTCTCAGGATTTTCTAGTTTTTCGACTTTCTTCTCATCATGAATGGTAAAGGGTCTTCAGTAATAAAAGTTTCGGTCGAATTTTGAGCGTAGTATCAACCAGCATTAACATGTGGATTCATTTAAAACATGGTGACCAGGGGAGAGTTACTTGGGTTCATAAGTCTCATTATACCAAATACACTATCCTATTCAGCTCTGACCCTAAATTTAACTTTATGGGGGTTAAGGGGACAAAAGTCCCCTTCCGTGACGGTAGACCCAAAATTATTTTATAAATAATAATACTACTTGTCTAATATTGAATCTATAGAAGAAACAGAATTAACTACAGCATAAGCAGACAATAAATTAAAAAAAGATTTAAGGTGAGGGAAACCGGTAAGGCGGGTAATTTAGCGTGAAGTATAGAGATACAAGTTAAAAAAGGTTATTGTAAAATTCTAAAACTATATCTAATAACTTTTATTAGCTGAGAATCTTTAATATTTAATCCCGTTGCTAAAAGTTCCTAATCATTTTACCTGAAACTACCTTTTGAGGTTTTAATGAATACATATAAGTCTTTAGTTAGTATGTTAATTTATGAAGATCGTCATATTTGCGTCAAGTAGAGAAGCGGATATGGAAGAACCAGTATTTTGCGATAGAGATACTGTCAAGGTTGATGCTAGTAAATGTACCGGAAAGGGAATTAATGTTGCACCATTTATAGCAAGGTATCTAAAAGATATGGGTTTTCACGTTTTAGTAGTTGATCCCTTTGCTGAGGAGAGTTATTATGAGGCTGACGAGGTGATTAAGGGTACTACTTTCCAAATTCCAGATGACGTTGTAAGGGACAATTACGTAATAGTGGCAACTAGGCACGTTTATGATACTTGGGCTATTATGAAGTCAATTTACGGGGGAGCCAAGGAGATAGCTGTAATAATGAGCTTAAAAAGGGCTGAGGTAATATTGAAGAGGCTTATCCAAGCTGGAATTGACAAAGAAAAATTAAAGAAATTGAGAATACCAGCTGGGTTAGATATTGGCGCTAAAAGTGAGAAAGAGATTGCATTGTCAATTGTTGCTGAAGTTCTAGCTGTGACAAGAGGAGGTATGGGATTACCTCTTAGAGAAGTTAAGGGGTTTGAAAAGCTTTTAGAGAAGTTGTGAAGTGCCAAAAAAGGGAAAATTTATAGTAATAAAAGGTTGTCTATAATTCTAGACATCAGAAAATGGCTATTTCTTACATAAATACTAGAAGAAAAATTATTTATAAGCCTTTTTGTAGTAGAAAGATCCCATCTGAGTTCTAGTCACTTATGATAAAGTTCCTCATGCTCGTATACCCCTAAACCTCATAGGAAAACCTAGGATGGGATCAGTTCCTCTTTGAGTTAGCACGAAAACGTTTATTTGAATGTATCACTATCTTTTAGTGTATGAAGGAAGAGATAAGCAAGAAAGAGGAGGAATTGAAGGGAAGTAAAAAACTAACATTTAAGGACGTATTCTTCATCTCCTTTGGTGGACAAGCACCCTTTATCTCCTTACTAACCTTCGGTACTGTTATGATAGGAAAAGTAGGAACACAAGCACCGTTTGCAATGTTGATTGCGACTCTTGTAGTTCTATTTAACGGCTTAGTTATTTACTCTTTATCTGGGAGATTTAAAAGAGGTGGGGGATATTATACATATGCATTTTACTCCTTAACCTCTAGGTTAGGGTTAAATACTGGTTGGAACTATTTACTTTACGGATTGGCTTATGGTGGAACCCTACTCACAGGTGGTGCTTACGTACTTTATACCATTATCTCAACTTACATACCATCTGCAATATTGCCTTCCATATTTTATGACCAGTGGTTTTACGCATTAATAATAGGAATAATTTCAACATCAATAGTACTCGCTGGAGTACAAGTATCAGCTAAATACGCCATTGGAGCTTCAATAGCTGAAATCTTAATAATTTCCTTACTTTCCATATTGTTTCTTTACGATTCTAGATGGAATTTTTACAATCCGATACCGAGTTCAATAACACCTACCTTAATATCAGCTGTAGTATTCGGATTAGGAATACCAACAGGTTACGGCTCAATTGCTCCCTTAGGTGGAGAAGCTAATCCTAAAACCATAGGTAAGGCAGCAATTTCAGTTCTATTATTCGGTGGCGTCTTAGCGACGTTTTTCTTTTACTCCTTAGCAGCTATGAAATTTACTGGAAACCTGATAGATTACTTACTGTTTAGATTTGGCCTAATAGGTACATTAATAATAGCGTTAATTGCCTTAAGTGATGGGACATTAGGAGGGATGACTTACATATTAGCTGATTCAAGAACACTGAAGACAATGGCTGAAGATAAGATAATGCCTAGTGCTCTCTCTAAGGTGAAATACTCTGAACTCATTGTAGGATTAGTCTTTATAACTGCTTTGACTGCGATGACCTATGTCTTTGGACTATATAATACTTTTACAATACTTGGAGCGTTAGCTGGTTTAAACAACCTATTTGTCCACATTTCAGCAAATTCATCATTAGTTAGGATTGCGTCAAAGAGAGCTTTAAAGCACATTCATGAAATATTCATTGGGATCTTTGCATCAATAGTCAGCATTTCAGTCTTTCTTTACTCTTTGCCAACGTTTAACAAGTACATTGTGTATCTATTCTTCGGTTGGATAATTTTAGGCTTCATTTACGCTGAGGCATTGGAGATAAGTAGACAGTCAAGCGAGGAAGAGGGTTCTAAAGGTTGAATTTACTACACTCCAGCTTATCCTTTAAAGAAGATGCGAGTTTAATGATGTCAAATCCCTCCAAAGTCTTTACATATCGTAGTCCACTATCATTGCATATTAGCTTTATTACTCTCCCTACTTTCCTTGGCAATTTCTCGTCAATAATCTTGTCCAAATTATACGCATGAAAGAAACCCCAATATCCGCCAAAGATGAAGTACTTATTACTAACTCCTATCTCCTTAAGATCAATCATCTTATCAAGAGCTGACAATATTGTGCCGACTCCGTTATTATATTCCTTATAATTCCTATAAATCCCCATAGGTTTGGCGAGTATATAGGAAGTGGAATTTACAAAAATTTTATATAAAATTGAGTGTTGGGAGTACACAATGTTTATATCACTCCAATTGTATCCCAAACCCCTTATAACGTCCAATTTATTTTTAAATCTCCTGACGTAATATTTTAAACCTTTAGCATATCTCCTTTCTCTTACTAACTCATTACGTAACTCAGCGTGAATTAGTGCAGGTAAAAAATAATCGAAACCAACCCTAGAAACTGTCTCCCAATCCTCAGCTCTATTTAGATCCCTCCAACCACCTTTCTCCAATATGGTCTCTCTCTTAACAACAAACCCATTAATTAAATTCACCAGTGTCTTCTTATCACCGGGAGCCCATTCTAGGATCTTATGAAAACTCTCATTGTACTTCATATCTAAATCAAAATAAGTGGTAATACTGTTATCAGGACAATGCTTTAACGAATAATCTCTACCCTTACCCCTAGTTGATTTTAACCTATATAATGTTAAATTATAATCCTTTCTCAGCTCTTGTAATTTCTCCCATGTACCATCCGTGGAAAAATTATCAGTAATCACTATAGTCGCATCACTTCTCCAAACACTCTTTACACTCTCCTCCAATGTTGAAGCATTGTTGAAAACAGTTGCATAAATGCAATAATTCACACTCTACATGTTTCATGATGTTATAATAAGATTTTCCGTCGTCGAAAGAGTGCCCAGAATGTAAATCATTCAATAAAGATTATAAGGGAGAAATATAATATTCTATAAAAAAGGGATTAAATACAGTTATATCTTTCAATGCTGCGGAAGATTAATTTTATATTGTAATAGAAAATAATCTACTACGAAGAAAAAAGGAATTTCATATAGTAGTTTCCTGAAAATGTCGTATAGTATATAACGTTCAATTTTTAGAATGTAAGATTTAAGAGTATCTATGCTTATACACGCTTAGTGTATTTACGATTGATTATTTAAATCTTCTTGAAGAGAATCTATGTCAGTATTTAAGATTCAAGGGAGAGGTAAATTTACGTAAACTACTATTAATTAATACTATCAACGATAATAATAATATATTTGCTTAATAACTAATGACTGACTTTAACTTTATGGGGGTTAAGGGGGCGAAAGTCCCCTTCCGGATGGATAGCCCCCTTATAGAAAGATTTTTATAGTTTTTGAAAAATACATGTAACTATGCGGAAAAGATTGGACAGAAATGCACATTCAGTTTACGTGCTTTACTACCACTATGTCCAAGTAGTCAAGTACCGCAGGAAAGTGTTCGACAATGAGGAGATCATAAATTTCTTGAAAGAAACAATTCTTGAAATAAGCAAAACATTCGAAGTAGAAGTTATAGACATTAGCGTTGATAAAGATCACTTCCACATGTTATTCAAGGCTAAGCCAACCCTTGACATACCAAGGTACATAAACGCTATAAAGACAATAACCTCAAGGGAGATACAGAGAAAATTTCCACAAGTTATGGAAGGGGCATCTATGGTCCCCATCCTACTTTTTAGCAACTAGCGGACAAGTTACGTTAGAGGAGAACTATGTGGAGAGCCAAGGGAAAAAGTAACGTAGTACACCTATCCTTCAAGTACAAGATTTACCCGTCTAAAGAAGTAGAAGAAAAACTCCTCAGAGTAATGCAAGTTGAAGCAAAAGTTTACAACACGTTGTTAGACGTTATTACGAAAGCGAGAAGAGAGGGAAAGAATGTAACCCCAAGTGACACCCAAGCAATGATCAAGGACTTGAAAGTGGAGGGAAAGGAACTGGTATACTCAAAGGCCCTCCAAATGGTAAACAATGTATTGTGGTATAATATTAGAGCACTTCACGAACTCAAGAAGAAAGGAAAGAAAGTCGGTAAGCTCAGATATAAGAAGATCCTCAAGTTCATAAACTACAACCAATCTGGCTTCAAGGTTGAGGGAGATAAGCTAATTCTCTCAAAGATAGGTTCCGTAAAGGTGCTCTTTCACAGACCTTTAGAAGGGAGAGTGAAGGGAGTGCTTATAGTGAAAAATGCTACAGGCTGGTATGCTGTATTTCAAACCGAAGTTGAAAAGAAACCATTACCAAGTAACGGTAGGAGAGTAGGTGTTGACGTTGGTGTTGAGAAACTAGTTACAACATCAGATGGTATTGTTATAGAAAATCCAAAAGTGTTCGACAAGATCGAGAAGAAAATACGTCTTATCCAACGAATATTATCTAGGAAAAAGAAAGGTTCTAAAAACTATGAAAAGACTAGGGTTAAGCTCGCAAAACTTCACGAACACGCCAAGAACGTTATGAACGATTACATACACAAGATAACCACATGGCTAGTGGAACAATATGACGAGATTTACGTTGAAGATCTGGAAACCAAACAAATGGTAGAGAGACCAAAAAGCAAGACCCTTAGGAAGCATATTCTTCACTCAAACTTCTCCCTCTTCCTTCATCACCTCTCCTACAAGGCTGAAAGAGCTGGTAGGAGGGTGGTGAAGGTAGACCCAAGGAACACGTCAAGGATGTGCGCGAGATGTGGTTATGTGAGAAACGACCTTACTCTTGCTGACAGAACATTTGTTTGTCCAAGCTGTGGTTGGGTGGCAGATCGTGATTATAATGCTTCTCTAAATATTCTTTGTGCGGGGTCGGGACTGCCCTTAGTGCCTGTGGACGGGAAACCTCTACTATACATTCCCTTCTCAGAGGGAGTGTATAGCAAGTTTCCCGGAAGAAGCAGGAAATCCTCATCGTGAGGTGGGGATGCTCCGTCCGCAAGGGCGGAGTAGTTCACTCTAGATGGTATAGAATTTTTATCTAAGTATCTTTAAGGTTACTGTCGAGTTTTACTTTAATCCCTTCAACTTTTATTCCTTTATTTTTCATCGTTTTTAAATATGCTGCGTATTCCTCTCCTAGGTCTTCCCTGATCTTATCTAATGTTGTTTCCCCTCCTACAGTTATTAAGTACTTTATTAACTCCGTTTCAATTTTTTCTGGAGTTAAATTCTTTTTTTCCTCTATCTTCTCAATCTCATCCTCATCCTCATCTTTTATAACCTCCTTCCTTCTCTTATACTCTTCATATGAGAGTTCATCTAGTTTAGCGTAAATCCTGACATGTCTCCTATAAGCCTCTATTATCCTATAAGCAATATCTAAAGCCTCCTGATCAGATAATCTAATTATCTTATCACTCTTATCATCCCCAACCCTTATGAAAAACCCACCATCAATCACATTTCCATCCTTTATAACTGGAGGAGACTCTCCAACCCTAATCCAAACAGTACTACCATCATCCTTTTTATGAACCTTTCTAACTATAATCGGCATTTTTCTTCATGTATATAATTCAGACTTACCGCTTAAAAATGCTTTTCGATTGTAATTAGATATTACTACCATCCTTAGTAAACGTTAATAGAGGGATTTCCAATAATAAATAATAAGGCTGAATCGAAACTTTGAGTTACAGGTAGATATTACATTTACTCTTACATCAGTATGGGGATTTCATTTTTAGCTAAAATTACGCAGTAAATAAAATATAACCAGGCTAAATTAGAAAAAGTATTATTTTTCTTCTACTTTAGTACAATATAATATATTTTAATGGGGCTAATGTCAGTTCACTACTATCCTAGTTTTTTTAGTTTATATCAAGATGAAAGAAATTCCGATACTGAAGCCCAGATGTTGAGGATTTACATTATGAGATCCTACTGAGATCCAATTTAGATTCTACTACTCTCTTAATGGTTAACGCTTTTTTATGGGATTAATGTAGTAGAATTGTGATAACGTCAATCCTGAGTTTGACTTCGATTTAAGCAAATTACGTTCATATTTAAATTAATGATGATATTATAAATAATAATATTTTGTCATTTTCTTCGCAAATTATTTTTTAAGAGCCTCTATGAAAGCGTAAATTTATTCATTCAACCAAATGCATCGAATTTACAAACGTTTAAATGAATAACGGATCTTATTTGAATCTTAATATTCATAGAGTTGGCTAAAATGTTTAAAATTTATAAACTAACGGTCTTATATTTACTTATGGCTAATAAAGAATTAAAGGTGCAAAAGATTTAGGTATTGAATCAGATAAGCAATTAAAAAAGCCTTAGGAAAGTTTGAGTTACTTTTTTTATCTCTAGGAGGAATCATTGGTTCTGGATGGTTGTTCGCTGCCTTAGGTACTGCAGCATATGCTGGAGGTGCTGCAATTTTAAGCTGGATAATTGCTGGTATATTAGTACTTTTTATTGGATTAACATACGCTGAGATAGGTTCTGCAATACCAAAAAGCGGCGGAATTACAAGATATCCCCATTACACCTACGGAGGATTAGTAGGATATCTCATGACGTGGGCTTATTTCCTTTCAGCCGTTTCAGTACCCGCAATTGAGACAGAAGCTGTAGTAACTTATATTGCTGCTTATATACCATCATTGACAACTATAGGTTACTTTAACGGTGCACCAATTACAATTCTAACTCCAGAAGGAATTGGATTGGCCATTCTTCTCTTAATAATTTTCTTCTTCCTCAACTATTATGGTGTAAACGTTTTAGGAAAAGTCACTCATGGAGCCGGATGGTGGAAATTATTAATACCAACATTGACTGTAGTATTAGTTCTAGCGTTTGACTCTCATCCAGCTAACTTCACATTAAATGGTTTCTTTCCTTCAGCACAATATGTAGCTGGAGGTCCAAGTGGAATATTTGGATTAGATGCAGTACTATTCGCTATACCAACTACTGGTGTAATATTCGCGTATTTAGGATTTAGGCAAGCAGTTGAATACGGTGGGGAAGGAAGAAACCCTAGTAAGGATATTCCATTTGCAGTTATTGGAGCTCTTCTCATTGCAGTAGTATTGTATACACTCCTCCAGGTTGGTTTCATCTCTGGCATCAACTGGAGTGCATTATACTTAAATGAATCTGGAAAGCTAGTTCCAGTAGTTCCCTGAAATTGGTCAGCTTTAAAAACCGCAATAACTTCCTCTGGAGTTGCAATATCTTCTGCTCCTTACCTAATATTATTCAAAACAGCACCAGTTTTAGGACCAATAGCTGCTTTATTTGCAGCGTGGGGAATAATTCTAACAATCGATGCCATAATTTCTCCATCTGGTACTGGTTGGATTTACACTGGTACGTCTGCAAGAACTATATACGCTTTCGCGTCTAACGGTTACTTACCAGAAATATTCTTAAGAATTGGGAAGACAAAAATACCTGTATTATCACTGATAGCAGCTCTAATAATTAACGCAATATTTCTACTACCATTCCCATCTTGGTATGCCTTAGTAGGTTTTATCTCCTCAGCTACGGTACTAACGTATATTATGGGTTGTATTGGTCTGGCAGTCTTAAGAAAACATGCATAAGAGTTAAATAGACCTTACAGATTGCCTGCCGCTTCAATCATTGCCCCTATCGCCACATTAGCAGCTGGATTAATAGTTTACTGGTCGAGTTTTGGTACGCTTTTCTACGTATTTACTGGTATATTCCTAGGATTACCAATATTCTTCTTGTTCTATGCAGTAAAGGAGCTTGGAGTTAAAAGAGGACCAGCAATTGGATTAGGTATAGCTGACTTAGTAATAACCTTAGTCTTAGCTATAGAATTCTTCTATCAGACTAGTGGATTAAGCACAGCAAATAATACGTTCTTCGCAATTTACTATATCATAACCGCAGCACTATTGATAGGAAATATGGTGTTCTTGCTTATGTCCGTAAAACCAGATGTTAAGAAGGAAATTAACGCTGGCTGGTGGGTAATATACTTAATCTTAGCTATGTATATAATATCTCACTTCGGTGGTTTTGGACTATATACTGTAATTCCCTTCCCGTATGATACTTTAGTGGCTATTGTTGTTATCTTAATAGGTTACTTCTGGGCTATAAGAAGCGGGTTTAGAACACTTGCTATTGAAGAGATAATTGAATCAACTAGAGAAAAGTCCGTTTAGATAATGAGTCAAAAAGACGTTAAATAAGTTATTATTATTTTTTCCAAAAAGTCTTCTCTTCTTATATATACCTTGTACTTTACATTTTAAATCGCATAAAGAAGATTTGTCGTGAGGTCTGAAGATTCATTCAAGACTTCTGAGAAGTATATATGGAACTCCTCAGAGTATAAGGATCAGGCCACGATGAAGATCCGTAAAGTGGTATATGGATTGAGAGAGGAGTGAATGATAAGAAGTTATTAAAAAAGAAGAACTCTTTACCTATCCTATTTCAATATTTTTTGCTTTACCTCTACGAATTGTTCAGCTTCCGTAGAACCTTCCATTGCAGTAGTAGACGCTTCTCCACCAGACGCTATAGTCAACACAAGGTCGAAGTAATCTGTTCCAACTTCTTTCTGATGACTTACTGCTGTATAACCCTCTGCTTGTGCTTGAAATTCTAATTCTTGTAACCTTACATACGCTGACATTCCCTCGTTCTTGTAAGCTTTAGCTAACTTGAAAGTATAATAGTTAATTAGGTGCCATCCTGCTAGTGTAATGAACTGGAACTTATAGCCCATTTCTCCTAGCATATCCATGAACTTACTAATTTTCGAGTCATCCATAAATTTCTTCCAGTTAAATGAAGGGGAAAGATTATAGGCTAACATCTTACCGGGATAATGTGCGTGAATAGCCTCTGCAAATTGTCTCGCTTCCTCTAAATCTGGCTTAGAAGTCTCAAACCATAACAAATCAGCATAGGGTGCATAAGCTAGTCCTCTAGCTATAGCGTATTCAATACCTCCTTTAATCTCATAATATCCCTCTTTCGCTCTTCTTCCAGTCATGAACTGCCTATCAATGTCATCTACATCGTTAGATAGGTATTTAGCATTTAACGCATCTGTTCTCGCTATTAGTATAATCGGCACTCCCAATACATCAGAAGCTAATCTCGCTGCATTTAGTATTCGTATAAATGCGCTTACTGGAATCAGAACTTTCCCTCCTAAATGTCCACATTTTTTCTCCGCAGCCAATTGATCTTCAAAATGCACACCTCCAACTCCCGCCTCTATCAAGGCTTTTGTTAATTCGAAAGCGTGAATTGGGCCACCAAAACCCGCTTCAGCATCTGCAACAATAGGCAATAAGTAATCGATATCGTGCCTACCTTCACTCCAGGCTATTTGATCAGCCCTTAAAAGTGCGTTATTTATCCTCCTTACTAGGTTTGGAACACTGTTAGACGGGTATAGACTCAAATCTGGATAAGTTTGATTTGCTAAGTTATTATCTGCTGCTACTTGCCACCCACTTACGTAGATGGCTTTAATTCCAGCCTTAGCCATTTCAACTGCCTGTGATCCCGTTAAAGCTCCGAATGTTCCCACATAGGGTTCGGTATTCAGTAAGTTCCAAAGTTTTTGGGAAGCTAACTTAGCCAAGGTGTATTCGATTTGAACAGATCCTCTCAATTTAACTACATCTGTTGCACTATAATTTCTCTTTATCCCATTCCATCTGGGATTTTCAGACCACTCGTATTCGAGCCTTTTAGCTTCCTCCTTCCATTTATCTTGAATGTTCATTTTTCCATTCCTAATCTATATACACAACTTTTAATATATAAACTTAAACGAAATTTGTATATATTATTCTTCCTTTGATATAGATACTTTTAGTCAACCTGTTGATGTGTATAAAAAAGTATTCATATTTTAAGGAATTTATTATTAACGTTGACGTGAAGAATCAATTGAAAAAATTCTTTTCATGGTACTCTAAAGTTGAAAGTAATTTCTGTTGACTTATAAAGCAATAGTAAGAACCTTTTTATGCTAAATTGAGAGAGTAAACACTTTTTAGTAAGTTTGAAACTAGAACTTTACTCCTCTTCACTAATAAATTTTTCCAACTTAAACCTAGGGAAGAATCAAAGTTTTTAGTTAAAATGAGTCAAGTTAAAAAAGGGTACTACGTCACCTTGAAATCTTTTTAAAACATTTATTGGAAGACAGGAAGTTAAATTGGTTAAAAATAATTGTCGTATATATAATCATATAACTCCAGTATCCACTTATCTAGCTCCCCTCTCCTCACCTTATCTTCAACCATTGCTCTAAACGAGAATATACTATCCATTACCTTTGCTCTCCTCTCTGGATCTAATGGAGAAAGTACGAAGAGAATCTTCCCGCTATTCATTATGTACTTGGGATATAACATCTGTCTCATCAATATTTCCATAATTACTGGTGCCATAGCTCTGTCAAATCTCGGAGCTAAGTTAATGAGCTCCTCTTCAATTTCAGAAGCGTTAGCGTTAAGAATCTTCGCTATCTTTTGAGCAGCTTCCTTAACTGACATCTCTCTAAATGGTCCCGAACTATAGGCTTTTGATATCACTTTATAAACTTCCTCCACCGTGGAGATATTATTCGTCTTTCCAAAAGTTTCAGCTATTCTCCTAGCCGCTCTCATATCTTGCTCCTTGTAAAATTCATACGTCCAATCTAAGTGTAACTCCCATATTTTCTCAAATACATCCTTTACCTTAGTTCCCTTAGTAACCTTCATGACATCCTCAGCTGGAATTACACCATCTTTGGTCAGCTTTGGTCCCTTAATGTATCCATCCTTCGTGAAGCTAGCATCCCTATTTATTATACTCCACAGCCAAGAGGTGAATATTCTATATGTGGCTAGATCGTTCATAAACCTTTGCTTCAATTCGTAATCATCGATCGCAGCAGCCAAGTTACCATTCAATAATTGGAAACCATAATTAGCTGCCATGTAGAATGCGTGTTGAACGTGTTCCGGTGTAATATCTCCCTCTGGAATGTCATACAATGCATGCCATAGATCCTTTCCACCCCACAACTCCTTATTAAACAATAGCTTTTCTGGAGTGTCAATCATATCCTTACTTATAACCCAAGGCGTTATCTTTCCTCTTTCATCAATTAGACCAAGTTTCTGGAATAACGCCCTCTCCTCTGGAGTTAGACCACTATCCACAGTGGGCAATTTGGTTCCTTCTACTTCAATATAGTTAACTGGAGCATCGATCATCTTCTGCAATTCCTCTAATCCCGCCCTCAATGGTTTAGTCCCTGCCTCTACGTAAGCTTCTTCCTTAGTCGCTACCCAACTTTGTCTAAACATGTCATAAAGTTTACCCTTTACTTTTCCGCTTATTATATCCTCTAAAGTGACTTTACCTTCGACTTTTTTATCCGTTATGAAGATAAGCCCTATTAACCTTTCCCTTAACTTATCTAACTTTATCCCCCTCAATGCCTTCAAGTTGTACCTATTTCTTCCAAATGGATCAGTCTGAGGATATAGCATTACAGCAGCCATACCACCGACTGGAGCGGAATCAGCTTCACCATCCTTTGCTCCAGCTAATAACATAATAAGTGCGTTATATTTTTGATATGCCATCATGTTAGGGGAAGTCATGGTGATGTTTTGAGGATCAGGAAGTACTTTCTCTTGTAGCCACATCTCAATTAAACTTCCTAAATAGTCCCATCTACCATTATTTGATTTGATTAACCTCTCTCTGAATATCCACAGTATTACCGGGAAATATCTTCCCGCATTAACCTCCTCGTAAAGAAGAGCTATCTTAAGAGTACCTATCTTCAATCCTAACTTCGACTCAATTCTTCTGAGGATCTTCTCTATTACCAATGCCTCATCTGGAGTCTGTGTTTTAGGTAGATAGAAATAAACTCCAGAACCCGCACTCTTTAGGCTATTGTAGTTATTTAGGGTATATATAACGGCTGAAACAATTATAGCTGGTACTGGTTTACCGTTCAACGTTATGTCGAAATCCAATAGGTGTAATCCAGGGAGTCTGTGAAAAATTGTTGGCCACTTATCCCTAGGCTTGCTTATGGTATATGTTTTCCCCTTTTCGTAATAGGGGTTTGGAGCTTTTCCGGAGAGGAAGAGTTTTACGTTCTTTCTTCCCTCCCACACATCAGCAGTTGTTTTACCAGAACCATATGGAATGTACCATGCGGGTGAGGCGTCTTCCTCATCTTCCATAACACACGCTACATCTGAATTTATTTGATTATATGCCCTACTTAGAGGGTACCAAGGACCAGTAATTTCCAATCCTGGATTATTAAGAGGATGTGCATCTTTCGGTATAGGTACGTTATCATTTAACCTCCACCTCAATTCTGACTTCACACCAAGGAAATTATCTATCATCCCTTGGATGATTTCCCTAAAAGTTCTCCTATTTCCATCTGCATCTACGAAAACTTGGTCGAAGGATGGAAAAGCACCCTTTGAGGTCACAGAGTCCTTTGACTCTAGCCATTGTCTCCTTTTATTTATAACTCTCCTTATCTCATCCGAGAACTCAACTGCAAGCTCCTCAATCAGTTTTTCAACACTTACAATCCTATCATTTATGGTCTTTTCTCCAAATAGATCACCATATTTTTGATATATCTCTTCAGGGATCCTTAAGCCAGAAGACATGTGATCCCCAAACTTTAAATGTTAGAGTATATTATTAAATTTTTCTAAAAAACTTTCAATTGACTATATGAAGTACTTTGTTATATATACATTTGCATGAAATTTAAAGCTAAAAAGAGTATCTTAGAGTTTGGTGAACCTTCCTAAAGAATAGAGACCATATTGGCTCTCACAGATAATACCTTACGTAAATTTACCTCAAATCCATTAAATACTAACGTAGATTCTCTCCAAAGAGATTTAAATAATCGTAAATACACCAAGCGTTTATAGTATAAACACGCCTTAGATTTCACATTGGAAAAATTAAACGTACATACTATACGTAATTTTCAAGAAACTACACAGAATTGAAATTAGTACCATTTCCTTCGCTCAATAGTACATATAAAAACAAAATAAATTCATGATTAACTTTGAAAACTTTTAGCTAACACGCTTTGAAAAAAGTTACCATAAGAGTAACCCTCAATATACTACACTCTTACTAGGCTAAATAAACTATCCTTCAAGATATAGCACCTCTTAGTATTTCTAACACTTTTGCATAATTATATTTAGGTTCCAAAGTTTCGACATTAACCTTGTTTTCTTCCTCTACACTCGTAATTTTAACTATATTCCTTCCATCCAACTCTAGAAATAAATCCCTTCTGATAGATTCCTTAAAACTGGAATAGACACTATAGAAGCTCATGCAGTGTAAAAACTCCCCCATATCGAACTTTTGTCGATCAACCTTAGTTTTAAGCACAATTGTTTTAATCTCCGATGAAACGGATATACCTAAAGCCTGATCTCTCGTCACAACGTAAACGGTATTAGCAATTGCACCTTTCAATCTCTGAACCTCTTTCTTAAATTCAACATCTCCGTAGCTTGCATCCTTAATCCTATTCTCCAATCCGCTAATGGCTGAGAGATGACCATCCTTGAAAGTTAGATAGCCCAATCTAAATTTCACTAAATTAGGATCTTTTTGAGTACTCGTTAACTTATACTTCAACTCCCTATAGACTGAGGGTGCAGGTAATAGCCTAAATCCCTTATCTTTATCGTAAAACAATCTCTTGATCCTATTTCCTAATTGTATATAAACGTTAGTGTCAGCAACGAAATATACGTCATCCTTTTTTATAATTTCACGTATCTTCTCCTCTTCCTTAAAGGCTTTCATACCGCTTCTCGTCTTACACAGCTCTGTAAACTCATCTTCCCTTTCCTCCATATAATCATTCCCAAGTTTCACCTTAACTTCTCCGTGAAGGCTTAGAATATTATATAAAGCTGTTAACGATTCAATATCGAGTTCCGAATACTTTTCGTTTACTACCGTAGTAAGAGGTAAGGCTGTAAATTTAACCTCATCCCCGCTCCTCATATTAAATATTTTTATTTCATTAAAGGGAACATAACCAAATATTCTATAACCCTCTCCCTCGTTTTTTAAATAAACATATCTTACTTCCTTAGCCTTAGAGTAGTTGGCAGCAGTCAATGCCATGTACTTTCTTCCTGGCGTTATATCTAAAACGTCAAAATCGTATTCTGAGATTTTATCCTTCCACGTCTTCACTCCTTCACCTATAACGATGTCATTTACCTCAGCGTTAATTCCCATGTAGCTAAGCGCTTTTCTTAAACTATCCCTTATGTCCTTATAAGGAGAGGATTCCCTTAAAATTGTGATCTGTGAAGGCTTTATATCTGTCAATAGTTCAGCCATTATTGCGTTAATTGTCGTAACTGACTTATCTGAGCCAAGTGTGGCAAGTTTTTCCATAAAATATACTCAATGAAAAGGGCTTTATTATTCTTCTTATTCGGTGAAAGAAAAGTATAAAGCATTTGTAGATAAAAAGGTAATACTCCCTACCTATTTACAAGACTTACTTCTTCTCTTCTTTTTCTCTCATTAAACTCTTTTGAAATTCCTTACCTTTTTTAATGAATTCGCTTAATGGCATTAGAACTATCTTATCTTCTACCTTAACTGGAATTTGTACGTCAACTTTGATGTTTTGTTTCCTATATTCCTTCAACAAATTAACAATAATGGGTAAGTTAATTAAGACTGGAAAGGGTCTCATTACTACAATAATCTCACTGGCGAAACTAGAATACTTTGTCACTACATCTCTAATTTCATCATCTGGATGAACTTCAAGACTCGTTTTAGCATCGTAAACTATCTTTTCGTTCTCTACATAAACGTCTGGAATGTAGCCATTGATCTCTTCCTCTACTTTAATAAATTTTGTATCGATATTCATATTTTTTACTAAATGTAGAAGTATTATTGCCTTTAAACTCTTATGGAGTGAAGATTCATTTTCACCTGGCTTTAATAGTGGTGAGAGGTTACTTCTTAAAACTAAATTTAATCCTCGTGAAAGTACATCCTCTTGATATTTATGAAATACAGCAGTGAAGGACTCAAAGGGATTCAATACACTCACAATGTCTTTATCAAGACCGGATGCTAAATAGGCTAACGTCAGTATTTTCTCTCTGGTGAAATTCTCCTTTACCGCCATTACTAACTTATGTTTGTACATTTCATATAGGCAATTTGGGATAACGAGAACAGTAAATTTGTACCCTGTTAGGCTAGATATAACGGCATCCATTTCCTCTTTTACAAGGGGATCCTTAGTAATCTCGTTACAGATGTCTTGTTTCAGAGTGAATACTCCTTCATCCGTTTTAATTTTTGATAATTCATAACTATAATTAGTTATCGTAACTTTCTTTAGTTCCTTACCACAAATTGCACCCTTTTCTACGCCCAATGTTGCTAAACTGTCCTCAATTTTTTGCTTCATTTCGTCATAAACCATTACTAATGATCCATAACATTGAAACTTAGATAAGCCATTTAATACCTCATCCTCTTCGAAATCTTCAAACTCAGTCACAGATTGAGTTGGTTCTGGAGTTGATTCTGACTGAATGATCTCACGATTATTTTGAGGAGGCTTGATTGTATCAGCAATAGTAAGATAAATGGTAGGGTTTATAATCAACCTATCATTAGAAACTTTCCAAAAGCTTGTTGGAATAATTTTCAGTACTTTCCTTTCACTTACTTCACTTGTTTTATTCATTAATTTCATGTCAGTAATAATTGTTAGATTATCTCTTGTCGCTTTCAGAAAACTGGATGGAATACTCAATTTAATTTTTTGTTGTGACGAAACATTAATGTTAGTCTCATTAGTGAGGTTAATAGTGTAATTAAATCTAAGTACTTCTTTTGACGGAATATTGAATCTAGAGGGAATTGATAATTTAGGTAGCGAAAGATAAGGTTCATTCTTAACATTTTTAACCTCTTTATTTAGGGGAATCTCTGATTCTTTCGAAGTAGACCACACCGTATAGTTAATTTTTCTTTGAGTATCTTCTGTCATTGAAGGAGGATTAGATGATTCATGTACACTAACATTCTTTTCAGTTATTTCTTCAGACTTAGTTTTTTTATTTTGCCTTCTTGATTCATCTTCTGTATATTTCAGAGGATCTCTCCTTTGTTGACTCTCACTCAATTATATATCACCCCACCTTCTCCTAATGAATTATCGAGAATAATTATGAATCCTTTTTGAGTATCCCCTGCGTCAATTTTTAAATATCCATTTGCAAATAATTTCGATATAATTTCGGGATCCTTGTACATATCGGATATAGTTTTATAATTCCTCAAAGTAGCCCGATAACTATTATACGCACAATAAGAAGGAGCTGAGGAGTAACATACTTCGACTGAAAGATCTTGTTTATAGTGAATCTCCATATGATAAGAATTATAAAAGATATCAGAAGCACTAACTGTTATGGAAGACTTTCTTAATACATCTACCATAAACTGAAAATACTCTTCGATAAAGGGCTTTTTGACCAAATATGATTCTTCATTGTTTTTTATAACATTATATAATCTATTAACCATGAATAAATTATTAGCTATAATCTTGAATATGATGTCAGAAACGGAATTGCTAATATGACCAGTTAGTCCCAGTCTATAACTTTGTTCTTTATCGCTAATAAAAGGAATGGGAAGGATACCTAACCCAAGAAAATCATACCCTAAGTTGCGATTCTCTACAAGCTCTTGAGGATAAGAATCTAGAAATATAGATGCAGGAAGATGTCTAGTAGTTACGATTAAAAAAGAATAATAATTGTACATTGGTAAGATTAACTTTGCTTTATAAATGTAATCATTAATTGTCTGCATGAACTTATCTACATTTTTGGTAATACTCTCTATTTCAATAGAGGAGGGAGTATCAATATTTACATTTACTTTATGGAATAATGATTCTAACTTTTCAACCGTCTTATTGAGTAGATCAATAAAACTACTTCTCGATACTTTTCTCACATTTACTTCCGAATATGGGTTTTTCATTCCCACCTTAATAGAATTAGCTAGTTTGCTCGTATCTACCTCTTCATTATACATGTAACTAATAAGTCTAGATAGAGAGCCCTTTGTATATTCTCCATTTTCATTTACTCCTCCTAGAAAGTAAGGTAATAATTGAGGATCAATCCTATCTAAACTTCTGTTTAAAGTATTTCGCTCTAAATAATCACCAAATTCTTGTAACAATTTTAGTTTCTCATAAACTGGAACTAGACAATCACTCACATATTTTTTCCAACTTTCTATTGAAGTTTTTTCTGGTTGAGTGTAATTACACTCAGTTTCCATAAGAATATATTATAGAAAGTGTTTTTAAACATTTAATAGTGTAACATATCACTTATATTATTTATTTTATATAATATTTTATCATCTTATTAATCTCTCGGAACAAACATATATTCATTTTTTCTTCTTTAGACTCTCATCTACAGTGTTATGATAATACTTATTGGAAGAGAATTCAAGAACCACAGTTTATCTTGTGAACTAATCAAATTCCTTAGCCATAACTGGTTAAATTCTGAATAGCTATCTAGTTCTTCATTTCTTTTATGAAGTAAGAGGGCCTCCAGCCTTTAATTGTTTAGCGATATTTTGCCTTTAGAAATCTGAAAGTAATGGAAATGGTAGAGCTTTAAAGAAAGTAAACAGAGTTATAATTATATTCTCTCTGATATCCCTTTTACTCATCACTTAAAAAAAAGATACATTTCTCGCGATTTCAATGAATGAAGGTGATTTTCTCACTTATTAGACGATGTAATTCTTAGACTGTGAACCAAAGCATTAAGGTAGGTCTTAACTAAAATTATGCCTTAAGGTCTCCAGAAGGAAATCGGAAAAATTTATTTGCTTCTCCATTGAAGTGAGGAAGATCAACGAATACTATATTGTATAAAAATGTTAATGAATCAGTGAGCAAGAATAGAGAGAGTCGATTTCCTATTAAGCGCCTTCCTTCATTTGCACGATTTCCATTATTTCGTTTATTCAACATATTAAACTCGGAGAGTTAAGATCTTCGTAAAGGTCGTGTATATATACAAGAAGATGAATAAAGACTTATGCTATTTAATCTTGATAAACCATGCTTTTTCCATCATGAAAAAGAAGTACCTATACATTCTATAAACTCTCTCCATTACTTTTTTGTTTAGATCATCATGATTATAGCCTTAATTAAAGGAATTAAAATGAGTTTTCCGGACGAGGAGAGCCTAAACATAATAATTGAAAGATTAAAAATAGAGAAAAGTGACGTTAAGATCCTTGAGGTGGTTAATGAATATATTGATCCAAAATTCTAGCAAGCAATTTCATATTTTCATCATCGTCCTTAGCAGGATCAATAATAGCAATATACAGGGTTTTGTTGTTGTATTGAAAGTCAACAAATCCTTTCTCTTTGGCTTTTTTATCAAGGAATTTTGTTCCCTCATCTTCACTATCATATTCTATAGAATCTTCTTCTAAACCAGGGTAAACTAAAATCGCTGTTGCCGGATTGTATTCAAACGTGTAAGCCATTATCTTAAATCTACCTGCAGTAATATAAGGAAGATAATTAGAGTACTTACATTCAATGATGATGGTGTTCGCGTTAAGAATGGATATATCTGGTCTTCCTTTGAACTTATCGATACTATCCAAGTCATCAACTTTGTTTAAGCTAGAGTTCTTTAATCTTCTGTTGAAGTATATTTTCCATTGTGAAATTTCAATTCCTCCATTAATTCCTCTGATGCTTTTGCCTCTTTCTCTTAAGTAATTAAGAACTAGATAAAATATGTAAAGCTCGTAAAGTTTCCACGTTATAAACTCCACGATTTTTGCCTCATTATCGCCTCTTACCCCAATATTAATCTTATCTAAGGTAGAAAGGATATAGTAAATGTTGAAAACGTTTTTTAACCATATTGGATCTGTAGGCAACTCCTCTCTAAGTTCTCCCTTGGGAAATTTTTTCGCTATCTTTCTTAACGTTTCTAATAATTCCTTATTATGAGAGTCCAAGTATTTTTTCGCTATTTCTATTATTCTCCTCAGTAAATTTCCCATTACAAAGTACTCCGGGGCATTATATCCTTCAAAATACGAATAAAATGCGTAAAGCCTTTTTGGTAGACTGAGAATACTGTGACTTATACTTACACGTCCTCTTATTTCTCTATCAAAAGAAATTCCCAATTCTCTATACGTTATCCTATCTCGTAATGCTTTACGGGCGTTTTTAATGGTACTCCTTACTCCTAGGCAAACAATGTAAGATCTTATGTAGTTTATCGTTGTAGCATCAACGTCATTTATTTCTTTGCCTTCTTTGAAAAGTTTCAATAGTGTAGAGAATGAGAAAACACCTATATATTGTAAGTAATATTTCCCGACCTTATTTAATAGTATTGTATCCCTATTTCCCACTGTCCACACCTAGAATCTTTTTAACTTTCTTAATTTTCTTCACATCATATGTTCCTAACATATATAGTAAGTATTGTTTGAATTCATTAGCATCATTGGAAAGTTTGGCAGCAGATAGGATTGCTGAGGGTGGAATGTAGATCTTTTTCTCACTAGCCTCAACTAGTTTTGGAATTAGGTCTCTTAACCACTGATATTGATCAACTAAGAGAGATGCTTTATTTTTTAGGTTAAAGTCAAAGTATACTACCATAAATCTTCTCGTGATGGCCTCTCCAACATAAAATAAATTTCTCATGTCAATTAGATTCATTGTAGCTATAAATCTTAATTTCCTTAAAGGCTTGTCTTTGTAATGAGTGTAGTTTTCAATAAATTGCTTAGCCTCTTTGTCTGTGTGTTGATATGATTCTATTTCCTCGATTAAACTATAAGGAATACTCCAGTAATCTGGCAGAGAAGAGGTGAACATAGAGAAGAAGTCGCCAAAAGCCTTATCTACGTCCGCTCTGTTTAACTCATCTATTATGACGAAATAGAGTGCATTGTCAGGTAGTTTGGAAGCCTTATTGTAGGCTTTAATAATGATTCCAGATGACCAAGAAACAGTGTTATTTATTAGTGTTTCTCCTCCAATAATATCCTTTCTAAACCAAAGTGAATTAGCAGTGTATAAGGAGTAGCACTCATCGCTATTGGTTATTGTTTTAGCTACGCTTTTTGCCAAGGTAGTTTTAAATGTTCCCGGGGGTCCAACATAGAGCACATTACCTAATTTAGATAGTTGAAGCAAAAGATTTGGATCACTTACATCTTCAGTAACCATTTTCACCAGATTTGCATCATCTTGAGATAAACTATTATTTGAGATCTGGCATTTGATTTCGTTTTTAGATTGCGTTAATGAATTCGAATTAACTAGATTAGCGTAAAACAATAATGTTTTTTCTACCTCACCATCATTTATTCTATCCTTTATATAGTTAATGAGAGATCTGTCATTATCTAAGCGCTCGTAATGACACTGATTCGATGGTATATCTTTCAATTTACGTAGAATTTCCTTGTCCTTTTCAGAGGGATTCCACTTACTTGTGTCTGATAAGTTCTCTCTGACTGATTCATTTAGATATAGGACCTTTATTTTTGGAAGGGTTGTCCAATACCTTTGATTTTCTTCTTGTCCCCAAACAAACTCTCTACCCTCTTTCCATCCCTTAAATCTTTTTAGTATATCATACGTAATGCTCGTCACTAGGCCAAATCCTAATAGCATGTTATTTTCAATCCCGTAGAAAAAGCTTATTAGAAGTTTATTGAGAGAAGGTATTATATACTCTGTCCTCTTTTTTCCAGATCCCAGAGTAGCATATGAATCTCTATATGCATTTTCGACATTGGTTTTGAAACTTTCCTTATAATCACCCCATATGGTGTAGCCTATCTCTTCCTCTATAGAATATTTAATAGAACCTATCCAGTGTTCTACTGGTCCCTTAAAAATGCATATATTAACCCTATCCTTATCAACGAAGTCTCTTACACTTTGTATTAATCTTTTGAGACCATTTTCAGTTAAATCGTCAAGGTCAAAATAATTATGAAACACTTCCCTAGTTTCAAACCATTTTGAAACCATGATATGAATACTCAAGTTTTCAATATAAATTTTTCAAGTTGTCTTGTCTCTACATCTTATCCCATGTCAATAGTAAAATTTTATAGAGATTTTTATAACCAGCCGCGAGTGTGGTCAACAATTTTATGCATTTGAGATATTTGCATTTATTATCACTCTCCTATCCACTAAATACACTTGAGCGTAAAGAATGTTGTAGAGTAGGAAGAAGGTAGAGAGCCAACTCGTTAACCTATTTGAACTCCAAGGGAAATGAAAGTCCATAGAGGAGAGCCTATGCTTTAATGTCATTGCTCAGCGTAATCCCTCCTACCAAACCCTCTTATGCCCAACATTAAACCAGTCAAAGAACTGGTAAACCATCATGCAAGTAAACTACTCGATCAACCCTCTTAAAGTACCTACTCGCAATTTCCTCAATCCCCCCTCATGTTAACTAGGACAATTAACACGTGAAAACCACTCCTCAAGCCATGAAGAAGGGAATAGCCTTTGTCACAACATCCCTAACGGTCCAAACGTAATAGTAATTACCCCTAACGTAAAAGTCTCGTCAATAGCGTAAAGACTCAAGGATACTACATACTTAACCCTACCAAGCCTCTTGTAATAGTAAAGCAAGGTGGAATGTGGTAGCGTTGTCCTCCAAGAGGATAAGCCAGCTAGATAACTCGCTAAGCCTAATGCGATCTCCTCCCTAACGTGAAATCTTGGCTTAAAATTAATATTATACTCCATAGGATTAAAATAACCTGGGTTAGACGGGAATATTCCATTTATTAGGCATGTGCTCACCCAAAAAGGTATTACGCTAAATAAAAGGATTTATTTCTATAATAGAAGCAACTTATACGATTAATTTCAAATTAATTAAATTGTTGAACACACTCAACTCGTTTATTCCTATCTTTATTAAGGATGATTTTCCAGTTCTTCTTAACCCTAAAACTAAGGTTATCGGTGCCCTTAGTCCTTTCAACTTCTCAATTTCATTTTCTCTATCGAAGAAGTCTTTTCTGTTATCCTTAGGTGAAGGATCAAATAGCACTTCTACCCCTAGAAGTAACTTCTACCCCCAAAAGTAAAAAACTGTCTCTGACTTTTTGTTTCACTGGACGTTAAGAGAAATTAACATAATATATAATAAAATATTTTTCATTTTATTGGTATTATCAGTAAGCTTCTTTAGTCTTATGGAGTTAGAACGTATAAGAAGACATCTGTTTACTTGTTACCTGTGAATTTAAGTTGAGTTAAAAATGAATTACATGTATTGAAGGGAGAATATAACAGTACTTTAACAAGATATATTCAAAAATCACAAGCCATTTTCATCTATAAAAAATGAATTGTATTTGTCTATTTTTGGCAAAGGAAACTTATCTAGTCTAGAGAACGATAACCTTAGATGGGGTTTAGGGATAAACCTCTATCTCAATTGCGGGACTAGATAAGGAGTGAGTGTTTCTTTTTCCGCCTAGAAGTTCAGGTATGTGATTACTTACCCATATCGTCCTAACTGTCTCAAGTGGTTCATTTAGGTGATATTGATATCGCCTATATCGACGAAAAGTAGTAGGTGGGGTATGGTGAGGAAGATGTAAGGCATCGGGTGAAAATTTTGTGAGATGAAAGACCTTGTACCACGTACCTTGTCCTAAAAGTGAGATAATTTTATCTCTCTTAATTTCAGGGAACTCCAAATTGTTATAAGTTATCTTAGCCTTATCATCATTTAGGTTAACATAAAAGGTTCTTAGGTAGGCAATATATGAACTTTTAAACGTTTCTTTAATATTTCTAATAAACAAGTTTACGAATGGTCTTGCCATTTCATAAATATCAATTATCCTCGAAAGTAAGGAGTATAATGGATTTCCATTTAACATAACAGTGTATAAGAAGTTCTCTTGAATCCAAAGCTCCAAATCATCATATCTCGCACGGAGGTCTAAGTTTTTAATTCCTTGGCTTTGAAGATACTCTACCGGAACACTTTCTAGTGAGGATAAGAAATAACTAACCTTATTACTTAATGGGTTCAATTTTTCAATCAGGGATCGAATTCTAGAAAAGTCCTTCTCTATATTTTGTATCTCAAACTCATTTATGTTATATCTGTCGTAAAACATTCCAAATAATGAAGTGTAGGTTTCTTTTATCATATTAATGGTTTCCCCGTCAGCAAATTCTATTACGTCACTATCCTTAAATAGGCCCTTATTTCTTCCTATTAGCTCTATCATATTGTCATCAAGAGTGCTCTTCTTGTGTCCGATAATGGGCTCGTAAAAGGAGATTACGGGATAGACTTTAGAGAATAGAGTTTCCAACTCTTTGATAAGAGATAAGAAACCCTTAAGTTCATCTTCATTGGGGATTACAAACGGGTAAAATTTGAACACCCCATTATAATATATGGTTTTCATAGAATAAAAATTTTTTGGTTGAATTTGGCGTTATAAGCCAGAATCAACCAAAATAAGACACAATTGAGTAAAGTTAAAAACTTTAGGTTATTACGTTAGGTAAACAGCTAACAGTATTGTAATATTATTAATAATTTTCCTAATATTATCTTCAATGAGGTGTGAAAATCGAAAACTCATAAACGTTCTAGCAGGACATTGAGCACGTTATTTCCATATATATTCCTAGGATTAAAATAACTTGGGTGAACACTGAAATACTTCATGTTCATTATGTGCTCACCGAAAAGGTACTACGCTAAATAAAATTATTTACCTCACGTACAAAAACAATTTATTTTAAATTAAGTAAATTGTTGTCCGCACTCTTTTAGTCGAAAAGAAGTTTTATGTAACATGAGTACTACATGAGTTCCAGAAAGGTGTTGGTCAGACTAATGAAGAACTTTTTGGTTTGTGTGACTATAAATTTCGGTAAATTTCGGCATAGAAAGGTTTAAATGTCCAAATTTAGTCATATTGCATATGAGCCAAGGCGAGAAAAATACCAAAGCTTCTACCCTAGAGGTGATAAAGACTCTACTAAATATGATAGATGTGAATGAAGTAGTAAAGGCAATTGTATCGTTTTCTCAAGCAGTAATGGTTGAATCAATGGAGAAGCTCTTAGCTAGAAATGTTACGTTTAAAGCATATATTGGTACGGGGAGGAGAATAACTATTCCTAATGAATATCTAAAATCTGGTGATTTGAAAGAAGATGATATAGTCGTAGTTCTGTTAATACCTCTGGAGAATTATGAGGAGAAACCTAGAACACCTATAAGGTCTGACTCAAACATAATATCACAGTTGCAAGACGCGTTGAGGGATTCCTTAATAACGTTTTTTAAGAGAAACGCAATCTTCAAAACTAAGGTACAGAAAGGTGGAAGGATAGTTGTGCCAGAAGAAGAAGTAGTAGCTTTAGGACTAAAAGTACCAGATCAAAACAACAAGGAGAGCAGTTTAGTACAAGTAATAATGTTCAAAGTAGATAACGCCAAAAACTCTCAACAATGAAAATTCACTTCAACAAAAAGAACAATAAGCAGAAGTCGAATAAGATTAAATTACTCTCACTTTTTTTGATCAGTATCTAATAACCTCATGTCTATCCTTAGGGAACGTGCAAGGAGATATAAGGTTGTAGTAGGCAATAGAGGTTGTTCGTTTTCCCTCTGTGCATAGTTCCTCAAACTCCCTTTTGCTATTTTCCTCACTCTCTCTACGTCAGCATTAACGTTAATTCTCTTAATGATAAAGTCTCCGTTCATGTATACGTTAGCCAAAAATGGACTTTCGTTAAGAAAATTATCAAACTCCTCCGTAGGTTAGACATAAATATCAAACTCTTTCACGGGAACTATACCACCATAAATAAATTCATAAACTTCTTCCCTGTCATCAGTTACTTCAATAACTTCAATCTCTATTAGTAGTTTCCTGAAAATTACGTGTAGTATATAATGTTTAATCTTTCCTATGTAAGATTTAAGGTATATTCCTACTATGTACGCCTTAACTATTCATAGTTACTCAAATCTCATTGAAGAGAATCTATGTCAATATTTAAGATTTAAGTGATTTAAGGTAAATTTACGTAAAGTACTATCTATTTCTAAACTGTCATAATATCTAAATAACCTTATAACGTGCTAATCATTTTACATAAATTATTAACTTTTCTTTTATGATATGCAGAAGGAATCTAGTTAAGCCAATTTATCGATTCAAATGTTTATATGGAGAGATGAAACATTCACTCTAAACTAGAAACAGTAGTAAAATATTACGACGTCCTTTGCTATCGACTAATATGCTACATTTAACATTCTTATAATTCTTTGGGATCTATTGAGTCTATCAAGTTTCCTTCTTCATCGAAGAACTCTATAAGGCACGCATATTTCCATTTTGATATAACTTCATCCTTATTATTTTCATCACATTTTTCTTCCGCGATCTTGATATATATAGGACCTAAGCACGAATACACTTTCCCGATCATTAGATTATATTCAGCTCTTCCATATAAAAAGTTTTTAGATTTAAATAATATATATATATCACCTTGCAAGTTGCTAAGCTAATATAAGATAACACCTATAGTTTAATTCCTAGCTAACGCTGACGATGCTTATTTCTTCTAAGCTAATACCATATTTTTTAAGAAAAGAGTTTAGGCTTTCCTTATCCTTAAGATATATTTTTAACCCCTTATATTCCACCACTATCATTTATGAAATGGATATTATTATTAGAAAGGGGCTGTTAACTGAATAATTCCCTTACATGTTCTCCGGTTCTTTGATCCTCAAAGAACAAATACACGCCCCTTATACCCCTAGTTAACATAACGTAGTACCTATTTTTAAGCAGTTCAAGTGCCTTAGCCTTATCCTCTTTAGCTATTTTCTTCAACGAGTTCCTATGACCTACATAATCTGTTATTGGATCTGGGTTTACAGTCCATCCATTCCTCCATATCATATCCCTTCCCCATACAACTCCAACATAATCGGCCTCAAATCCTTGTGCTCCATATACTGAAGCGCAGTAAGTTAATGGATCCAACTCCCCTTTCCAATATTTAGGATACTCTGTTTTCTCGTCCATTAGCCACTTAATCTTTAATCCTGTATTCTTGTATAATTCAAATCCTGACTGTAATGGATAACCAATCCTTATGTTCTTTGTCGAATTCCAATCAGTCTTATTTTTGCTGTCGCCCTCAGATTCCGTAAAGCTACATATTAACGCAACTTTCCTCCCTTCCTCTTTCCTCTTTTTCAGCTCATTTAACATGTGGACTATGTTATCAAATATTCTGAAATCATAATTTTCCACTCTCACTTTCCTATCTTCAAGTATTCCTTTCACTGCACTAATATACTCTTTAGGTACCCTTATGGATGATGTTAATTGATACTCATCTATGTTATTCAAGTATTTTTTAAAGTTTCCTTCAGTCCCTCCTTCATTGCCTATCAATATCTGAGAGTCGTCATAAAAATACACGTTAACCCTCCCTCTGGGAGAATTTTTTATTACGTTAACGCTCATCCTTTGGGCTTCGTCGAATACAATTAAGTCTATATCGCTTACATCTCTTCCGAAGGTTTCCTTTAATCGTTCTGGGAACCTATCCTCTCCCACTCCGAATCCATAACCCGTTGAGTAAAACATGATAAACTGGGATAAACCTTGTGCTTTACTTCCGTAAATGTCACTTTCTTTACGCTTTCTTTGACTTTCACTTAATAATAATCTTATAGCGTTTAGTAATCTTTGATTTTTATAAGATAAGATGACAAAATAATTTCTGCTTAACGCTTCCAAGAAGATAGTCACAGCTAATAAGCTCTTGCCAGATCCGCTACCACCTCTTATAAGAAAGTTCTTCTTTACACTTTTATCTTCAAGGGCTTTCAAAACTTTGCTTAAGATTAATCCTTGTTCCTCTGTTAGACCAAAACCATAAGGTAAAATTGCCTTAGCCACGTTCCCTTTTAAATACTCTTTTACTTTAGCAACAAATTCAATAAAGTCCTTAGTTAATATAAACTTCCCGTTTATTATCTTGTAAACGTCTTGTGTGTCTCCCGGCGAATAGTTATCAAGTTTCTTCTTTAGATCGTTAGAGTTCCTCAAAATCTCACATTCTGAAGAGGAGTAGTCCACAGTATTATAAAGGAAGAGTGAACCATCAAACTTTATACCTGAGGAGTGGAAAGTGTTTAATTTAGTTACATAGTTATTCAACTGATAGCATGGATCTAAGCGAAGTTCTCCATCAGCTCTTACAGTAAGGTCGTCAATGCGTTCTACTTTCTTCCAACCCTTGGCCTCAACTACTAAGGCTTTATCTTTATCTACAAAGATAGTGTCAACTCTTTCTACAAATATTGGATATTCCATTATGATAGGGTGATGGACATTGAGGCCTTTAAGTATGTCCAAGAGTTTTCTCCAGGCATATTCTTGATTAATAGAAGGACGTTCATTAAACGTTTCCGCATATGCAGTAATCAAGTCTTCAACTTGGGTATTTTCATCTAGTATTATAGGTAGTGGCATCGTTAAACTCCCATAATTTCGTTCATTCTTAAGTGACTTTTGACTTAAACGTATTATGAACTTTTCTAGAGTCTTTTAGGCCCTTAACTAAATGCAACTTAACAGAGATAAACCAATTATCGTAAACCCCAATAGGCTCTTTCATAATTCAATATTGGTAATACCGCACTATAAATTTTTCTTGAAATAGAATGTTGAAAGGAGGTCTATTTTGTTTCTCTGACCTTCTAAATAGTATATTAATAATAATAAATTATAAAGTACTAAAAACACCAGAAATACTAGCGTAATTAACTCCAGCTAAAACCCACATTATCTATTCTTAACCATTCAACTACTATCTTATCTACCTCACTTCCTCCAGCCTCACCTTTAACCTCTTTAAGGAGACTCAATACTCTTTTTTAAGGCATCAATATTCTCAAACAATTCCTTTAGTTTCATTGTTTAATTTTGCAATAGATGCCTTTGACGAGTGATGAAATAATCTCACCATAGAGGTAAAATCTATTAAGAAGTAGGTTAGCAAAAGAGTCCTTAGTACAAAGTCATGGAACTTCTGAATATACCGATAAAATAAAATAATTCCATTTTTAGAATATCGAAATATTAAAATTATAAATTAGTTTCTAAGCATCTTAGATGCTTCCTTATAAACTGGGTCTAAAAATTCATAATTTTCATCAATTATGCTCAGTTTTTCTAAAGTATTTAGAATGTTACTAAGAACACTACTAGAAATCGTACTACCTTCCTCATCTTGTAAACAATTAACTATCTTACTCCAACTATTCATTCCCTTAGCTATGCACCTTAGCACTGTTCTGTAACGCTTTGCTACAATGGGAGAAACGTTATTTTTAATCGAGATCAAACTGTTAATTTCATTTAAAGCGACGTTTATTGCCATATCCTTTACTTTTTTCAAATCCTTGTTATTGAAATATTGATTTCCAGCAAAAGTTAGCCACCCTGGAATACCGTCAACCATTGCAATGATATCTTGTATCACACTCTCCTCTACCTTTAATGATAACTCCTCAAAACCCTTTCTTAAAAACTGCTGGCTCTTCTCTTTATCAAACCTCTCTAACGTTATTTCGTAATAGTATCTACCATAGAGTGGTGACCTAGAATCCTCCGCTCCTAAAAAGTCATGAAGTAGTCCCACCTCAGAACCAGTTAAAATAAAGGTCAGATTTCTGTCATAATCGTAAGCGTGAGCAATAGCTTCTCTTATTTCATTTGATAATGGGCCCCTCAATTTTTGGGCTTCGTCAATTCCTATTACCATCCTCTTCTCATTTAAGTGGTCAAAGAGATCTGATAAACTGACGTATTCTCTACCCTTCCATTTCAGTTCAACGCTATTGCCGAGAATGCTAATTCCTCTTATCTTACTTAACACGTCAAGGAAGGTGGATAGTTTTGATGAAAAAGCGTTAGAGAAAAGTGAGTATAAGTCCCCTCTACTGTAGTTAGGGCGCAAGTTTCTACAATCTATAATCACATAAGGTATTTTCAACTCGTTAAGTGCTACCTTTAGTACTGATGTTTTACCTATTCTTCTGACTCCAGTGATCAAAATTAAGGGTCTGTTGATGTTACTCATTATTTCTTTAATCTCTTTTTCCCTATCGAACAAATCTTCTCTATTCTCCTTAGGCCTTTCATCAAATAACAACTTCTGCCCCAGAATTCTACTTCTGCCCCAGAAGTTATAACTTTTTCCACAATTCTTAAATTATACGTGAACTACTCTCCACTTTTCAGTAGATCCATATGAGATTCACCGTAATAATATAGTATTTAAGAAATTACGCAATGGTTATTATTTTGAGGATAATCGCATATAAGTATAATATAAATGCAAAATGACCTCATAATAATGATATTTGTTTTTATTTACTATGGCTCATCCTAAATTAATTTATTTTAGATAAACTTTTGTGAACATATGAATAAATAAAAATTAAAAACCCTTTATCCTCTATATGAAATAGAACTAAAAGCCATAATAATATAAAAAATTTTAAAGAAATTATCTTCTTCTCAGCCCTAATACTAATGCAACTATAGCTACTATGACCACCACTACAATGATTACGAGAAGTAAATTATTGGAAATGCCTATAGATGGAGAGGATGGTTGATATCCATATACTATGTAATATGTAGTTAAAGGATCGTCAAACACTACAATCTTTCCATTATAGATGAAGTAATTATTTGGATTGAGTTCCACCATTCCATTACTGGTTTGCTTAAAAACCGCAAATGTTTCATTCTTAACCGCACTAACGTTGAATATCACGTAATTTGAACTACTGCTAATGTTAACAACCTGTGCAGTATAAGTTTTTCCTCCCAGAGAAATATTTGAAACTGTAACACTGGGATTTACTTGACTTACATACTTATAGGATCCATTGCTAAATATAACAACATATCCCCCGCTAGTTGTTGTGTTAACGTAAGCTAAAGTAGCGGGAGTATTTACCACAACTTGGTGATATAAGTTAATATTCCCAGTACTCTCAACTCCTCTATTAGTGACAACTACAACTGCTGGATTCCCACCTATTGAAACAGTAGTAGCTACTGAGGGTTTTGAGTACTCAGCATTTGGGTTTACTACCATCTTTATCCTTGAACTTACACTGTTATATGTTACATTTAATATTAAACCTTGATGAGAGAAATAGATAGATGAGAAGGAATTGTCCACAGATCCTATAACAGTACCATTTACTCCAAAGAACTCAATGTCTGTGAAATACACATTCCCTTGTAAGTTTGTAAGCTCAGTAGATAAAAGACCACTAACCTCCCTACTCCATATCATTGCTGGAACGTAAGTCCCATTATAGTACGCTATTGAAGTATTGTAAGGTGCCTCAGCACTTACCCCCTCATAATTGAATTCCATCTTACTATATCTCTGAGGTTGCGTTCCTTGAATAGTTAAAGTAAGTTGTAATTCTCCGGTCATAGTTAGGTTAACCTTGTGAAGCAATAGGGTTATGGTCTTCTGATAATTGGACTGACTATGAGATATGTTAAACGTTACGTTAGCTAAACTACTACCGTTAAGGAATTGTAGTACTAATGTTGCAGTGTTGTTAAAATAGGCTAATCCCCTAACCGTACTTGACGTATTTGTGAAACCAGCCCACACTAACTCTTCTACCAATCCAGGCTCTACTAATAAGACTCTGGCTAATTGAGGTATTTGAGATGTTACACTTATACTAAATGGGTTCACATTTACACTTATTTGCCCAGTATAGTTACTTAAGGGACCTATATTTACGTCAAAAGAGTAACTCGTATACGTAATTGTTCTCTCATTGTCTGTTGAGGATATTGTAGTGTTATACGCAGTTGATGAATACTTATAGGTTATATGAGATGGGGTAGTTTGTAACGTTGACGAGTATTGTTGGTACATAACGTATAGTGAAGATGAGGAGTTAACAGCAATGGCTAGAGTTGACATAGATAAAAGTATGGGAATTAGGAGTAGGATTTTAGGATTCATGACAAATGAAGTCTCACGTATCCATCTAATAAGTTTTATCCAAAGGATGAAAGAGATATTCTACCTAATCATCGTAGTAAATTACTTAACTCTCAACGATTGAACACTTCCCGTTAGCGTGAGATTTCCCCTTTTTAAAGCTACGTTGAACTTAATTATTTGTAATTAATTTCTATATTTTATGGAGAGTTTGTTCTCTGCAATCTTGCCTAATTCCGGGTATCCCATACTCTTCTAGCTAATTTGACTTTCATTTTCTCTCCCTTAAGAATTTTTAGAGAAGGCTATTCGAAATTTACCTACTAACTCACATTAAGTTAAAAAGATCTGCACTACCATGAACACGGAGATAGTGGAGGACCATTAATGGAGTGGTATTTAAACGGAAATATTGATAGCGAAATTAGGTTGATTATGCCTTACCTTGAGAGTTACATTCGAATTTAACTGAGGAGGGTCATATAAAATTTGCTAAATTTTAATATGTTTTCCTTTTAATATTGATAATAAATAGTCCAAGTCAAGTTCTAATGAAACTATATTTCATTATAATTAATCGTATCGCTCAATACTTTTTGATGAAGATTCTAAAATTTAAATGTAGTTAGATCTATCTTGCATATTTCAACTGTCTGGTTTGAACCGGCGAGACCTATAGTAGGTTCATTGCCGAACCACAGCAGATGGAATATAGTAATTAGAGTCATGGGGGATATTAGTGCTCTTTAACCTCTATTGCGTACTGCAGATTTTATTTAGTGGTGAAGAGTAGGGCTGAAATTAGAAGGAGGATCTCTAATAAGTATGGTAGTTTCCTGGGGAGTGTACTCATGCAGTCATCTCATTCGATATATTACAGTAAAATTATATCAGATTAGAAATTTTCGCAATTAATCGTTTTGACCTAAATGTAGTTGAGGAATTAAAATGCGAAAGACATTTTCTGAAAAAGGTTTGCTTCCGTCTACCCGTATTAATATCCCATTGAAATCATAAGTAAGAGTTTTAAGGAGCAGTTTGGTTTGAATTCCCCTTTTGGAAAAGGCTGAACGTAGAGATTTATTCACTCAACTTTTTCTCATTTGCATTTTTTATTCAATTTCTCTTATTCAGTATACTGAAAGGGTCTTACGTAGTTTCTTATCACTATACTGAAAACCTTTATTTACATTCACGGAGAATATTTAGTGTGAATGGAATTAGACAAGTACTTTTAGACCAGAGGGCTAGGTTAGAGAGAAAATTTGAAAAAGAGAGGATAATCGAGAGAGATGTTCCCGATTTGAAGAGGTACATATCAGTTCCAAATATCCTAGCAATCTTAGGTGTTAGAAGGTCTGGAAAGTCAACTCTAGCAGAAATATTGGTTCGAGAAGAGAACTTTGGTTATGTGAACTTTGACGATGAGAGGTTGGCTGGAATAAAAAGCGAAGATCTGCAAACATTGGAGAAGGCTATTTATGAACTCTTTGGTGACGTAGACTATTTTCTCTTTGATGAGATACATAACGTTGAGGGATGGGAGTTATTCGTATCCCGTTTAAGGGAGGCTGGAAAAAGGATAATCATCACGGGAAGTAATTCGAAAATGTTGTCTGGTGAGTTAGCAACTCATCTCACTGGTAGACATATTGATTACACGCTTTACCCATTCTCTTTTAAGGAATATCTCAGATTTAAGGGGATTAAAGTGAAGGAAGTTGGGGGTGTTTATACTACTCTTTCTGAAGCTACTATAAAGAGGGAGTTGGAGAACTACATGAAAATTGGTGGTTTTCCAGAAGTACTAAAGATTTCTGATGACTATATTTTCTCCATATTCTCTGACATAATGTACAAAGATGTTGTGGAGAGGATAAAAGTAAAGAGAATAGAGACGTTCAAGGCTTTTGCTATTAATGTACTAAAGTACTTCTCTTCAGAGATATCAATATCTAGAATTTCAAAGGCGTTAAAGATGAGTACTAACACTGTAGAACAGTGGTTTAACGGTCTTCAAAATGCTTATGTAATTTTTACAGCAGAGAGATTCACAGAAAGACCTAGGGAGAGTATGGTTTCACCAAAAAAGGTTTATGTTGTAGACCCAGGCTTTATCTCAACAATAGCCCTTGGAGACTCAAAGGGTAGGCTTATGGAGAACTTAGTCGCATTATATTTAATTAGAAAGTGGAAAAAATTGTATTATTTTAAGGCAGAGAATTATGAGATTGACTTTTATGATGGCGAGACTGCTGTTCAAGTTACTTACGCATCAGGGAAGGATGAAATACCTAAACGTGAAATTGAGGGTATTAAGAAGGTTAAGGCAAGGGAGAAGATTATAGTCACGTGGGAATATGAAGGAGAAGAGAACGGTATAAAGTTTGTTCCGTTATGGAGATTTTTGCTAAAATAATAGGGGTATCACCTTATAGAGGAGAAAGGTTAGTTGAAAGCAAAGATCTAATTAATAACTAGTTAAGTTCTTTCTAAACTACTTTCCCTTTTTAATGAAGAGTGTGATCAACAATTTCATGCATTTGAAATATTTGCATTTATAATTATCACTCCCCTATCCACTAAATACACTTGAGTGTAAATAATGTTGTAGATTAGGAAGAAGGTAGAGAGCCAACTCGCTAACATATTGGAACTCCAAGTGAAAGTCCATAGAGGAGAGTCTATCCTTTAATGTTCTTGTTCAGCGTAATCCCTCCTACAAAACCATCTTATGCCCAACATTAAACCAGTCAAAGAACTGGTAAACCATCATGCAATTAAATCACTCGATCAACCCTCCTAAAGTACTTACTCGCGATCTCCTCAATCCCCCTCATGTTAACACGTGAAAACCACTCCTCAAGCCATGAAGAAAGGAATAGTCACAACATCCCTAACGATCCAAACGTAATAGTAATTACCTCTAACGCAAACAACCTTAGTCTCGTCAATGGCGTAAAGACCACTCAAGGATACAACATACTTAACCCTACCAAGCCTCTTATAATAGTAAAGCAAAGTGGAGTGTGGTATACTCCAAGAGGATAAGCCAGCTAGATAACTAGACTTAACGCGATCTCCTCCCTAACGTGAAATCTTGGCTTAAGATTAATATTATACTCCATTAGGATTAAAATAAGCTGGATGAGCAAGGGGATATTCCATCTGTTCATCAAGTGCTCACCAATAAAAATCCCGTGCTCACCCAAAAAGGTATTACGCTAAATAAAAACAATTTACTTTTGTAATAAAAGCAACTTGTACGATTAATTTCAAATTAATTAAATTGTTGACCACACTCTGGGTTATTTCAAAATTATACAAAAATTTATAGTTCAGGTAAGAGAAAGTAAATGAGAAATTAGAGCAAGTACGATGAGAACGTTATCACAAGGTATAAACTAATATTCCCCTTCTACATCTTCAAAACTGATGGGAATTATTAGCTGAGGATAACGGTATGCGAAGAAGACGTATAAGGCCCCAAAGGAGTTCAACGAGTTCCTCGCATTCCTCCACCTCTTCATGGAGCAATAGAGGGAGTACTTAGAGCGCTAGGACAGCTAAATCCCAACAAGCCAGATTACTCAACAATTTGGGAGAGAGAGTGAGAAACATGGAGATAAACTTCCCTGAACCTAGCGACGAAATCAAGATCATAGCTGATAGCACTGGAATAAGCGCAACAACTGGTGGGCAATACGTTGTTGCAAAGTGGGGTAAGAGGAGGGACTCCAAGTTCATCGAGGTAATAGTAGAGAAAGACAACCTCAACGTTGAGGTTACAAATAGTGAAGTCAGCTGTTAATACTTTGAAGGATTTGAAGGGAAGGTTGTGAAGAGGTTCTATGGGGACAAGGCATATGACGCCAACGATATTTACGAGATTGGAGTTGAGGTAATTGTTCCTCCTAGGAGTAACGCTTCCCTTAGGCGTGGTCATACTTCTAGGAGAAAAGCTGTTCGTGAGTTCTTGAGGTTTGTGTTATGATCGTTGGAGGGATGATAAGGATTATGACTCTAGATAGCTCATCACAGGACCTCATGCTCAAATCGAGATATTTCAAGTGAACTACTCCGCCCTTGCGGACGAAGCATCCCCACTTCGCGATGAGGATTTCCTGCTTCTTCCGGGAAACTTGCTATACACTCCCTCTGAGAAGGGAATGTATAGTAGAGGTTTCCCGTCCACAGGCACTAAGGGCAGTCCCGACCCCGCACAAAGAATATTTAGAGAAGCATTATAATCACGATCTGCCACCCAACCACAGTTGGGGCAAACAAATGTTCTGTCAGCAAGAGTAAGGTCGTTTCTCGCATAACCACATTTAGCACACATCCTTGACGTGTTCCTTGGGTCTACCTTCACCACCCTCCTACCAGCTCTTTCAGCCTTGTAGGAGAGGTGATGAAGGAAGAGGGAGAAGTTTGAGTGAAGAATATGCTTCCTAAGGGTCTTGCTTTTTGGTCTCTCTACCATTTGTTTAGTTTAGATCTTCAACGTAAATCTCGTCATATTGTTCCACTAGCCATTTAGTTATCTTGTGTATGTAATCGTTCATAACGTTCTTTGCGTGTTCGTGAAGTTTTGCGAGCTTAACCCTAGTCTTTTCATAGTTTTTAGAACCTTTCTTTTTCCTAGATAATATTCGTTGGACAAGACGTATTTTCTTCTCGATCTTGTCGAACACTTTTGGATTTTCTATAACAATACCATCTGATGTTGTAACTAGTTTCTCAACACCAACGTCAACACCAACTCTCCTACCGTTACTTGGCATGGGTTTCTTTTCAACCTCAGTTTGAAATACAGCATACCAGCCTGTAGCATTTTTCACTATAAGCACTCCCTTTACTCTCCCTTCTAAGGGTCTGTGAAAGAGTACCTTTACGGAACCTATCTTTGAGAGAATTAGCTTATCTCCCTCAACCTTGAAACCAGATTGGTTGTAGTTTATGACCTTGAGGATCTTCTTATATCTAAGCATACTTTCTTTCCTTTCTTCTTGAGTTCGTGAAGTGCTCTAATATTATACCATAATACATTGTTTACCATTTGGAGGGCCTTTGAGTATACCAGTTCCTTTCCCTCCACTTTCAAGTCCTTGATCATTGCTTGGGTGTCACTTGGGGTTATCTTCTTTCCCTCTCTTCTCGCTTTTGTAACTGCGTCTAATAGCGTGTTGTAAACTTTTGCTTCAACTTGCATTACTCTGAGGAGTTTCTCCTCTACTTCTTTAGACGGGTAAATCTTGTACTTGAAGGATAGTTGTACTACGTTACTCTTTCCCTTGGCTCTCCACATAGTTCTTCAGAACCTCTAACGTAACTTGTCCGCTAGTTGCCAAGAAGTAGGATGGGGACCATAGGTGTCCCTTCCATAACTTCTCCTTAACTTGTGGAAATTTTCTCTGTATCTCCCTTGAGGTTATTGTCTTTATAGCGTTTATATACCTTGGTAGGTTAAGGGTTGGCTTAGCCTTGAACAACATGTGGAAGTGATCCTTGTCAACGCTAATGTCTATAACTTCTACTTCGAATGTCTTGCTTATTTCATGAATTGTTTCTTTCAAGAAATTTATGATCTCCTCATTGTCGAACACCTTCCTGCGGTACTTGACTACTTGGACATAGTGGTAGTAAAGCACGTAAATTGAATGTGCACTTCTGTCCAATCTTTTCCGCATAGTTACATGTATTTTTCAAAAACTATAAAAATCTTTCTATAAGGGGGCTATCCCTCACGGAAGGGGACTTTCGCCCCCTTAACCCCCATAAAGTTAAAACCCTATGCGTCATAACAGGGAAAGCTTTATTAGTGTACTATTCATAGTATACTACGTGAGTGAAGTAATATCCGTTAGGTTGAAAAAGGAAATAGTAAAGGAAATTGATGAGCTGGTATCTAGAGGGATTTTTTCATCTAGAAATGAAGCGTTAAACTTCCTAATACTGCAAGGTCTAAATGAGGCTAATAAATGGAAAAATATTATAAGAAAGTCTAAAGAGGTTAAACTGCCAATAATTGAAAAAGGATTGGAAGATTTCCTTTCAGAAAGGGATAGGTATTGAAATATTTTGATACTAGCGTGGTAATACTTCCATTATTGAAGGATCCTAGACGAGATCTTGCAATAAATGAACTTAAGACTGGAGGGATAATATCGGAATTGGGTTTAGTGGAATTGATAAGTTATTTATCAAGGAATTTGAATGAGGATCCACTCCCTTACGCAATTAGGCTACTTACCGAGTTCAACATTAGTATAAAGAGTATAAACAACGTCATAGATACACCATTAGGTAAACTAAATGAACTAATTTACCACGCATTATTTATAGCTAATGAAGTTAGACTAAAGACCTTAGATCTACTTCATCTAGCTTACGTAATATTGTTTCAAGTAGATGAATTCGTAACTGCTGATAAGGAATTCAAGAAAGCTTCAGACTTTCTATCTAGGAGAGGAATAATACTAAAACTTATTGAATAGCTAGCGATGTTGTTTTTGAATTTAATCTTTCACTTATTGAGATATTCCCTGAGCAATTAAGACTTGCACTAATTCTCTATAAAAGAAACACTCTTCATGATCTCGTAAGTATATCCTCTCTAACTCAGGATTTGAACTAGCACAAATAAAAAACTCTAGACTAGTAATTGACGACTAATCGTCCTTGATAGTTCCCATTTCAAGACGTTTCTTCAAGGAAACTCGGATCATGGAAATATTGAACTGTCGCAAAGAGTTAGGGCATTACAGAACAGAACAACTGGACACTAATAAAAAATACAAACTTATTAGTTCACTCAAGCTAAAGGCATTAGAAATCTAAGACAGATCTTGAAAGGTTTATGTGAGAGAATTGTGGATTACATCCTGGCCTTATTGAACGTCATGTATTTTCAAGGGAGATAACTGAACAGCACATACTTGAGGGCTGTACAGTATATTATGAAAACTGATATAATTTTACTACGATATGTCGAATAAGATGACTATATAAAAACTCCGGGCTATTTAATTTGTAGCTCTTTAAGTGATCATTCCATTATAAAGTCTTCTTATTCTTAGAAAAACTCAAAATTTCTAATTATCGACTTTCTTTAAATAATGGGAGAAGTTAATGAGTCTCCTTTTTTATCTTATTTGCAAAGTCTATGAATTTCTTAACCCACTCTCGAATTTCGTATGCATCTTTATCTTTCTCCTTTAGTATTCCGTTTTTTGTAAAGTTTTCTATATCTTCATCGGATAGATTATATCTATTACTCTTCGATATTATATAAGTACTACTGTTTAATATCTGGGACAGTTTGTTAACAATGTTTTGATCTGGTATAATTGGTGGCGAAGGAAGTAAAATAATATCATTAAACGTCTCATACCTATAATATACTTTACCACCTATCATAAATGCTGACAAGGCTAAGAATATACTCTCAGCCTTAAATCCAGTTGTAACGTTTACGTAAATATCACTACCGCGATTTTTCCACTCAATCATTTTAGAGGCTACCTTATCCAATAAATCAGCCAGACCTTTATCGAACTCATCTTCACTATTGATAGATTGGACTACTATATTTTGAGTTTCGTATTTCTTACTATTAAAATATTCTTGTATAGTTTCAGCAGCGAGTTGAGCATTAGCGGAATTTGTAGAGTACAGAAGTATAAGAGTATCATCAGGCTTATGCCCAAATTTTTCAACTGCTTGTTCAATGCTTTGGATCTCAGCAGATGCGCTATTTCCTTTTTTATTAATAAAAAGGAGAAGTTTCGATTTGAGTTCGGAGGAATTAGCTGTAATTTTATCTTGTTTGGGATCGTCAAATTTTAAATATTCCCATCCCTCGATATTTAGTTTTTTTATCTCATTCCTAATATCTTCATCACTAGAGGCATTCCTTAGTAAAGAAGTCCCTACTGCAGAAAAATGTACAACCTTAGTCATATGTATATATTATTACTAGAAATATTTAAGTTTAAATAATAATGAGATCTTTCGTAGGTGATTAAGATCTCCTTCGTAATTTCAGTTTGCTTCTATAGGCCCAAGAGAGTGTCCCGAACGAAAATAATTCAATAAATCTATGTACAAGTTTTTAGAGAATTATTCAAAAGATAAGATAAATAATATAGAAATTTTGAATCTTATCTTGAAGTTAAATATTACGCTTCGTTAGGAATTAGTATAGTGTTCTCACACAAGTTCCTTAGTAATGTCTCCATTTACTAATTATAGATTTTATTCTGAACTCAATGTGATGTAGGACCAATTTTAACTCCTAAAGTTTCTAAAGACTACTAGAGAAAGAAAGATCATGATGATCTCTCTTCCTCTCCTCCCCTTTTCCCAACTAATAACTTTATGATCAAGTTCAGATCATTCTTTAGCTCACCGAATTTCGAATTCATATCAGAACGTAGATCATCAAACCTATTATCAATATGCTCAAATTGCTTATCAACATACTCCTTAAACCTAACAAACTGAGAATCAACATACAACTTCATCTCCTCAAACTTCTTATCCGTATAAACCCTCGACTCCTCAAACTTCTTGTCCACGTAGCTTCTGAGGTCCTCAAACTTCTTGTCCATTTCCTCGAACCTCTTATTAGTCTCCTCAAATTTTTTATCCGTATAAGCTCTCGACTCCTCGAATTTAGTATCAACATAACTTTTAAGATCTTCGAACTTCTTGTTAGTCTCCTCGAACCTCTTATTAGTCTCTTCAAACTTCTTGTCCACGTAGCTTCTCAAGTCCTCAACTTTCTTATTAGTCTCTTCAAACTTCTTGTCAGTATATGTTCTTAATTCCTCGAACTTCTTGTCCACGTAGCTTCTCAAGTCCTCAATTTTCTTATTAGTCTCCTCGAATTTCTTGTCCGTATAGGCCCTCGATTCCTCGAATTTCCTCTCCGTGTAATCCCTTAAGCCCTTAATTTCTTCTTTGACGCTCGTGATCTCCGCCTTAGTATCGTCAAACCTCTTATCAACGTAACTTTTCAGATCGTCGAGCTTCTTATCCATATCTTGCCTCAAGTCATCGATCCTCTTACTACTCAAATACATCATTAGAAATAAGTAGTCTTGCTCAGACAACTTCTTACCCTGCCTAGACTTCTCCACCAAACTCTTAGCGTAATCAGTAACAACATCATTAAGCACTTGAATGAAAACATCCATGAATAAAACTCTTAAAAACCAATATATAAGTATAGAGACGAGCGAAAGTAATAACTCAAACAATACCAACTCCTAACATATAAGACTAGAATTTGACTATTCTTGAGACTAATTTGTGATCGCTGGGGGATGTTTACGATCTTATGTTTGGTGGGCTTTCTCTATCTTCCAAGAAATCTCTTTTTGACTCATTTTCAACGAAGCTACAGTTTATTCTACATTTATCGATTGAATCCATGAGACGTTCACACAAGGATTCCCTAAATTATCTCTTAAATCTGAATAAACATTTATGTTAGTTATTTTGGCTTTAATTTTAATAATTTTTTTATCGTTTACTCTAATCTCTGTTCCACCCTCATCTATTGTAGTAATTTCCGGAATAATTGGGGTTTTGTTAATGAATTTTCGAGGATCACACATATCATCAAATCTTGGCTTATCTGAAAATACTGAGAAAATTGCAGAACTAACAACTGAGACAACTTGGTCTTTTTCAATCCTAACCAAGTTAGGAATCAGATAGAACATCAAAGTAATATTTTCATCCTTTACACTAAACTTAACTATTAAGGGCTTTACATTTATTACTTCAAACAATTGATATTCCGTTTCTCTATTCCTCATCAATATACTCAACCTCTAAGATGCTAATCTTTCCCTTATCGTCTCTGTAAACTACTACTCTCGCATCATGGTACTCAATCCTACTCCAGTTATTGCTAAAGCGTACTATAATACCAGCCTCGTTATCTAGGACAATAGGAGAAGTATAAATGAATTCTGGCTGAGTGTAGCTATTATTATTACTAGTATTACTAGTAGATAGTACCATTGGATTGGTAACAGTATTACCGGCTGGCGTTTGGATCATAAGTTAATATTATATAAAAACGAAGCATTAAATTTCTTTCTAAAAAGATTTTAAGACCACAAGGTAATGCATTACTTGATACCTAACCTAGTGGAGTTAAAGGCAATTATGAGTGTCTTAGCCTTACAAAGTTCTTAGCCTTGCCTTTACAATTTTTTAATAAAATGATCTAAATGTTAAAAACTTTCTAGATAAAGCTATTGATTAGTATTAGTAAGGGAGGGAAAATAAGAAAACTACTATATATCGAAAATAAGATGACTGCATGAGAACTCCCGATTTGTCAACTTGTTCTTCTCTAAACCTTCCTCTACCGCTTTCGAGAATAATTGGGTTTATGTAACCTTTCTTTACATAAGCTTATACTGTTGTTGTTATTATGCAACAAGATATATATTCTAAGACTTTACTAGATCTCTCTTAACCTTAGTATTGTATTTAAATGCTCATAAAATCATATAACTTTTTCACGGATCATCTGAAACTGTTAATAACGGCAGTACGGTGTTATAACCTAAGAAGGAGTAGTTTGTATCTATCATTGACAATACGACATCCTTCTTCACAATACTACCCTCAAGTATAGTATTTACCATTTCTTTCCTTTTTCCGTGAGAAATATCATAACCTAAGCTTATTTTTTCAACCTTACCAGTTAAAATTAACTCCGGATTAACATTTTCTTTAAGGATTAATGGAGTTAAGGTTAAGTAATAATCGTAACTAGCGCATTTGTTTTCAACGTAATTTATATCGTTAACCTTATCAGCGTAAACTGTAGGTGAAGTGACTTGCAGTTGAATTACCCTTCTTTCACCACCTAAATTCACAATTCTCCCATCTAATGATGACAAGTTTTTATCATCCCCTAGGACTATAACACTAAAATACAAACCTTCTTTAGGCATAACATATTTTTCGTAATATAAGTAACTCTCCTTTGTTATTTTCTTATCTCTATCTAAAGCAATTCCAACCTTAGTTATCGATTTAAAGTATCTCTCTATAGAGTATTTTCTAAAGAGCGAGTAAAGTTCAGGCTCCCAATAATCGTGAGTCTCTTGAATTATACTGTTAACTACTTCTAACAATTCCTTTTTATTCTCCACAAGTGCTAGGGAGTCGCCAAATCTAAATGGGTAGAGTAGCTTATCTGTTACAATTAAAGGCCCTATTAATCCTTGGATACCTTGATTATCAAATATTTTCTTTAATTTTTCACGCCACGTTCCATTATCGTTCTCGTGAAAAAATATACTCCCCAACATACCTGCAATAGTTGATGGTCTTGGAATGAATAGCGATTCAGCAAAGTTTCTGCTTCCTATCACATATGGCCCAAACTCACCAGAACCTCTAACAATTATTGGTTCGATCATTCTTATCTTAATCATTATCACGACTTCTCACCACTAAGCAATAGTCTAACCCCTTTAATTACCTCATCTAAAACAGTTGTTTTACCTCCTTTATTGGATTCATTTCCTTCAAGTTTCTTAATCTCAAAGGTAAGGTAATCTAAAAGTTTTTCGATATCATTAACTATTTCACTTGTTTCCCCTTTTATCCTGGAATTAGAATTTATAATATGTTTTATGTAATTTAGAGAATGCTCCTTTCCTTCATCAGTTAGTTTTCCAATTAACTCTTTGAAATCCTCATAGTCGTAAAGGAGACTTTTACTTATCTTGCCCTTCTCATCTTTTATTTCGTTCCTTAATTTCTTCATGAATTCCAATACCTCACCAACATTTTGAATAGGCCTCTCAAAGGAATTAGGAATAATTGCCAGAGAGTTGTTATAGTAAATAAAAGTTAAGTCTTTCTTCAGAACAGCCTGTCCATTTTTATCCATCGTCATTATCATTTCCTTTTCGTCTTCCACTAATTCGTAAGACTTTCTGATAACTAATTGTAATGGATCAGCATAATGTGAAAGGACTATGGAGTATGTTCTTCCTATAATTGCAGGGGCAGTGAAAACTGCGTTATTGATTTTCATGAAACCTTGTTGATGTGGAGTAATAACTGAATCCTCATCGTTTTCAGAATTTCTTATACCTGCAAAAGCTTTTCTACTCTCAATCACGAAATCTAAAGCTTCAGATACTGGTAACATGGCTAGTAAGTCATCTCCCCCTGCGTAAATAACAAAGCCTTTATGTTTATTTACCAAATATATTTCATAAAGCAACGCCCTATTCAAAGCTGCTGAAATTGAGACATGAAAAGCCGGTGATAATATTATCCTTTTGTTATTTAGAATTTCTGCAAAGTATTTAATTGATTCTTTTATAGCATCACTTATTTTAGCATCGTCGGATGATAGTTTACTAAAGCAATTAGAACTAAGACATTTAAATAAATTAGCCCTGGGCTCTTGTCCACATGAAGAAGAGTCTTCTGCTTCCAAAATTAACATCTCTATATAACTTTGTAATTTCTGATTAAAAGTCGCTGCTGAATTCATTAAGTATTCTTTAAGAAATTCTCTTATTACGTCTTCTTTTTCATTGTTCAGTTTTAAATAATCTGAATCAATAATACCAGCTAAATAAGGAGTGAGTTTTCCTTCCAGTAGATCTCCTAAATAATCACTGTCAGCCCTAACTAAAGCGTAATAAGGTGATGGTGTAGATACTGAATATTTCTCTCTCAATAATCTCCTAAACTCTGGATTTTCAGAAAACCACAGTTCCTCTGGGTTTACTTGTAATTTAATTTTAGATTTATCTACAGCTTCATTAAACCATTTCCACAAGGAAATTAATTCTGGTTTTCCACCCTTATTACATAACTCCTCAGAAATTCTATCATTATTATTGCAGATCTCATTTCCCCTTCTGATCAATTCCTCAAATAGTGGAATTGAGGATATATGACTTGTAGAAGGAATGAATATATTCTTTCTTAATTTCTTTATTTCGCTATCATCTAGATCTCTTCGAGTCAGAAGTACTTTTAGAACTCTGGGTTCAGTTGCGATCGCTCTCTTTATTAAGCACCATGGGCATAATCTTTCACCGGGTGAAATCTCTTTTTGCAAAGTTTCATAATCTTCTTCACTTATATCACTAACCTCCTCTTTACTTTTAGGCATTATGAAAACAGCTGGCAATAAGTTACATGAGGTACAATACTCGAAACCTCTTCCGGAAAGATTTTTGTTTTTACTAATAATCTTCTCTACATCTAAACTACTTTCCGGTGATATTTTAACTAGTTTTGATTTCTTAAATTTTTCCACTAATTCCCGATATAAATTATCATAAACATTCCAATTTAAATAATTATTACTCAGACTGACTCTATTTTTTACTTCTTTAACTACCTTAACTCTTATTCTTATAGGTGTGGTTCTCACAATGTCCCCATAGGTAGTTATTGTAGTGAAAACTATTCTCCAGAAAGGATCATCCGTTTTCTCTTTTGCTACTTTACAAATGTTATTTATCAGAATATTCCATCCACTTTCAAATTCATTTTCAATATCCGTTTCAATATCCATTTCATCATTAATCGCGTCAGTCTTACCATTAACGAATTTTAGATCCGGCAAAATCATTGTAATCCTGCCTGGAATTATAGGATAAGGTGGGATCCCTAACTTATCCTCTTCAAAAGAATCATCATTGTTAAAAACGTACTTTTTAACTAACCCTTTAACATAATTCAGTACTGTAACTCTTTCTGGATCGTTTCCGCTAATTCTCTGCAACTTATCTATCATGTAGTAGGCATAAAATTGGTTAAATCTTAAAGAAGGAAAAATAACTACGTCCGGTCCATACTCTTCAACAAAGTGTAAAATTACATGCCACAACAACGCTGAAACCAAGTAGCTTGAAACCCAGAAGTCTCTTGTTTTCCTACCTTTACTTATAAAATCATTAATACCAACAACGTCAATTCCTACTAAGAAAAGGTAGTTCTCACTATCAATCCAGTTTATCGCTGATGCAGTTGCGTAAACGTGATCAAATATTGAATGAGTTGGAGTTCTAGTATCTGCTGGGGAGTTTTGAAAGCCTTTATCTATCCAAAATAATTCATAAATAAGATAAACTAGTTGGTAAAAAGTTAATAAGTCGTTAGGACTAATTAATTTACTTATGTAAGAACTTAAACAATGAAATTCTTTCAATATCTCAAGCAGATCTTTTTCCCTATCGCCATCTATATCAATTCTATAAGAAGGATAGATAATATTTTTTAACTCTATGTTTGATGTTGGAAAACATCTTCCACCCCTATAAGCTATATTCCCTAAATATCTGTCCATAGTTGACGCAAATTTGTCAGCCTTATCGACTTTACCTTTTTCAAATAGAAACATATCAGAAGTAACTACGTTAAACAATCTAATCCCAAATTTCGAATGTGACATTCCCTTCACTTTTTTCTTAGCTACCATCCATGCTTTATTAGGGGGATCGTGAAATAGTGCAGATAACTTATGTTCTAATAGTTCAGATAATGTAGGTAACCTTCCACTACTTTGTGTTCTACTACTCCTGCGAACCATTTACTTTCACCTCTCATCTAAACGATATTTCCCTTAACTGAAAATATGAGTAACCAGTAGAGGTCCTAGCACCTAAACCTTGCAATACTGCAATGCGTAACCTTCTGCAAATCTCCCTACCTAATTCCTGTTGTCTATAATATATGAGAAACCTAAACACTACACCTTCACGAATAGTTAAGAAGATAATTGGCCTAGGTTTTACCTCAGTTTCATCTCTTGCACCAACATAATGGGGTGTCATAACATCTGGGACTAGCAACTCTTCACCTACTGGCTCTATTGGATAAGCATCAGTAAATCCAACTTGACTTATCCCTTCCTCTTCAGAACCAAATATTTCCCTTTCCAGTTCCTCATCATCAATACTACTTCTAATAACACCTTTTATCTCTGAACCAGGAATGTAAGGGACGTTATATACCCAATCAAAGTTAAGACCAATTTCAAATATATTACGCAAAAAGTTACCCGAAACACCAATAAGAGTCCTAGCACTTGTAACGATCTTAACGTCTATTATCGAATAACCACTACTTTTCAAGGCTAGGTATATTTTCTCAAACATTTCCTCTATTTTTCCAATAGTGTCACCATTCAAGATAGAAAATTTTCCGAATTCCTTAGCTAATTTTACCTTTTGCTCCCTATTTATAACCCCATAAAGGTTATACTCTATACTCTTAAATATATAATAAGAGTAAAGGTTATATCGGGTATTTTGAGAATTTAATTTCCCTATTATCTCTTGTAACATTATAGCTTCACCTCGTGTAAGAAAGACAATACATAACTATTCTATTTCTTAATATTTTTATTCTAAAGGGATAAATTTTGTTCATTAAATAACGCGATGAACTCTCCTCTTCATTACACTCAAATTCTTTAGAAAGTATGTTATAATAAGTACTAGCCAATAATTTCTTGTTATCATCAGAGACGAAATTCTGTAAAGAAACTTGAAAGTTCTCATAGTCTAGGAAATAACATAGAGGGTATTTACTACTTCTCGAGGATTTAAATTCCACTAAATTTGAAACCTCTCCTATTTCTTTTACAACTTTTCCAATATCATCAGCATTTATCAAACTTTGTTGAAGATCAGAAATCTTTTTTGCAACTTCTTCATAGCAGAGTTCGCTGTAACAGTTCACATTCTTGATCTGAATACTCCCTATTCCTATTCTAGTTCTTCTCCCATAAAGGGAGAGAATTGCAAATCTCACTTTATTTTCGTCTCTCATTCTATCCTCATCTACGTAAACGTTTAAGTCAAACTTAACTTCTAAAGGCGATACTTCCTCTTGTTTCTCCTCTACTCGTATTGTGAACAAGGACTTATTTTCAACCCCTCCTAAAACTTCTCCGAACTCTTCATCTATTTGATTATAGGGATATAACATCTTCTCGTTTTTAACGTAGCTTACGCCATTATATAGTACTCTATTCCACCATCTCCACAGTCCCTTTATTTCCGTAGGTCTAACGAACTGTTTGTAGAAGTAGTTTTGTGGTCTCCTACTATATCCTCCAGTTTCTGGGCAAAAAAGAGAGAGGTCAGCAGAAAGTAATATCATGTTTATTCCTCCCCGATCAAACCCGTGGCTAGGTTCTTCACAGCTATTAAATATCTCCTTATTAAGTTCTGTATAACTACACTATTCTCATAAATTCTCTCGTAAATATCCATAGTGGTTTTGTTACAAATTGCCATGTTCACGATATCCTTTTCACTTATTATTTCAGTTTTAGTTAAGAAGTATAAAATGACGATCAAGTATAAAAGATATCCCGCCTTCTCTTTTCCTAAATTATTAACATCTTCTAATGCCATTTTAACCCTTTCCATATCTAAGAAATTTAGCTTAAGGAGTATTTCACGACTTTCCTCTGAATGTATTTCCGCTTTCGCAATAATAAATCCAAAAGTACTGAAAAAATCCTCTAATAAGGAATCGATAAGAGACCTTGCTCTACCTCTAAATCCTTGTAAGATCGCTTGATTGTTTACGTTACTTAAGATAATGTTCATTACTTCGATAGCTAACTTATTACTGTCCTTGGAATCCATATTATCTCACCAATACCTTTTCCTATTGTTTCCTTTCCACCAATAATTAAGTAATTCACTTTTTTATATATCATATAGGATAAATGATTAGAGGGTCTATCCGGCTTAACTAAAAAAGCTGAGAAGAAGAGGGTATTTGATGGAGCGTATTCCTCAGTCCACAAACCTCCTCTAACTACAGTTTTCGTTGTCCTATCAATCTTTATTCTCCTCGCCTTAATCATAGATTTCTCGATTATAGCCTTTGCAATAAGATCCTTCAAGACGTAAATTTCATAGCCCTCGAAGACAATTTTCGAGTAATCAGTTACGTATTCCTCATTTAAAATAACTGGCGTCGCATTATTATTAGTAGTTGAATTTTTGCACACATCTTCTTCTGTCACATCCGAAATTTCGCTTAACGCTTTAAGATAATTACATAACTTCTCTTTTATCGACTCAGCTGTAACGTAAACCCAATACCTATCTGAACCATCACCTATATACCTAGCAGGAATGCCTAGAAGAAGTGCGTCAAGAAACCCAATATTTGAAGCTTCTTCCTCTTCATCACCCTCCTCAAAACCCAATCCTTTCTTAACTAACCAGTTATCACTAATAACTTTTAGGAGGTGTGATTTAAATGAACCCTTCAAACTGGATGCGTAAATAGTGGGAAATCCTAGTTCATCCCTTTGAAAAGGAAGGTCAACTCCACTTTCTATAGAACCACCACTACCAACATGAATATTCGTAATAGCTTTGATTATAAAAGGAAATGACTTTGAATAATAATTATTCATTATTTTCACTACTCGGCAATTTTTTGCTAGCTAATATAAGTATAAGTGAACGGTTTAGCCATCTTTTCCAGTTCCTTATTGTTGTTTGTAAGATCATTCAGATTGACACTTGTATTACCTCCATAAAACTTCTTGAGAAAGTTAGATAAGTTATCTCTATCCACTTTACCTATTCTAGTTTCTTTTAACTCATGATTTTTAGATAAAATTAGAATTAACCTTTTATCTCTCAATTTATCTAATAAACTATTTTCTCGGTTCAAAATATATAGTTTATCATAATTTGAATTTGTTATTGTAATTATAATTGCTGAATATTTTGACTTATCAAGTTTTACCTTATCTCCATCTCTTAATGGTAGAATCACTCCCCTCACATAGTCACAAGGATCTCCAGTAAATACCAATGTGTAGCTTTGTTCACTGGCCGTAGCAAAACCTACAAGTGTGAGAATATTAGCGATCATCGGCCTTCCCCTACTAGATATTACATCTGAAACTTTAGGATCTGTTGGTTGTCCAATATTAATACTGGAATTCTCATACTCCCTATCAAGATCTTCATACTTCTCCTTTTTTACAACTGGTACAAATAAATGATGAGCCTCCCACTCTTCTTGTGTATTATTGCTTGATCCTCCACTACTCATAACATTATGAACGTTTTATTGTTTAAAAGTGTTAAGCTTCATATGACTATAAAGTTTTTATACAAAAAGATATCAAATATACTAGTGTTTAACATATATACGAGAATAACTACATAATTTATAACATTATTGAGACATGGTATGTAACGTATTATGTGAACTATATATATAATGGTTGTATATTATATTATGGTGAAGTTAAAAATTCTCTACATAAAGACTCTCAGCACTAAATGAACGTTAAAGGATAGGAATGCATAATCTATCACTTTTCGAGATTATATTGCGGTGAAGCTTCGCTCTTTATCGCTGACAACAGTTTAAAACGAGCAGTGAAGTTTACATTATGATGGAAGAAAAACTATTATCATCAGTGATACATAACCAGTTGAGTGCTTGACAGTCAACAATGTTCTTCTTCTTATTATTATTATACAATTGTAAAAAATCTGATAAACACAGTAGTGGTCACTGTAGTAATCTCTTTAATAGTAGCATACTACGGAAAGTATTGTAATCACAATTCTTAGTGTTAAAGAACAGCATTCCACGTGATAAACCTATCCAAACTCCCTCCTCTTTTCATGCCTAACGTAAGTCTAACTTACAAAACACTACACATTCAGTCACAAAACTTTTAAGCTAACCTTTCAAGATTCCCAACCGCAAAGGCTTTTGACTTAAACCCTCTTCACTAGCCTGTGGTCAATACCTTACCCTCAATCCTTGATATGACAGTGATGACATAATAATAATAGTAGTAGTTATTATGATTGTTATGTCTCTCTTTTTTCTTTTTTAAGTTTATTACTACGCTACTATTATTATTATTCAAACCTTCCTAATCTTAAAGAAGAAGGAAAACTCAGTGTATAAAGAAGGATCAAGCAATGAATCTTTAAATAATGGTAATTGATGAATTTATTTTATGGAAAAAGTTGCTGAATTTGATATTGAGCTTATATCTCCTCATATGGGAGGATATAATGGTAGCCCTTATGATGTAGATTCCCAGTATATAGAACCTCCTAGACCAACTGAGTTCAAAGCTTTATGGAGGTGGTGGTATAGAGTTCTAATAAATGATGGTAGCAAAGACTACGAAAGTTTAGATGAAGAGGTTGGAAAGGTCTTAGGTTCACAAAACGTCGCATCTAATTATATTATTAGAGTTATTCCAGAGTCTTTACCATCTCCTTATGACCGTAAAGTAGTTGATGATGTGATTTCGTTCTTTAAGGAAATATTACCAAATATGCTCAGATCGGAGATCACTCTAAGGAAAATACTACGTAAAGTAGCTGAGAACACTGAAGCCGAAACATTATTAAATAAATGTTTAGCTAATTGTAGTAACGACGTAAAGAAGGTAATAGAAAAAATTAAGAGTGCGTATAAAACTAGATACTTTTTATATATACAACCGAGGAGCAAACAAGGGGAATCTGATATAATATACAAAATTACCAAAAATAGGGAATTAATACTCGATGAAAGTGTAGAGCTTCAAAACTACATTAAGAGAATTATAAACGATACCTTCTTCGTTAATGAGACCTTTACTCTAAAACTTATAGTTTACTCAAGAAAAGATGGAGGAGAAGTTGAGAAGGACTTAATACCTCTCATTTTTGGGTTTATCTTCGGTGGAGTCGGTTCTGGAAATGATAGAGGATTAGGTAGTATTATAATTAGGAATATTTACAGTAATTATATATCGGAGAATCTAAAGAAAAATGTAATAGAATTATTTAGATGCCAGAACCCTGAATGTGCTAACATGAAGTTGGAAGAGATTATAAGAGAGGCTGGAACACATGGTTATTTAATACCTCCTAATGGCACCCCAACATCATACACAAAAGTAGCATCAGCTAAAAGCCTTGGTTATAAAATCTTAAGTTGTAATTCTCAAAACCGATTCCTATGCTTAGAGAAAATTTGGAGCAGTGTACAGAAAGCGAATTGGAAAAAAGTAATATGGGGAAGTTTTAATCAAGACTGTCAGAAGTGTCACGGAGGAAATCTCCATACAGACATTTTGGGATTACCTAGAAGAGGAAGTTCCCGGGATAACAGACGTGGAAGGGGTACCATTACTACTGGGTATAATGTAATTGATGGTAACAATAAAGAAGATAGAAGGAAGTCCTATATATCCTTTAAAGTCATTAACGACAACATAGTACTTCTAACTTACTTTTACTCCTCCGATTTTTACGATAAGTTAAATTGGGTAAGTAGTGAAGAAGGCGAGAAGAGCGTATATGAACTGAAAATTGCAAAACCTAGTGATATACTAAATTGTAGAGGACCTAGTGATATACTCGATTGTAGAGCTACAACTTCTAATAATCCTCCTTATGATAAGTCCACTTATATACAAAATGCAATAGAGTCAGCTATCGAATTCATTGAGAAATGTTTTATTGATAGTTAGCAATTAGACGAGTTTTTCCTTCTCCCTCCTCCTTCTTCTTCTACTGTTACACCTAGTAAAAAAGACCAGTAGCTTTATCCTTAGACGTTGTGAGTCTAATTTCCAAATACGTCTATGTTGTTTAAATAATCATTAATACACCAAGCGTGTATAATATATACGCCTTAGATTTCATACTGGAAAAATTAAACGTATATATTACACGTAATTTTTAGGAAACTACTACATTGAACTTTGATTAGATAATTTTTTAGTTTATTTAAATAATCTACGGGATCTAATCTACTCATTGATTCCATCCTCGCATATTATCCCTAGTACTCCTCTAGCATCTTCAGCTTTTTTACCAAACTGATTAAGTAGAGCTATATATTTAATATCTACTACCTCAATTATCTTATCCCATTTATTATTGTTACACCTCTTAATGAAAATATAAATACCGTCATTGTCGTAACCTAAATCACTAATTTCACAATTGTATTTTTTGCACGCACTCTCTACAGTATGAAGAAACATTATTAAGATCGAAATTACATCTTTATCACTAATACCAAACTCATGACTTAAGGAAATTAGTTTTTTATCAAAATTGATAACGGAATGACGTGGAATAGTTACATCAAACTCCTGACTTAAGGAAATTGGACTCCCAATATTATAGACATAAAAAATTGGAATATTTGTACTTGGACTAGGATTTTGATAATTAGGCTTTATAAAATTAAGTTGTGGAGATATAATTGTTCCCTTAGATCTAACTTCAGTTTGCATTGACACCTATTCATCCCCTTTCATCAGCTGGTTTTAACCAGTCTCTTTAATTTCTAACTCTCATGTAGACCCTACTCTGAAGTATTTAGCTTCCTCCAAATTAACTATGAGAATAAGCTTATTTACTGCCACTTCACTTAAAGATGAAGAATCCACATCGCTTGAGGGAAGTCTGGCTGCTATTTGTGGTTCATTTTTAATTACTTCTCCAAAATTAAGTTGTACCATGTAATTCCCAGTTTTTACATCATAAGTTGACATCGCACTAGTTAGCCTCACTTTCATGTGTATTATCTTGTGCGTACATGTATTTATATCTAATATTACGCGGAGTGTTCTCATGCGGATATCTTATTTGATATATTACGGTAAAATTATATCAGACTGGAAATTTTTATAATTACTCATCTTGATCTAGAGGTAACCACGAAACTAGAACATACAAAATAGTCTAAGAAGCTTTATGCACAAGGGCAGTTCAGTAATAAACATTTCTCGATCTAACTTTAAGCATAGTGTTAACAATTGCCACGCCTTCTTTCAATTCACGTGATTAGGAGAAGGTCACTTCACCTCATTATACTAAACGCACTATCCTAGCCTACCCTTAAGCCTCATGCGACTCGTGAAACTTGAGAATTGGATCACGAGAGCACTGAGTCAAAGTAAGGAAGTAGAACGCAAATACTTATTACCCCTCTTAGAAATCCTTTCTGATCCCAACCCTACCACTGGATCAAAACCACAGTAGGCAATAAAGGACTTTCTTAAAAACACTTAATATCCCCCTACAACACCAATTCCAGCTAGTCTCCCTACTCTGGAATAGCGAGCAACACTGAGACACCATTTGAGAACTTCTCCAACCCCTCATCACTTACATCGTTTGTAACGAGGAAGAGAGTTCCCCTCAATTCTCTTGTTTTATCTGTATATAAGAGGTAGAGTGAGACTAGCTCCTTCTATTCTTCAGCCTTATTAACCATGTTTTCAAGTTTCTCAGCGTCTGTTTTCTTCCCCCTTAAGTTTGGGCTTATTTGTAATACCTAAACCCCTTAGATTCTGTACCTCTTTTTTCTCATATCTCCTCTACTAGTATATCCCACAAAGAAAATGTAAAAGGGGAGAATTAGCTTATGCTTATACTAATAATAATAATAATTACGTTTTCCTCTTCCTTACTCTAATCCCTAGTACACTTCTTCTCATAAGCTTAAATATTAATTTAGAGATAATAATCGTAAGGCGAACAAAGTGATAAGTTTTCCTACCAATTTTAAGTTCGGCTGGTCTCAATCTGGATTTCAATTTGAGATGGGTAGTTCAAGTTCTAAAGATCCTAATAGCGATTGGTATGTTTGGGTCCACGATAAAGAGAATATAGCTTCTGGATTAGTGAGCGGAGATTTTCCAGAGGATGGACCTAATTATTGGGAGAATTATAGAATTTTTCACGATAATGCTGAAAGAATGCATTTAAAAATAGTCAGATTAGGTATTGAATGGTCAAGAATCTTCCCTAAACCTTTACCTAAACCTGTTACAGAAAATCAAAAAGATATAACGGAAGTAGAAATAAATGAGAATATATTGAGAGAAATGGATCACTACGCCAGTAATGACGCAATAAATCATTATAGAGAAATATTCAAAGATATTAAAGATAGGGGAATCTTCTTTATACTGAACATATACGTGTGGCCTTTACCACTATGGTTACACGATCCAATCAGAATCAGAAATGGAGACCTTACTGGACCTACAGGATGGTTAAGTCCACGTTTAGTTTACGAATTTGCAAGGTTCTCAGCTTACATAGCGTGGAAATTTGACGACTTAGTAGACTTATACGTTACGATCAATGAGCCAAACGTGATTTGGGGAAATTCGTTTATTCCCTCAGTGAAACAGAGTTTAGAACTTAGGGAAAAGGCTTATTACAACCTCGTTCAAGCTCACGCTAGGGCATACGATGCCATAAAAAACATTTCAAGGAAACCAATTGGAATAGTTTACGCTAACACTTCATTTCAACCGGAAAGTGAAAACGATATTGAAGCAGTAGAAATAGCGGAATATGAAAATAGATGGAGATTTTTTGACGCCATAATAAGAGGGGAAATTAATAAACAACAAGGGAAAGAAATAACTATAATAATAAGAGATGATCTAAAAAATAAAGTAGATTGGATAGGAGTAAACTACTATACAAGAGCTGTTGTAAAAAAGACTGAAAAAGGGTATACAAGAGTAAGCGGATATGGTCATGGATGTGAAAGGAACTCCATAAGCGCTGCTGGTTTTCCGTGTAGCGATAACGGTTGGGAAATGGCACCAGAAGGATTATACGACGTACTTGTTAAATATTGGAACAGATATCACATACCCCTCTACGTCACAGAAAACGGTATTGCCGATGACGCCGACTATTTAAGACCATACTCTTTAGTTTCTCACATTTATCAAACTCATAGAGCAATAAATGAGGGAGCTGACGTTAGGGGTTATTTGCACTGGTCTTTAACAGATAACTACGAATGGGGTGTTGGCTTTTCGATGAAATTTGGTTTATTAAAAGTAGACTATAACACTAAAAAATTATATTGGAGACCCTCAGCGTTTGTCTATAGAGAAATAGCCAAAAACGGCGGAATAACGGATGAAATAGAACATTTGAACAGAATGCCTCCTATACAATTATGTCGATGTAAGAAAGAAAAATTGGAAAAATAGTTGTTTTTCCTCCTTTTTAGCATTTTAATGAAATGGGGAAGAGTGATCAAATACTTTACAGTGAGAGATTTTCCTCAAATTTTTTCTTAATGTTTACATAGTAATTATATATACTTATATGTGTGTATATGTACGTATATCACTGCAATAATTAATAATATATATATAAAGAAGAAAAATAATCACAATTTTTAATGTGACCTTCCTCTATCTAGAGAATTTGTTATCTCTCAATATTATGGTATCATTTTCAAAATTTGTTCCATTCCATTACCACCGGGGTAAACATTTTCTATGAGATAAATACCTTGCTTATTTAAATATTGTTTCACAATTTGTGGAACGGAGTGTAAAGAAGCAACGATCATTAATTTAGGATCAAATATGCATTTATAAGGCAAAATTTGAGTATCAATATTCTTTTCCCATACTGAAAATTCCAAATTCTTAGCTTCAATAATCACATCAACCTTCAAACCCTTTTCCAGATCCTTACAACTTCTAGCATTACGTAAAATTGCAATGTCTGGTCTAAGCGGAATACTTTGACCACCTTCCACACATCTCTCAACCTTCTCATAAATTCCTTGTACCCATTGAACCTTATTGTACCATAATTCCCCATCACACATTGTGTGAGGGTAAAGATCAAATTCATGCCAGACAGAATAATTACCATAAACAAAAATCGGAACAGACGAGCTTTGTTTAAAGTCTAATCTAAGTTCGTTAAGCTGATGAGCACGTGCTTCCAATATCTTCAATACAATCCAAATTTGATGAATCTCCTTTGTTAATCCTTGTAGAGAGTAATCCCTCGCTTTCTTTGAGTAAGGTATTAAATAAGCTACAGGGTAAGATGCGTTCCCCTTAATTGTAGCATCTAATAAATTCGGAAGACCATAATAAGGTGTCGAAAAACCAATCTGTTTTGCATATATTACCGCCCATTTATTAACTAAGTTGCTAATTTCAGCTAACATGGGTACATAATACTTCTTCCAATCGCTTTTCATGAAGTTAATTTCTTGTCTCGATAACCAAGCAAAATTAAATCTATTTAAATAGGATAAAGGTTTTCTACTAGAATTTTTAAAAAATAGAAAGAAATTGTTATATTTAGCAAACTCTTCACCACTAAATACATTAACTGAATCGAAAAGACCACTGTTTGAAGAAAGAACTTCAATAATGGTCTTATTCTTTATTACGTCAAATGGAATCCAATAAGTAATAGCCTCACCCCCACCTTCCTTTACGTTAGCGTATCTAGAAATGTGATAGACACTATCACCCTCCTCCACGAAATAATACTCAGAAGACTTCGATAACCCTTTATTATATTCTTTAACCTTAACCTTAAGGGGAATCGTAGCACTCAACCTTTTAAAATCTGAAATTCCACTTAAAACTCCATAACTTACATTATTTAAACGTAAATTATCTAGAATAAAACTCGCAATAGAGTATATTGTTGCAAGCGTTTCCTTATCGTATTGGAGGTTAACGTCAAAATTAGGGAGACTAGCGTTAACGTTACCCTTATCAAGATAACTATCGTAATGGTAATAAATATTTTCAGCAAGTTTAACCAGTTGAGTACTAGACAAACCCTTAAAATAACTATCAATAGCGATCCTAGTTGATAAATCATATATTTTTTTACTATCCTGCATATGAAAAGTATAGAAACGAAAATATATAAATTTTCGGTAAATCTAAAACCGTAGATCTCACGGATTTTATTGAGCTTTAACGCATTTTTAAACATAAATTATGCTTCTAACATTACTGAATAAAAAACAATTGTCTAGTGAAAAAAGCCTAGAGGTAAATGAATCACTTTACTACTATGTCATTTGATAAGAATCCCACTAGATACTTCTTTTTGTAGAATAATATTAGTAATTACCACATCATTTCGAAGAACGAAGTGTTTAACGTTAAAGGCAAATTGAACCAAAGGTTCTAATTAATACTTACGTACGAACGAAAGATTATTAACCTAACCCAGTGGGAAAGCCTTTGATCTATTTCATCACTTACATGAAGGGCTATCCTCTCTATATATTTTATACACAACATCTCCTTTTAATGGAAGTAAGAAAAGTTGACGATAAGGGCAGAGTTTATTTAGGAAGCGATTTTCTCAATAAAGCACTGCAATAATAAAAAGGTCTTTTTCATCCGCCTTTTCTTTATTATCTGTTATAAACATACCGTCATTGAGAGGAGAAAGCATGAGTTTCTCAAAAAAGGAACTCTTTGAATTCTTAGGTGAACCGTCTGTAGAGGAAGAGATCGAGAGAAAGAAGATTTTCATCAATACAAACATAATAATAAGTAAGTAAGTAAGAAAATACTTTCAATTCAAGATATCGTCATCACTAAAAGTGTACTTCACAACTTTGCAGAGTTTATTTACGAAAAATATGTAAAGTTAACTAACGCCTCTCAAAAGAACAGAACATTAGGACGCTTCAAGTTATTTAAATACTAGGAGAGTTACTTAGTAAACATGCATCATTAGTTATTCATTCTTATGAAGACTATTTCAACGCGATCAACCTAGCTGTTAGTAAAAATATAGACGTTACTGACAATATCTTCTATTAAATTTAAAGGAATTATATTTACCAAGAACAGTGATTTTGAAAGAGTAAAGGAAATGGTAGAGGTTGCTTTTACTAAATAGGACTCTAAGCTAAAGGAGAGTCACAACGTTTCTCAATCTTAGTATAATATTTAGCAATTTTTACGGGAATCTATTATCCATTTTAGAAATATAGAAAGAAGATCATGCGTCAATAATCTTTACGTAATAAGTCAGTTAGACAACAGGTTATGTAATAACCTCAATAGCCTTTCCTATTGAGTTTTCTAACTTAATTTAAATATGTAAATTTACCTTAAACCTTAAATACTAACATAGATTCTCTTCAGATTTAAGTAATCGTAAATAGTTAAAGCGTAAATAGCATAAATACACCTTATATTGGAAAAATTAAACGTTATATACTACACATCATTTTCAGGAAACTACTGCGTAAGCTAATGACAGCAAGGAGTGTTCTCATTAGTGATCCCATTCGACATTTATTGTAAAATCATATTAAATTATCTCTAATAATAATATACTGTTATTCTAGTTTAATTATTTTAACTCTTGATAAGATTACTATTACTGATTCTAAGTTTTCTAACTTGTACTTTATTCCAAAAATTAGGTTTCTTCGAAAGAAGTATTAATTGTTCTAGTGTTACAACGTTTATTCTTGTGAGTCCACTAATTTACGGCATAAATTTGAGGTGAATTTCCTCAAAAGTAATAGCTGTAAAGTTAACTGGATAAAAGTTTATAAATACAAATTTATATTCTATATACGCCTTGAATAAGAAAAGAGACGTACTAAAAGAGTTTTATGAAGAACATTATGCTAAGATTGAGTTGACTCGACACATGAAGAAAAGGGTGGAACTAACAGAAGAAGCGATTAGGAAATATGCTAGGAAGAAAGAATCTATCCTAGAAATAGGTTGCGGGACTGGTGAGAATTTATATAATTACGTTTCTTGGTTTGGTTTTAATAAAGCTTATTGTGTAGAAATAGCTACTGCAGCAGAGGATAAAATAAAGGAAAAAGGAATTAATCCCCTCATACTTGATGTAAATACCGATAAAATTCCTTTAGCGAATTCTTCAATAGATGTCATAATTTTCGAAGAAGTTATAGAACATCTTTACAATTCTGATTTAGTGATGAGTGAAATAAAAAGATTACTAAGATCTGAAGATGGTATCCTTATTTTAAGTACTCCAAACCTTTCATCATGGATAAATAGACTAGTTCTATTACTGGGTTATCAACCTTTTTCCCACGACGTCTCGTTTTTGGGTGGATTTGGAAGGATTAAATATAAGACTCAAACTAACGGTCATATAAAGTCTTTTACCTTAAGAGCTATGATCAACTATTTATCCTTTTTTAATTTTAAAATTTTAGAAATAAATGGGGTTGAGGGTGATGGTATCTCTGGATTTTTAGCAAAAGTCGATTCATTATTTTCTAAGTTCCCTAGCCTTGCTTCTCATATGTTTATAGTTGCTAAGAACTAACTCAGAATCAACAAGAATTTGAAATATTAAATAACCGTACTTCTTGCATTTACAATTCTTTTACCGTAAACTATCCTCACAAGGTTTTCATTAGACAATGCTGGAACTTTATATTCCCTACTCATAGTTCTCATAATAGTCTTAGTTCTAGTTTCAGCCTTTAGGAAATCCAGAGGATGAGTTACAATATTTCTTATAGCGTTTTTAATAAGATCAGTCTTAGTCATTTCCTTAATACTAAAACCTTTCGACGTAAGATATCTGGGTATTCTTACTATGTTTCCTTCACCGTGTAATTCAATACCCAAAAGTCTTACATAGTTTAGCCACTCCTCCCTTTTAAATACTTCACTTTCAGCTCCCTCTATATCCATCTTTACCACACTAAATTTTCCTAAGGAATCTATTGTTACTGTATCAACTTCGATCTCTCCTTCCTTTTCATCCACTCTACTACCGACTCCATTATCTCTTATTTTAACCTTCAAACCATCGGTGAAATATAGTGCTTTATTAACTAGAACTACATTCTTCAACTCATTTAGCTCAACGTTCCTTTTCAACAACTTAAAAGCCCAAGGTAAAGGTTCTACAGCAACAACTTCCTTAGCTTTTCTTGCAACTTTTATAGTAAAATCTCCAATAAAAGCTCCAGCATCAAGGACTACGTCATTATTATTAACTCTCAGAAAATCCCATTCTCCAGCAATAAAGGTAGCATAATAAACATAACCATACTCGTCTGGTATTTCAATCCTACTTTTACCATAACTAAATATCATATTTACAATACCACATTCTACTTAAAATAGTTTTCTTTTTTGATTAAATATGATGGAGGAGAGTTTCTATCCTTATTAAACGGAACCAGCATTCCTAGGATAGTAGTTTCTTGAAAATGACGTATATTATGTGACGTTTAATTTTACCAATGCAAGATAAAGGTATAAATTATTTATACTATATACACTTCAACTATTTACAATTACTTAAATCTTTTCGAGGAGAATCAATATTAGTATTTAAGGTCTAAGGTAAATTCACGTAAAGTGGTACTAAGAATAAAGAATTTTTAGATCTAGAGAAACATAACTAGGAATATGTAGAAGATAACATTTCCAGAGTTATAAAAGAATTCTCATGATTACTCTAAAGACCTTAGGCGAAAATGTTTCAACAACTCTTTTCTCCTCTGCTGTAAAAACCTTTTTAAAGAAAATGATTAAGAACACAAGAACTATCAGGTCTAGGAAGGGAGGGTCAATGAAAAGCTCATAAGAAAAGATAATTGGTATAAGTGACAAAACAGCAATTTCTCTCCTAGTAGGGTGAAATACCTTATTAGATAGTACATAGTATAAAGTGAAGGCTGAAGAAATTGATGCTACTATAAGCTGGGATATTGCACCACCCATTATTCCAATTCTAGGGATAAGTAAGAACGAAGTTGTTACTGTGGTTAAAGTGTTAATTACGGAAAGATATAGAAATGGTCTCAAGCTCTTTTTAAACGCTATTAGAAAGTAAGTTAAAGCGCTAATGGGTTGAGGTAATGTAGTAGCCAAAAGTATTATAGTCATTGCCTCTAATCCATTTGTGTAGTCTGGGAAAAACCTAGGAATGAAAAAGTAAGCAAAAGGAATTGAAACTGTGACTAGGAGGAAAGTAATAAACGCAGTAACCTTAAAAGATAACCTAGAGATTGTTAACTCATCTTTTCCTAAAGCTTTATAGTATGAGGCTGAAGGTAATAAAACGTTAGTTAATGCTCCCATTATCATATTAGGAACACCACCAACTAAAGCTGCAAATTGATAAATACCAAGGTAATATGAACCTAGTAGATAAGCTGTAGAAACCCTATCACCTTGCCCAGCTAAAAATCCTGCCATTGAGGAAAAGTAAAGTGTTAATCCCTCCTTGAAAATCTTCTTAAAAATTGAGAAAGAGAATGCGAATTGCAGTCCTCCTATACTTCTCGCAATAACTAAAGCATCAAACATAGAGGAGAAAATTGCACCAGCTAACCAAATCTCCACAAATAAGTAAATATTCTGTTGAAGAACAGCAATTATTGAGATTCCCCACCTAATTATCAAGAAAGTTATGCCAGAGATTGCCCCTTCAGTATACTTATTAAGCCCACTCATTATACTTGAGGCATATGAGGTAAAGAGATAGAGTATTAGGTAAGGTATTGTAAGCTTAACGTAGTTAGGAAAGATTAAAAGGATGAGAAAAACTGGAGAGACGACTAAAGGTGTGAGTAAGACAGTGCTAATGAGTTTTTTGTCTATTTCATGTTTTGCAAACATATAACTTACTTCCCTAGTTATTATATTCGCATTAATCAAGGCAAAGAATGATACCGTGACTACTTCAAGAAGTTGTATTATTGCTACTTTACCGAAAAACGCTGGGTTAGTAATCTTAGCAGTTATCACAAAGAATATGAGTGCAACAATGATGTTAACTGTAGCCACGCTGAGATTCTTAAGGGCGTTAATTATCGGATTCATTCACCTTTTTATTTTTATAATAGGTTTTAAAAACTTTCTAGCAATGCTTAGAGTGTGGTCAATAATTTCATGCATTTGAGATATTTGCATTTATAATTATCACTCCCCTATCCACTAAATACACTTGAGTATAAAGAATGTTGTAGATTAGGAAGAAGGTAGAGAGCCAACTCGTTAACCTATTTGAACTCCAAGGAAAATGAAAGTCCATAGAGGAGAGTCTATACTTCAATGTCTTGCTCAGCGTAATCCCTCCTACCAAACCATCTTGTGCCCAACATTAAACTAGTCAAAGGCACTATAAGCTGGTAAACCATCATGCAAGTAAATCACTCGATCAACCCTCCTAAAGTACTTACTCGCGATCTCCTCATGTTAACACGTGAAAACCACTCCTCAAGCCATGAAGAAGGGAATAGCCTTTGTCACAACATCCCTAACGATCCAAACGTAATAATAATTACCCCTAACACAAACAACCTTAGTCCCGTAAAGACTCAAGAACACTACATACTTAACCCTACTAAGCCTCTTATAATAGTACAACAAGGTAAAGTGCGGTAATGTAGTCCTCCAAGAGGATAAGCTAGCAAGATAACTCGCTAAGCCTAACGCGATCTCCTCCCTAACGTGAAATCTTGGCTTAAGATTAATATTATACTCCATTAGGATCAAAATAACCTGGGTTAGACGGGAATAGTCCATCTGTTAGGCATGTGCTCACCAATAAAATCCTGTGCTCATCCAAAAAGGTGTTACGCTAAATAAAAACAATTTATTTCTATAATAGAAGCAACTTATACGATTAATTTCAAATTAATTAAATTGTTGACCACACTCTACTAAGTTATAGGCTAGTGTTAAATTTGTGAAAATTCTAAAGCTAACTCACTAATCATTTGGCATAAGTTTTATAGTTAAAATCTAAAATATCCTATTGTGTTAAAGTTCCTCAGTGAAAGAAATGCCAAGTTTGTTGATTACATTATATTAGCACTACTAGATTTAATCTTAATTATTGATTTTACGAGGTTGGGGAATATATACGCTATTGATAGTAATATCTTTCCGTTTAATAATCAGTTGGTAGAATTAAGATATTTAGAATTTTCAGTATATGGCTTTTCTCCATGGACATATACAATAGGAGGATTTTCTCTAGAAACATTTTTAGTTAATTTTCCAATATATTTGTTTTCTAATCTTCCTTATTCCAGCATATTTTACGAATTTTTCTTTCTTTACATTGGATCAATACTTATTTACGAAGTGGTAATAGATATTATAGGAGAATTTTCAAAAATTGCAAGATTAGCCTCGATTATAGCTACCTTATATTTCGCGTTAGGACCAAATTCCGGGGGAATATCTGACGATTTGTTTGAACAAATCTATATATATTATATAGCAATTCCATTATTCATTTTCTTGCTCATAAAATTTTTTAACTCTAAGAATTTCTTAAGAACATTAGAGTTCTTTTTGCTTTTAATTCCTTCCTTGGTTCTAATATATTATTATGCTATACCAGTTTATGCATTATCTACAGCAATATTTATAGGCACAATCCTTGTGTTTTATTCTATAAAAAGTTTAATGGAAAAGAAATTTTTTAAAGTTTCACTTCTTGGTATTACCCTAGCTTTAGGAGTTCTTCTAAAACATAATGAAATACTTACTATATATAAGTCATTTGCATCAAGTAAGTCATTCATTTTTATTTCATATTATTATTGGGTATCAAACTCTTACGGTTCTCCATTATTTGCTACATTAAGAGGTATAAATTATATCTTTGGTTCTCCACCTATTTATATTGATATTGCGTCTTTTGCTATCCCAATACTATATTTATTCTCCCTTATGAATAGGAAGACAAGTAAAAACAGTGAAATTTTGCTTTTTCTTTCATTATCTTTCATTTTTGCCTTCTTATATTCTATGCCAAATGTACCTTTTCAGCATTTTTGGGAAAAGTTATTTTTCGAATTTCCAATTTTAACAGATATAAGAACACAATATATATTAGTATCACCGTTTGAAGGGTTAGCTTTTTCATATGCTGTAGGCTTTGGCAGTTATGCATTATTTGACATGGTCAGAAATAAGAGAAGAGTTTACAAACTATTATCAATTATTCTAGTAGCTTTAGCTATTATAGTTGTCCCTTTTAATGTTTTAACAGAGGGTGGAGGTCAATCTATAGTTCACGTGCCAACAGAATTTCTAAGCGTTACTAATTATTTAAATGGAAATAGCAACTACAATATGTCTGTAATAATATTTCCAATATTTCTTCTTGAAAATGCAGAGGCATGGTATCATGGACCAAGTATATTTCCATTATTTCTAAAGCCTATAGTTATTTTAGGTGGAATTTATTATAGTCCGTCATCAATCATGTACGCACTAATAAATGATTTCTACTATAATGTTTACTATGGGAATGTAGCACCTAAAGCTATTAGTTATTTTAACAATTTTATTTATCTTTTTAATGTTCATGATATAATAGTGGAAAAGACAGCTACTAGTTCTGGACCTTTAGTTCCAGAGCCTAGTGGTTTCTCAATTGACCAGCTAAATAAAGGTTTGGAAGAATACGCTAAATCTGGTTTAATAAAACTTTTATATAATAATTCTTTATATGAAATCTATTCTACAAATATTAAATCTTCCATGTTATTTGTTAGTGAAAGTTATTATAATATTACGCAACTATTATATTCCAATAATGCTTCATATTTCCTTAAACCAATTCCCGTTAAGTATATATCACCTATTGAGTATGTTGCATATATAAATTCTAGTTATATTGGGAAAAGCGTATATTTGTATCTCATTCTACCTTATTCTCAAGGTTGGCAGATTGAAGAAGGAGGAAAGATTCTTAATGTATCCAACTACTTTGGTTATATATTATTTAAGGTAAATATTACTAATACTAAGTTAATATTTTATAATGGATTTGTACAACAAACCTTAGATAATGGTATTAAACAGATAGAGATGATGTTAGTATTACCTGTGTTTTTTTCCTTTATTATATATATATTAGGGGAAAAATATTTAATGAAAAAAGTAATATAGGAAAGCTTTTCTTTAGATTTAATGAAAGACATTGTAATATCTAGACATGATCAATTTTTTAAGCCTATAACTTTGTTTATCCTTAATGACAATTGTTGTTATTGGAGAACTTATAAATCAAGGAGGTGGAAGTGTTAGAAACGAAGAATTATTAAAAAGATTTAAAAGTAAAATAGATTTTATTTTTATACCGTCAATTAGATGGAACATCTACCCTGCATTAGTTAACCTTAACTATTGCAGAAGGCTAAAGGAGAAGATATTCGAGTTAAATTTGAATATACCTGATTTTATACTTAAATTATTAGAAGAAAGAAAAAAATATTCAGTTTTAAATTTAATAAATTTTATATCCCAAAGATTTGGAAATGTTGAATTAGCCTACTCTCAAGCTGAAATTATTGAGGACTTACTCTTATTAAGTAAATTAAAGAGCAAACATAAAGGTTTTATCATTCAAGGTTTTTGGTTTCAGCACGATATTATTAAAGATTTTAAATTCGAAAGATCTGCTAATCCAGATTTAAGTGTAGCTACTGTACTTATAAATACCATTAAAAGATCTTTATTAAGGAATATTTATTTTCATTATATTATTAAGAGGATTACTTTTATAAATACTATTAATCCTATGAACCCTGAATACACTATTTTAACGAGGAAGAAGAATATATTGAAAAATGTAATCTTTCCAGGTAATGCAGTGACAGTTCCCATAATAGATTCTTCTAAAAAAGAGGATTATTTTATTTATGCAGCTAGACTGAGCCCGCCAAAAGGATTTCTTCTTCTTCCATTTATATGGAAAGAGGTAGTAAAGAAAGAAAAAGTAAAACTATTGATAACTGCAGATAGAAATACCAATGATCGTAATGTCATCCGTTTAACTAAATTAATTAAAAAATTCAATTTAGATAAATATATAGAATTCATAGGATATCTAAATAAAGAGAATTACTATCCAAAAATTTCCAAATCTAAAGGAGTAATCATCCCTTCATTAGGAGATTCATATTCGATGGCTATACTTGAAGCGCTATCTTTAAAAACTGTTTATATAGGACTAAAGTTACCCACACTAGAATATCTTTACAAAGACATTGAGCCAGTATTTTTAGAGGAAAATGTTAATGGAATAGCACAACGAATACTTAGGATTTTAAACATGAAAGAAGAGGAATATAATTCTATGTTTGACAATGAAAAAGTAAGAGAATTTCTTAAACTTCATCAGAGCTGGGACTTAGTAGCTAAATTAGAATTAGATACGTTTCTAAAACTCATCAAGTAAATTTTTGTAGTAATTATGTAATGCTTGATTTCTTGAATATTTTTTCTAATAAATTTTATACTCTTTATTTCAATTGATATAGATACAGAATATGTACCTCTAACACTTCTTAACTCTTTGTACAAATTCAACCAGTACATTGGACAAGTACGTAGAAAGATTTTAATCTACTTAAACTTGAGGAAATATGTATGCATTATAATAGTGACTTTGAGGAGCTATACTACAGTAATGATTATGAAAAAATCTTAAGTTTTTATTACAAATTCGAAGACGTGGAAGATATAGTAGAGTGGCTTAAGAATAGACCAGAGGCAGAGAGGAAAATATACGAATTTGAAGGAGATTCAGAAGTAGTTTTTGTTATTCCTACATCTGATGTAAATAACCAGTTTAGTAATTATATAAAAAGAACCTTTAAGAAATATCATTTAATTTTTGTGGAAAGCAGAGGAAGGTATTTTAATTTCTCTAAAAGCGTTAATGAAGGTGTAAAGATTGCAATGAAATATAAGCCGAAATATGTAATTATCTCAAATGATGACATTAAAGTGGATAATGTTGATTCATTGATGTCCGAAATTCTCAATGAAGATAATAGAAAGGTAAAAGCTATGATTGCAGGAGAAGGTAAAAATCAAATAGTAAAAGTAGTAAAATTGTCATGGATATTACCAAATATGATTCGTTTAATAAAAGGTAGTAATGAAGTCGTTAAATTATTTTACGATAGAATATCTATTTTAAATAGATTTAGATTGCCATTTTATTTATACATAGGGGAAAATAATTTAAAAACTAAAATGATTTTCAGTCTTTCAAAAACTGTTTTGGAAATTTATCCAAAAGGAAAATGGGGAATTTTTATGACTATTAGCTCACGATTTATTAATACTGACTATCTGCTAGATCCTCTATATATAAATGGAGTTGAGGACATAGATCTTTTAATAAGACTATATAAAAGTGAAGGGGAGATAAAAATCTTGAAGAATAAGGTCAAGGATCTAGGTAGTAAGAGTCTAGGAACTAGTAGAATTAGACATTATAGAAATATTATTAATTTTATATATTTTAATTATAAAATACTTAATAAGCTTTTAATAATATAAAAAAGTTGAATTCTATAAGCTATATCACATCAGTTTTGTTTCACATTTAAAGGAAATTTATTCCCAACAACCTAAATGTTGAATTTGATATAACTTATTAGTTAGAAAGTATAAGTGATCATATATATCAAATTAACTAAATCTACGGCCATATCAAGGCAACATTCCCTTTCTAACTTAATTATACACAGCCAAAAATAACTAGAGAAGTCTTGATTGAATTTGCCTACTAAAAATTTTTTGAGTCCGTTGTTAATTATTATGATCTAGAATGTGTAAAAATTAATACCTTAAGCAATATAATATGATATTACTCAATTTAGTAGTAAGTTACAAATACTTTAATGATACGAGATACTTATTAAAACTTACTACAGTTAGTTAAGCATTAATACTTGATTTCTCTTTCTTAATTTCAATGAAGCTTTCAGTTATCATTCCTACTTTCAATTCTTCACGTACTATTCACCTTGTCGTTAGAAGTGCATTAAAGATCGCTGATGAGGTAATCGTGGTAGATTCCTTTTCCTCCGATAATACGGCTGAGATTGCTGAAAAAGAAGGAGCTAAGGTTATTCAAGTTAAGGGAAGTAGGTTAATTGCTAGAATTGATGGTTCTAAAATTGCTAAAGGTGATTACATAGTTAACCTAGACTCTGATATGTATTTTTCTGAGAACTTCAAAGGTTTTGAAGAGAAAGTTATTGCTTTAGGTGAGATTACAGTAGGTAAGGGTTTAGTTCATAAGATAATGTCGATCGATAGGGAAATAACTCACAAGAAGTGGAGGGAAAACTTAGATGTGATTAAAGGTGGGATCATTCCCAGAATGTATGAAAGAGAGTTGTTGTTAAAGGCTTATGAAAATATTCCTAGAAGTTTAGCGGAAAGGCTTAATGCTTTTGAGGATAGTGTAATCTATTATGAAGTAATGAAAATATACAAGGGCAAAGTACAATTTATTCCAAATGCAGTTTATCATATAGAGGACGATTCTCTTCCTCAGTTCATAAGGAAGTGGTATAAGTACGGGAAGAATGCTAAATTATTAAAAGGTACAAAATATGAGATAATCGCTAAGGAGAGAAAAACAAGGCCAGGGTTAACTACATCAGAAAAGATTAAACTACTTATTCCCACTTTAGTAAAAGGAATACCATTTACCTTGGGATATTATTTCTAGTAAATCTTTTATTCATTAAACAATAATAACTTTAACAATTATGTATTACTGATTTATTATGACATTTTTATCTAATCTATAATAAGACGAAAATTGAAAAGTATTAGTATTAATGTGCTTAATACTTTTAACAAAAACTATGGGTGAGGATATATGTTGAATTTATGTAAAAACAAGAGGAGTGTGGTCAACAATTTAATTAATTTGAAATTAATTGTATAAGTTGCTTCTACTACAGAAATAAATTGTTTTTATTTAGCGTAATACCTTTTTGGGTGAGCACGGGATTTTTATTGATGAGCACATGATGAACATGGAATATCCCCTTGCTCATCCAGCTTATTTTAATCCTAATGGAGTATAATATTAATTTTAAGCCAAGATTTCATGTTAGGGAGGAGATCGCGTTAGGCTTAGCGAGTTATCTAGCTGGCTTATCCTCTTGGAGTATACCACACTCCACCTTGCTTTACTATTATAAGAGGCTTGGTAGGGTTAAGTATGTAGTATCCTTGAGTCTTTACGCCATTGACGAGACTTTTGCGTTAGGGGTAATTATTATTACGTTTAGATCGTTAGGGATGTTGTAACTATTCCTTTCTTCATGGTCACTAGCTTGAGGAGTGGTTTTCACGTGTTAGTTGTCCTAGTTAACATGAGGGGGATTGAGGAGATTAGTAAGTACTTTAAGAGGGTTGATCGAGTAGTTTACTTGCATGATGGTTTACCAGCTTATAATGCATTTGACTGGTTTAATGTTGGGCACAAGTGGGTTACGTTTGGTAGGAGGGATTACGCTGAGCAAGGACATTAAAGCATAGGCTCTCCTCTATGGACCTTCATTTCCCTTGGAGTTCAAATAGGTTAACGAGTTGGCTCTCTACCTTCTTCCTAATCTACAACATTCTTTATACTCACAAGTGTATTTAGTGGATAGGGGAGTGATAATAAATGCAAATATTTCAAATGCATGAAATTGTTGACCACACTCAAAATTGAGGAAGTTGCTAAAAATAATTTAGATAGGACGAAGAGTCTGATGAAAATCTTAAATTCCCTTAAAGTCTCATGAAATGCTGTAAATATATTAAAGTTATAACAGATTACCTTATATGACTAATGATTTAGATGAACTTTTTATTAGTAAGGATCCAAATTCTATAAAATCTTTCCTAGATAGTTTTGATTCCGTTGAAGATATAATTAAATGGAGTAGAAATAGACCAAGGGCTCAGACTAATATTCATGTTATAGATGGAGATCCAAGAGTAGCTGTGGTTATACCTACTGCTGACATTAAGGGAAAATATGCTAACGAAGCAAGGAAAATCTTTGATGGTTTATCAATTGTATTTGTAGAGAGTAGGGGTCAGTATTTTAACTTTGCACATTCTGTCAATATGGGAATACGTGAAGCTCTAAAATTAGATCCAGAATGGATAGTAGTATCTAACGACGACATGATTATGATAGATAAAAGCGATGTTTTGGTTAGGGAATTGGAAAAGGTTAAAGGTGTAGAGGTTGTCTTTACTCCTCAATCAGATTATCATTCTATTCCAGTATATATATGTAAGTTAATAAGTCATATGTTATATAGTGTATACGCCGGAATAAGCTACAACCCCTTAGAATTGCGTTATATATTTTACTTATCAAATATTAGAAGGAGATTTGGAATAAAATACGATATATTTGGTGACATTGGAAGAAAAGGAATAGAAAAGAAGTTAAAATTAATATGTAGGAAAATATATAAAATAGTTAATGGAGGTAGTTTTATTGTTTTCTCTAGCAGTTTTGTTAAAAAAATCGGAGCTGAACTATTGGACGAAACATATATAAATGGCTATGAAGATGTAGATTTATATTTCAGAATATTTTATCAGATAAAACCAAGATTTGGGGAAATAAATTATAAGATAGGAGATATTATACGTGGATCTCTAGAAAGAGACCTTGCAATTAATTTTAAAAACGGTATTATAAATCTTTCTTATTTCAACTATAAATTTTATACATTATTGAAATAGATAATAAAAATTAGGTTAACTGTCAAATCATTTTTAATTCATGACCAGTATCTGTTAATCTCCATATTAGATAAAACTTTGAGATTAATAAATTTGGTTAATTAATTTATAATCTTATAAAAGAAGATAAAGTTAACAACTTATAGCTGATATAATATTGTTGGGAGTGTTCTCATGCAGTCATCCTATTCGATATTCAGTTGTAAAATTATATCAGATCATCTCTAATATACTGTATTCCCTTCAAGTAGATCTCGTTTAAGGGCGTTATCTCCCTTGAGAACACGTGAGGATACATAACGTTCAACAAGGCCAAACTGTAATCCACCATCCTCTGACTCCTATTAACCCTAGTATCCCTAGCTAACCTAGCAAGAGCTACACCAAGAATTTTGACCCTCCACAATGTAAGTGTACTTCTTACTAGCTACGCGCTTATCAAGAACTTGATAAACACAGTAGTGATCAGTATAATTTACCCCACTCCTAGGTAACCAGCTCAAGAGGAGACGGAAGGTCTTGTAATCCCTATCCCCAGACTCGTAAAAAGGTACCCCATCAGAAAGAGCAGTCCAAATCCAGAGATCCGCTCTAACCTTCCCATGCCTAACACGAAGATAAGTCCAGAACTCGTCAAACACTGTAGACTTAGCCATGAAACCCTTGAGTTGACCCCTCAATATTATTAAGCTCGTGAAGGCCTTTGCTCCAATCCTCTTCATTAGGCTGTAGACCGTAGTTAATGGCTTTCCCTCAACTCTTGATATTGCCCTCATGCTCATCTTGTTCAAGTACTCCTTTAAGATTCTCTCCCTTTGTTCCTTATTCATTCTGTGCTTCAGCGTGTTGTAAAACGTTCTTCCACACGCTTTACACTTGTATTTTTCTTTCCCTCTGGATGAGCCGTTCTTGACTACTCTGTTGGAGTTGCATGATGGGCATGTTGGTCTCTTCTCCCTTCTCCTCCTTATTCCCACTTTCCTCAAGTAGTAGTATAGTGTTGATGGTGGGATTCCTATTTTCGTGATCTGAACTCCCAAGGAGTATGCTGCTAACGCTAGTGCAATATCCTTTAGCTCGTACTTTCTTTTAAGATTTAAATTTCTTAAAATCATAAGTATTAGTTGTGCGAGAACTGCGAGCTGCATGCTATTCGCTCGCTCAAAAAACTCGCAGTTCTCGCACATAAAGCTTCTTAGACTATTTTGTACGTTCCAGTTTCGTAGTTACCTCTAGATCAAGATGAGTAATTATAAAAATTACTAGTCTGATATAATTTTACAATTAGATATCGAATAAGATGACTGCATGAGAACACTCCCATTTATTTCATGCTCAAAACAAGTTACACAATTTATTTCAAATTAAGTAAATTGTTGTCCACACTCTTATCTGGCAAAGAATCTCCTATATCGTAACCATAAACATTAATTTCGCTGTTTTTAAGAAGAGTTATACAAAGTAAATTTCATAGAAAAATTTAAAGTATTAAATTTACCATTACTTAATATGATTGTTATTGGTTTTAACTGGCCTCCAGAACACGATCATGCTGTTGCAGTAATTCAAGATGGTAAACTTGTATTTGCTGTTGAAGAGGAAAGATTTACTAGACATAAACACTCTATTTTTGAACCACCAATTAATTCGCTGAAGGAGGCGTTTAAATTTCTTAAAAAACAAGGAATAAAACCAAAAGATGTTGATGCTTATGCTATTAACTATGACTCTAAACTTTTCGATTTTAGAATTAGAAGAGGAGTGTATTTTAGTTCTTTTGCTCATTCTTCTCATTTTGGAGTTTGGGAAGGAAAAGGCCCTCTAGGTTATATTATTCACTTTTTAAACGGAAATTACATGTATCTAGCTGAAAGATTGATAAGGAAAGTAATTAATGACCTAGGAGAAGAAATGCCAAATGATATAAAGATTTATCCCGTTAGGCATCATTTAACACATGCATCATCAGCATATTATTTCTCTAGTTTTTCTTCGGCCACTATACTAACAATCGACGCTTCTGGTGAGTACGAATCAACGGTAATTTGGAAAGTAAAAGATGGGAACTTTGAACCAATATTATCAATGTGGACATCATATGGCAGCTTAGGAAATCTTTATGAATCTATGATGCAGAGTATTAAATTTAGCCCGCTTGAAGGTCCAGGCAAAGGTATGGGTTTAGCACCTTACGGTAAAGAATCAAGTTATTATCATAAACTCAAAGAGTTTGTAAAAATTACACCGGATGGTGATGAACCTTACACAATATTATTAGATGGAAAGAAAATAAAGACGAAGTATTGGCAGAAAATAAGTCGTATTTATGACATTATTTCTGAGAGTGTTATTGGTTCCAAAACTTTGGACTGGAATCCTCGTGGTGAGTTGAATGAAAATGCTGTTAACATTGCTTGGGCTGTTCAAAAAGTCACGGAGGAGGCTGTTCTATCCACGGCTTATTGGGCTAAGAAGCATACGGGAGAAGACAAGGTTGCTTTGGCTGGTGGCGTTGCTTTGAACGCTAAGGCTAATATGGAGCTTCACTATTCTCATCTCTTCAACGACATTTTCATTTTTCCAGCAGCTAATGACGCTGGTGGTCCTATTGGTGCAGCTGCTTACGTTTATGAACACATTCTAGGTGGTAAGATGAAGAATGAGAGGCTTACTCACGTTTACTTTGGGCCGGAGTATTCAGACGATGAGGTTAAGAATATAGTTAGGAAGAGTAAGTTTAAGGCTGAATATGTGGACAACGATATGAATCCTATTGCTGATTTGGTCGCTAAGGGGGAAATTGTTACTTTCTATCAAGGTAGGGCTGAGTTAGGCCCAAGGGCTTTGGGTCACAGATCCATTTTAGCTGACCCAACTAGAAAAGAATACTGGCGTTTAGTTAATGACATTAAGGGTAGGGAGTGGTGGAGACCATTAGCACCTTCTTTACTTCTAGAAGACGCCTCAGAGTATTTCAGAGATCCTACTAAACACGAGTTTATGATTTTAATGCTTCGTTATAAGGATGAGGAGGTTTGTAAGAGGGTTCCAGTTACTTGTCATGTTGATTTAACAGCAAGACCTCAAACTGTTACTGGTGAGGAGGATAAGAATTGGTATAACGTGATCAAGGCTTTTAAGGACTTAAGGGGTGAGGGACTGGTGATGAATACTTCTTTCAATTTAGCTGGTGAGCCATTGGTTGAGACTCCTCAAGATGCTATTAGGAGTTTTGCTGTTGGTGGTTTTGATGCAATGTATTTACAAGGATGGTTAATAACAAAAAGATAGAGCGAGGAGGAAAAATTCTTTCTCACTTTTTAGCTATGAAATATTCGTATAGTTATTTTTTTAGAACTTATTTCTAAAGTTTCAAATTGGAAAGGCTTAATTGTGAAATGGTAATACCTATCCTTTAATTGAAAAAATTTAAAGGGAGTGACAAATGTATGAAAGAAACAAAAAGAAGAATAAATGTCTAATAGGTTTTATCAATTTTGTCTACTGTAATTCTAACGATGATTCGGTTCTATCTGGTATCTTTATTGGAAAATGTGGTTACAAGTCCTTTTATCTTTTACCCACATTTTTAATCTTAATCTTATTAGACTCTGGATTTATATTAGCCTCAAAGCTTTTTGCCTAGATAGGCTCTATTTAGTTACTTAAAACAACTGATGTAAAAGGACTGGTGTTAGAAAGCATTCATATTATAACATATTTAGACTATAATTTGCTATTTACTATAGGCAGTTAAACACACCTAATTCATTTTATGTTTTAAACTAGGTAATTTAATGACAGTTTAAGAATTGTTTAGTTTAAAATTCTTTTTAACAGCATCTATTAATAGATTAGAGCATTCGATTTCACTAAGCCTTCCACGGTTCATCTTCCTTAAAGGATTTGTCCTCAATTAGCAGAGCCCACCACCACTGGTTATTAATATACCACTCATATGTCCTTCTAAGTCCTTCCTCTAATGGAGTCGTGGCATAGCTCAGTTTAGTGCTTATCATACAATACCTCCTATCATGCCCCGGTCTATCAGAGACAAACTTAATCTTAATCTCCCTTCCCATTATTTTCTCCAACATCTTAACTAACTCTAAGTTTTTAACCCTATTTCCCCCCGGGGATGTTATAAACCTCACCTTTCCACTCCGCTTTCTCTATTATATTAAAGATTATCCTAGCAGTGTCCTCGACGTAAATCCAGTCCCTCTCTTGTTCACCATTACCGTAAATTGGTACATGGAGTCCTAAAAGAGTGCGTATAATGACCTTGGGAATTAACTTCTCTGGGTACTGTCTAGGTCCGTAGTTGTTAGAAGGTCTGATTATCACTGCTTCTACACCATAAGTCCTTACGTAAGACTTTACGAAAAGATCTGCTGAGGCTTTTGAAGCACTATAAGGAGAAGAAGGATTTAAAGGGGCATTCTCGTCGCTACACTCCTCACCATATACCTCATCTGTTGAAATGTGAATATACTTGAAGTTGTACTTCCTAGACGCTTCTAGCACGTTATCCTATTATGTTTGTCGTTATAAACTCTTGTGGCTTATATATTGACCTATCTACATGCGTCTCGGTGCAAAGTTTATTACAATTTCTGGCTTGTACTTCTCAATTATCTCATGTAGCTTTTCATCTCTTACGTCTGCTCTTACAAATTCGTATGATGTATCCTTTAAGTTCTCCAACCTACCGGCGTATGTAAGTAAATCTACCACTACTGGTGTTATCCCCTTTTGTTAACTTCTCTTACGAAAGCTGAGCCTATGAAACCAGCACCTCCAATTATCATGATCATAATATCACCGATGAGTTTTCACCAATAATTAATTTTTGCCATCTCTTTCCCTTTTCTACGATGGAGTTATTTCCTATTATCGAATCCATTAACGCTACTCCCTTCACTTTCACATTGTCTAGCAACACACTGTATTCAATTTCGCTCTCTATTATCTCACAATTATCTCCAACAGAGGTAAATGAACCAACATATGAATTAATTACTTTACTACCCTTTCCTATATATGCTGGCCCTCTAATTACAGAGTTTTTAATTACTGCACCCTTTTCCACTATTACCCTTCCGTCCAAGGTAGAGTTCTCTATTTCACCTTCAACTCTCTTTTCAGCGTATTTGTCTAGTAAGAATGCATTTGCATCAAGTATGTCCTTTGGAGTACCCGTATCTTTCCACCAACCCTCAACAATTTCATAGTTGACATCTTTGCCTCTGTTAATTAGCCCTTGAAGTGCATCAGTTATTTCTAGCTCACCCCTCCAACTAGGTTTTAAACCCTCTATTACATCAAAGACATCCTTAGTGAAAGCGTACACACCTACGAGAGCTAGGTCTGAGATTGGCTCTTTTGGTTTTTCCACTAACTTAACCACCTTTCCATTCTCGACTACAGCAACACCAAAGCGATTAGGGTTCTCAACTTTAGCTAAAAGTATTGAGGCTGATCCATTAAACTCCATGAACCTCCTCAAGTCGTATGATACAATGTTGTCTCCTAGATAAACTAGGAACTTGTCTGAAACAACATCTTTAACCTTATAAACTGCATCAGCCAATCCCCTAGCCTTACCTTGATAAACGTAAGTTATTTCAACTCCAAATCTACTCCCGTCTCCGTAATATTCTGTAACTTTTGTAGGTATGTTGTCACCTAGCACGATTATGACGTGTTTTATCCCAGCATCTCTTATTTGTTCTAATACCCATTGTGAGACCGGTTTCCCTGCAACTTTTATTAATTGCTTTGGTCCAGTGTGTGTTAAAGGCCTTAAACGTGTACCTTGACCGCCGTGTAAAATTACTGCCTCCATTAATCTACCACCATCCCGTCTAGGTCTAATGTGTAAAAATCTGTTGAAAGGAGTTTCTTAGCTCTCGATATATCTAGGGAGGAATCATAAGGCCTTTTTGCTACCCACGTTGAGATTTGGTCTACTTCCCTTACCCTTTTTTCAAAACCGAACTTCTCTGCAATTTTTAAGGCTAGGTCATAACGCGATATTCTCTCCCCAGCTACGTTTAAGATCCCAGTTTTCCTTAACTCAACTAGTTCCTTGATTGCATTTGCCAACTTTCTAGCTGATATTGGGGAATAATAACCCTTAAATGCTAAGACTTCTTTCCCACTTTTTAGTGTTTTATAAACGTAGACTGGAAAAGCTTTATGTCTAAACACTCCGGAAGTCCTAATTATAAGAGCGTCATCATAAGACATGGCGTAAGCTTCTCCCATGAGTTTTGTTAGGCCGTAGTAGTTGATTGGGTTTGGTATATCGTTCTCATTGTAGTTCCCTTTTTCCCCATCAAATACGTAGTCTGTGCTAACGTGGATTAAATAAGCTTCAACTACCCTTGAAGGCCTTACAATGTGTTTTACAGCCTCTGCATTTATATTGTACGCCTTGTCCTTGTATTTTTCACAGCCATCAACGTCTGTAAAAGCTACGGTGTTTATTACAACATCTGGCTTAACCTTAAGAATTAAATCTTCAACGGCACTGAAATTTGTTACGTCCAACTTAATACCTCCAGGTATTTCGTGAGAAGAGTAAGTTTTGATTGCATCTGGAAATAGTTTAGATAGCTCGATACCTAATTGTCCAGAAGCTCCAATAATAAGCGTTTTCATAGAATACAGTTCTAATTGACTAATAAAAATCTTAATGAAGGGAAGAGTTATATAAAGGTATTAATGAAGGAACTTACACTGACTTACTATTAGCAAAGATCATCTCCATACTCAAAGTTAATTTTGGCATCTTTTAGATAGGGTAAGTTTCTATCCTTATCTGATACTATAATTTCAGAATCAGTGGGCCACTTGACATTTATTTCTGGGTCATCATAGCTAATACCAGCATCGTGTTCTTTTGAGAACTCTCTAGTTACCATGTAAACTACGTGGGATTCCTCTAATGCAAGAAAGCCGTGAGCAAAGCCTACTGGGATCCATAATAGTTTACTTGGTGTTAAAATAACTGAAACCCACTTCTTGTAGTATGGAGAGTTTTTTCTTAAGTCAACAGCTACGTCGAAAATCCTTCCAGAAGTCACAGTTACTAATTTACCCTGAGGGATTGGTTTTAGTTGAAAGTGTAAGCCCCTTAATACGCCCTTTTTTGAAAAGGAATGATTTACCTGGACGAAATTGCACGGTATGTGAGGTTCAAAGTCACTCCTCTTGTAGATTTCTTCAAAATAACCTCTATTATCTAGAAATTGTTTAGCCTCTACTAATATTACCTCTGGTATTTCTAAACGTTTGAACTCAAATGGCATGTGTTTATTCTTCTAATAGAAGGAGACTAAAAAATTAACTTATATAGTGGGTCTTATTGTCTTCACCCCTAGTGAGTTAAACTAAAACTCCCTCACTTATTAACTTCTTATACCAACTTACAGTAATGTATCTCGGATCATTTGGATCTAATTCACCAGATAAAATAGCCTTAGAAATTTCTACAGCAGCATCTTCAACCCTATATTTTGGAACGTAACCAAACTTCTCCTTAAGTTTCTTGAAGGAGACTCTATAGGACCTCTTATCTGGTGAACCGTACCATTCATAATTTAACTCTTTGTTTAAGGCCTTAGAAATCCTCACAGCTAAATCAAATATTTGATAATTTTGGTCATCACTACCCAAGTTAAATACTTCACCATTTATTGTTTCCTTTTCTAAGGCAATGGTAAAAGCGTTAGCTACATCCCAAACATGGACGAAAGGTCTCCATTGAGTACCGTCTTTCATTACAAATATCTTGTTCTTGGTAACTAGATCTCTAACAAAAGCATTTATTACAAGATCAAACCTCATTCTTCGAGTCTTTGCATAACCATATACTGTTGCTATTCTAAATACTGTAACTGTAAAGTTCTTATCAGCTAAAGGTAAAATATCTTTTTCACCTTTTAAGTTAGCTTTGGCATAAGTGGTTAAAGGATTAGTTGATGAGGTTTCATCAGCTATGTCTTCTCTGAAACCATAAACACTACATGAGGACGGTAAAATATAGCGTTTAACTCCCATTCTCTTAGCTAAGTTTGCTATCCTAAATCTTCCTAGATAATTTATAGACCAAGTCTTTATTGGATCTAGTTCACCAGATGGATCATTTGAGAGTGCGGCTAAGTCAATTACTGCATCAACTCCTCTTAAAACGTCTGGTTCAACAAATCTGATGTCATCATCTACTATTTTAAGTCCCTTATCTTCTTGCAATGTCTTTCCGAAAAAGAACCTATCTAGGGCTATTACTTCATAGCCTTTTGAGAGTAATAATGGGACAAGAACAGTTCCGATATATCCTCCAGCTCCAGTCACTAAAACTTTCATAGATAAAAGGAAAGACAGAAATTAAATAAGCTTAGCGGTTTAATGTACTTTGTGGAGCTCTTCAAGAAATTTCAATAGAATTATATCATAGAGTAATAAGAAATAAATGGGCCATTCAAGTCTCCTTTGTGATTTCAATTTGTTTCTATAGACCTTGATTAGAGTAATTGATTCTACATTTTAATGGGTAAGACTACCAAGTGAAGAGTAGAAGGTAATATCATGAAAAAATCAATTTAATAGAGCAAACCATGCTAGTCCCTAGCGTTCTAAATACGCGTTATCAAATAAATCGATCTCGGAGATAAAGTATAGTACTTTGCGTAAATTTACCTCAAATCACTTAAACCTTAAATACTAACGTAAATTCTTTTCAAATTTAAGTAATCGTAAATAGTTCAAGCGCGTATAATATAAATCCACCTTAGTCTTACATCGGAAGAATTTAATGTTGTCTACTATATATACGTTATTTTCAGAAAACAACTGCTGAAAATTCTCCCTCTATAATGAAATAATAGGAATTTTGACTCTCCACGTCTTTTTCACAGTTTTAACTGTATTGAGTTAGATAATGTTTCTGCTATTTTGAATATATTCGAAACGTTAACAATGTCCTCCCTGTGGTCATATAATCTTACAAATACTCCTTCACCTATCTGTGCTATCCACGAACCGGCGTATTTTCCTTGACAAATCCCATCTAACTCTGTCATAGTTAATGGAAAGATTTTGGTAGTTAGCTTTACCGGCCTTATCGTTTCTCTGCTTTGATAACCCAAAAGCTTTCCTATAATCGTTGGGGTAATTCTTGCTGGTGTATTTAGATAGCAAACATCATTTAACTTATAGAAGTTTAAATGTTTAAAATCTAATCCAATCCAACTAACGTTGTTAAGATCTGCATAGAATCCGCCAATTATGTCAAGCGTGCACAACTGTTTATCTCTTTCATATGGACCGTATTTCTTTAAGTAAAATTCAGGTATTAATGTATAGCTAACGTTCTTTTTTAGCAATTCTTTAGTCTCTTCTATTTCTTTCTCTTGCGAACTATCATAACAATGTAGCCTGTAAAAGAATGGGACGTCACCCAACCAGACTACGATTCCGCCTCTCTGCAAAAACCTTAGTAATTTACTATCTGTGGAATATGGGGTAATCTCATATGCAGTATAAGGAATAATATCGTGAGCGAAGACTAAAATATCACCCTTGCCAGCTACTTCTAACCATTCAGAAATAGTAAAATAATCAACTACGTCATAATCTGGTGGTTTACTTAAGATTACCTTTGTGTCTAAAAAGCTTGGACTAACGGTCCGATCGTAGTATATTACTTTTTTAACCATCTCGTTTTATATATTCCTCATACATTAAAAAATTGTGCTATTAAAGCTTAACAAATTACCGCAGGACCTCATAGTTTATGCTAGTCAAGACGAAACTGCTTTAAAAAAATGGATAAAAGAAACCTTAAAAGAAATTAAAAATAAGCATATGGAAGTCTCTTTTCTAATAAATGAAATCGAAAATGCTATTGATAATGATAATCGTGTATTTGCATATTACAATTTAATAATATTCCAAAGAACATTGCAAGATAAAGTAAAAGATAAATATGAGAAAGAATTAGAGAAAAATATTGAAAATATAAAAAGTCAAATTGAAAAGATCGTCAAGAGATTATGTAATTCGAATTATAACGTGAAGAGTGTGAGAGAATGTTGTAAGCAAGTCAACGATATAATTCTAAAAAATGTATGGGACTACATTTATGAGATAACAAGTTTAAAAGATAGAAAACTCGACGAAATGTTGAGAAACCTTAAACAAATATCAAATCATGTTATACATGGGTTTAAACTACCAGAAGGGAAGATAGATATGTTTGATTTAGTTATATTAACATATGCGGTTAGAGTCTTACTGTCATTACTCTAAGCTCCTTTGCAGTTATGAGTTTTCTACGTATTTTCAAACCTTCTTCATCTTTCATCAACTATTTCCTTTTTCCACTCGGATTAATGTTGATCTAACCAAATTCCTGCTGGAATATTTGATGTAGAGTTTTAAGTTTTCATCGTATTGTAAGTCATTCTTTAAAAACAACCGTGCTAGTTATAAATATCACAATTATACTTATATGTTCTTTCCTTATTTATTTAAGCGCATATTCTTTCAATGTGTTAATTAAACGCTTCTATCTTTTCCCAATTTAGAAGAAAATATTCAATATATATATAGTTCAATATATATGTATATGTAGGCTTAACATTATTAATCTCAATAGCTTATCTGCTGAAACTTACTTTTTTATCATTACGATACGGAAAAATAATAGTTCAGCGGGGGATAGGAGATATAGCCCTTATATTACGCATGTAAAGGAGCAGTAGTTTTGATCCTATCAGTTTCAATATTGCCTTTGAAAATATTTCCTAATCCATGGAGAGAATTATGAGAAAAAAGAGAAAAGTTACTCGGTTGGAAGTGTAAAAATTTTTATACGTAACAGCTGTTTAGAATATCTCCTAATGAAGGTTTCTAAATGGAAAAAGTTATTTAAGCCTTATCAAACTCTCAATAACACAAAAAATAATCTATAACACAATAAATTTTAATAAATCATAATTATAGATAGTTTAATTATGCAAGCGTCATCTTTGAAAATTGCTGTCAAGAGAGTGATAAACGATAAAGTGACCCTATTACTCATCATCCTATTTTTATCTATTATCATTATTATTTTGATTACCTCTTTTATTCCTCAAGCTATTAAAGTTATTTCCATACTTGGAACTATTTTTGGAGTTATTTTAGGTAGATATTTAGACACGCTTTTCAAACCTGAGTTTAAATTTTTGAAGGTTACGGGGAATGAGATAGAAGGTTTAAAGATAAGAGTCAAAGAAGTAGACCCGCAAGAAAGTGAATATATCCCATGTGACGAGAAACAAAAATATAAATGTATTCAATGTAGTATGAGATACGAAGTTGAGTATATACCTTTTGGTAGTAGGGCATTAGCTAAGAATTCAAGAGGATGGGTAAAACTTGACGATAAACATGGTGCTATGGCACCTTGGGGTTACACATATAAATATTCATTAGACATTGTTGGTGAAGAATCATTAGTTGTACTTTTTATTAGATTGAAAACTGATAGTTCCGGACAAGGTACGAGTGATAAGAGCTCATTAGAAGATGTTAACAAATTATTAGGGAATATTGATAAAATATGCTTTACAGTGCCTCCAGGCGAATCTTCTGAAGCTTGGAATCGTATATTAAATCCATGCTTTAAATTTGACGACATACGAGATCTGGAGTTAGACGTCAGAGTTGCTGCTGAAAATGTTAATGGGAGTGTAAATAGATGGAAACTTAAGAAATTCGTAGAGGAGTGTTTACAGAACTATAAACCATCATAAGATAGTGGTAAAAACAAGGAGCGTAAACAATGATTGATATCGATACTTTAGCAATTAACTGAGATTAGATCTAGGAGCGAGAAAATTGCACAATACTGGTTCAATACATCTTAGAGAAGAAAAGTCTCTATATTTTATTTTTTAATTAATGTATAGGAGTTTCTTGAAAATGACGTCAGTATGTGACGTTTAGTTTTTCCAATATAAGACTAAGGTATATTTATACTACACTATATACTACGCTTGAACTATTTACGATTACTTAAATCTTTTCGAAGAGAATTTACGTTAGTATTTGAGGTTTAAGGCAAGTTTACGTAAAGTACTATCCATTCCTCAAAATATTCCATTCATTCTGTTATTTTCTTCGGCTTTTCTTTTATATATAGCAATATCTCTACTATTCTTTCTGCTACTTATATCTGTACCTAAAATCTCTCAGCTTTCTCTTTAAGCTCTCGTAAAATTAAGGCATACATTTTCTCTTTATTTATACAAGTTCTCCAAATTGGAATGACCTCTCATAACGACCATAGCTAAACTACCTATTAACGTCAAAGAAATCTTTTAGGTTGACTACTCGGTTTAACTAGTTTCCTTGACAACTTGTGAAAATAATCCTTAATTCTTTAAGATCCATTTAAATAATTAGAGGGTTAAGTGAAAGTGATGGACCCTTACAAGTTATATTATACAATTTTGAATGAAATGGAGATTGCTAAAGAGGACATAATCCATTATAATGCTGAGGTTGAGAATTATTACTTCTCTCTAGTTGTGTTTAAGACCAAGTACGCAAACCTCTTTGAACCTGGGGATCAAGTACTTGTAGGAAATATCCCCGGAACTGTAATATCTTCACGCGGTGGGAGGTTATTAGTTAAGTTTGGAAAAGACGTTCATTTCCCTAAGAAAAAAGTGTCTATCCGCGATAATGAGTTACTAATTAGTTATCTTGTCCAATTAGAACTACTCGAAAGAGCATTTAACACAGGGGGTGTAGTAGATTATGTTCGAGGTTTTAAGATATTTAACCATAATGCATTAGATTTATTCTTCAAAGATGTTGAATTACCACCTCTTTCACAGAGAGTAAGTGTTAAAGATGTTGAATTAGATGAGCACCAGAATAAGGCGTTAAACTCAGCACTAGATTTGAACGATAATGAGTTACTTCTTATAATTGGCCCACCTGGCACTGGTAAGACTAGGGTGATAAGTAAGATAGCCGAGGCTTTATCTTCACGAGGAGAAAAGGTGTTAGTAACTTCTCACACAAATAGGGCAGTTGATAACGTTATTGAGCTCTTAGGTAAGAGGATTCCAAATGACATTGTGAGGGTTGGGATGGTTGAAAAGGTCTCAAAGGAGGTAAGACCGTTCCTTCTGACCCCTCAAGTTAGGGAACGTGCTAGAGATATTCTCTCTAAGATCGAACTTGAAATTGAGAAATTATTAGATGAAATTTCTAGGGGTAATACTTCTCCTCTCGTTTACGAAAAGTTAAGTGAAGAATTAGAGAAGAGGAATGCGTTAATCAGTAAGATTTCAGAGGAAGTGCTTAAAGACGTTAAGGTTGTGGGTTCAACGCTTATTAAGTCCCAGTTAGCACCACTCACAAATATATCATTTGATACTGTAATAATTGATGAGGCGAGTCAAGCATCAATAACTTTGGCCTTATTGGGAATGGTTAAGGGGAGGAAGTGGGTGGTTGTTGGTGATCATAACCAATTGCCACCAATTTTAAAGTCTATTAATGACGATGATGAGGTTGCAAAGTACAGCTCCTTTATTACACTAATAGAGAAGTATAAGCATAGGAGTCTTTGATTGAGAAAGCATTACAGAAGTAATGTTAAGATAATTAATTTTGTTGCTAAACATGTGTATAATAACGAGATTGTTCCAGATTCGAGGTGTTTTAACCTATCTCTACATATTAAGTCGGACTTCCCTCTACTAGATCCTTTAAAGCAGGTAGTGTTTGTGCACGTTAATGGTAGGGAGGTAAAGGTTACTGAAAATAAGGTGAGCAAGAGTCTTTATAACGAGATGGAAATCAAAGCTATTAAGGAGATTGTCCCTTGGTTAAGAGGTGTAGAGGTTGGGATAATTTCACCTTATAGGGCTCAGAGGAATAGGTTGGTTGAGGAGTTAAGTGACTACGATGTTGAGATTAATACTGTTGATGCGTTTCAAGGGAGGGAGAAGGATGTGATAATTTTCAGTGTGACTGCTACTACTAATGATCTGAAGTTTGCTACTAATAAGCGTAGGTTGAATGTAGCCTTTACTAGGGCTAGGTATAAGCTGATTGTTTTAGGTAATGAGAATAGTATAAGGAATTTACCAAATGATAATTTGTTAAGAAATTATGTGGAATATGCATACGCTAATAACAGTGTTTGGGCTTATGAAGGAGGAGGTTTTGTACTTAAAAATTTATGATGAGATGTGTGTTGCTTTAACAATTACTAGAACTATTATACTAACTCGTGGAGAGATTTTAGTATATTACCTATATAGTAGTTTCCTAAAAATTACGTATGGCATATAACGTTTAACTTTATGGGGGTTAAGGGGGCGAAAGTCCCCTTCCGTGAGGGATAGCCCCCTTATAGAAAGATTTTTATAGTTTTTGAAAAATACATGTAACTATGCGGAAAAGATTGAGCAGAAATGCACATTCAGTTTACGTGCTTTACTACCACTATGTCCAAGTAGTCAAGTACCGCAGGAAAGTGTTCGACAATGAGGAGATCATAAATTTCTTAGAAAGAAACAATTCGTGAAATAAGCAAAACATTCAAAGTTATAGACATTAGCGTTGACAAGGATCACTTCCACATATTCAAGGCTAAACCAACCCTTAACATACCAAGGTACATAAACGCTATAAAGACAATAACCTCAAGGGAGATACAGAGAAAATTTCCACAAGTTATGGAAAGGACATCTATGGTCCCCATCCTACTTCTTGGCAACTAGCGGACAAGTTACGTTAGAGGAGAACTATGTGGAGAGCCAAGGAAAAGAGTAACGTAGTACAACTATCCTTCAAGTACAAGATTTACCCGTCTAAAGAAGTAGAGGAGAAACTCCTCAGAGTAATGCAAGTTGAAGCAAAAGTTTACAACACGTTGTTAGACGTTATTACGAAAGCGAGAAGAGAGGGAAAGAAGATAACCCCAAGTGACACCCAAGCAATGATCAAGGACTTGAAAGTTGAGGGAAAGGAACTGGTATACTCAAAGGCCCTCCAAATGGTAAACAATGTATTATGGTATAATATTAGAGCACTTCACGAACTCAAGAAGAAAGGAAAGAAAGTTGGTAAGCTCAGATATAAGAAGATCCTCAAGTTCATAAACTACAACCAATCTGGCTTCAAGGTTGAGGGAGATAAGCTAATTCTCTCAAAGATAGGTTCCGTAAAGGTACTCTTTCACAGACCTTTAGAAGGGAGAGTGAAGGGAGTGCTTATAGTGAAAAATGCTACAGGCTGGTATGCCATATTCCAGATTGAGGTTGAAAAGAAACCATTACCAAGTAACGGTAGGAGAGTTGGTGTTGACGTTGGTGTTGAGAAACTAGTTACAACATCAGATGGTATTGTTATAGAAAATCCAAAAGTGTTCGACAAGATCGAGAAGAAAATACGTCTTGTCCAACGAATATTATCTAGGAAAAAGAAAGGTTCTAAAAACTATGAAAAGACTAGGGTTAAGCTCGCAAAACTTCACGAACACGCAAAGAACGTTATGAACGATTACATACACAAGATAACCACATGGCTAGTGGAACAATATGACGAGATTTACGTTGAAGATCTGGAAACTAAACAAATGGTAGAGAGACCAAAAAGCAAGACCCTTAGGAAGCATATTCTTCACTCAAACTTCTCCCTCTTCCTTCATCACCTCTCCTACAAGGCTGAAAGAGCTGGTAGGAGGGTGGTGAAGGTAGACCCAAGAAACACGTCAAGGATGTGTGCGAGATGTGGTTATGTGAGAAACGACCTTACTCTTGCTGACAGAACATTTGTTTGTCCTAAGTGTGGTTGGGTGGCAGATCGTGATTATAATGCTTCTCTAAATATTCTTTGTGCGGGGTCGGGACTGCCCTTAGTGCCTGTGGACGGGAAACCTCTACTATACATTCCCTTTTCAGAGGGAGTGTATAGCAAGTTTCCCGGAAGAAGCAGGAAATCCTCATCGCGAGGTGGGGATGCTCCGTCCGCAAGGGCGAAGTAGTTCACATGGGAAATGAAAATATCTGATAATGAGTCAAGAACGTCCTAATTGTATTTGTGCTAACTTTTGCTATATATGTGATAATAAAATGGAGTGCTGCAGTAAAATTAGCTCATTAGTAGGAAAGGATGTAACAACTACTATAATAATCGATGTTGAAAACACACAAAGAATTATCAATATAGCAGAACTATTTAGCTCTAGAAATGTATAATAATTGGACTAGATGAAAATAAAAAGAATTCTCTCATCATTGCTATGATTGAGTTTAAAACAATAATGACTTGTAATCAAAAAAAAGGAGATATTATTCAAGAACTCCTACTGTGAACAATTTGCACAATACTGCGGGTGTGGCATTGTTTTAATCTTGGTATTATCATCCTAAGAAGTTTTTAAGGTATTTCAAATTGACGTCATTTTCAGGAAACTACTGTAAGTATTATGGAATTGTGTAACTTGTATATCTTACAGTAATTCCCTTAGGGATTTAATTATTTTTAATTCGCCTCCGATATCTATCTCCTCTAAATTATAACCATATCTATTAATATAAATTACAGATAATCCAGCATTATGTGCACCAGCTATATCCCAGGGGTTAGAAGATATGAAAATTGCTCCTTCAACTAATTTATAAACTTCTCTAGCTGGCTTGTACTTTTTAACTCTTTCAGCAGCTATCATTTCATCAAAATATTCTAATAAGTTTGAATTTTTCAGTAGTTCTCTAACCATCCATTCATCACCATTTGTTAACGTTACTTTTCTTGCCTTTATTTTGGGTAAAGCTTCTATTACGTCTTCGAAAGGTTTAAGATTAAGCCATGCCCTCATGACTTTGTTTACGTCTAAAGAGACGTTAAACTTCTTCATGGCGTGCATTAATGCCTTTCTTGTTATTTCCCAAAAACTTTCATATCTATTCATAATTGTTAAAAGCCAGCTATACTCTAGTTGTTTCCTCCTCCACTCATTTACTAACTCCATATTTCCAACTTCCTCGACTATGCTATTAACGTCAAATAAAGTACCGTATACGTCGAATGCATATAACATTTCATATCACATTATAATTGGATAGTAACCTTCATTAATTAATTCTGCTATGCCAATATGACTGCTTTCATTTCCAATCAATCTTACCCCAATTTTCTCAATTTTTTCTTTACCTCCTATATGTGAGGGAGATGCACAATAACCACATGCTCCATACACTATTCCCTCTTTTATAGCAAGTTCTATATACTTTCTCAAACTTTCATTTTCAAAAGTCTTAATTCCTCCTCCATCGAAATGTATTAAAACATCGTGACCATTTTTCTTTAGTTCCATAGCATATAGGATAGCGTGAGCTACTTTCACCATGTTACCTCTACTTTCCGTAGGATCAGTTAACACGGAGATTAGATATTTCATGACTCTCCATTAACACGATTAAATAGATAATATAAAAGAGTAAGTCAAAAATATTTTTATCATGTAACAATAATGACTTGTGAAAAACGTCAAAATAAATTTGAAGAATCCTTATATTAGCGTTTGATGAATAGTAGCATATGACGTATTCGTTTAAGTGCAAAGATGTAGGACAAAAATGCGATTTCGAAGTGAAAGGTGCTATGTCGGAAGATGAACTAATGGCAATAATTAAGGCGCATGCTGAAAAAGCTCATAATATTAAAGAAGTCACACCAGAAATGATGTCGATGATACAAAAAGCAATTAAGAAAGAGTAATGATTATCATAATTTTTGTAACAAGTTATTTTATTTTTTAAGGGTTTTTGAATTCTCCTAGATAAAGTGATTCAGTATTCCTTTGCAGATTGTAAGGGAACGTAAGAGGATCTGGAAATCCTTCCGGAGATTATTCCAGATCACGATAACAGTAGACCTCAACTGCAACCTAACTGTAATAATATATTATATTCAATCTAATTTTTCTCTTTTCTCTCTAGATACGCTTAATAATATCTTCATTGGATCACTCTTACAATCTGCAAAGTCAAATTGACGTCATTTTCAGGAAACTACTAAAGGAGTAATGCAAATGTTTCAAATGCATAGAATTGTTGTCCACACTCGTAGAAAGTATAATAACTGTTATAAACCAACTAAATAAAATGATTTTATGGACGAAATAGATAAGAAAATTATTATTGAGCTATTTAGAGGAAATACATCCTTAAGGCATATATCTAAAGTACTTAAAATTTCACATCAAGCTGTACACTATAGATTAAAAACTCATATTAAAAACAGAATCTTAAAGGGCTTTAGTATATATATAAATCCTAATGTTTTAGGATACTTACATTCTTTTATAATTATTAAGGGGTATGATCATGGTTATGACTTACCGTATGTTACATCTAAGTTTTTGTGTATAGAAGGTTATACTATCTATGAGGTCATTGGGAAAAGTGAGAAAGAGTTAGAAGAAAATAAGAAAAGAATATTAACATTAACTAAAGGCGAAAAATTTATGGAAATAAATGTGAACAAAAATATTTCCATTAATAATATTGATAAGCAAATAATACATCTTTTAAAATTTAATCAGAAAATTGATCTTGGCGAGTTATCATTAAAATTAAATCTTAATAAGAGTAAAATTTCTAATAAAATAAAAAAATTATTTAATAGTGACTTAATTAAAAAAATTCCTCTAGTTGATCTACAGAGAGCTAATATCGTAATGTTTTCGGTATTTTCCGATTCTTACATTAATGAATTTAATGATTTAGAAATATTAAAATTTTCAGACTCTGAAAAAACTTTTATGATTGGTGTAAGTGAAGATATGCTTTCATTAACTAAACGCATTAAAAACGCGTTAGAAGAGAATAAGAAATTTATTATAAGTATTAAATATGATTACAATATCTATGAAAATATTATATAATCAGGAGACTATAACCCAGCCCGGGGGACAATTTAAGGCTCCTTTGCAATTTTAACTCCCTCTCAGTGATCCAATGAAGATATTATTAAGGGTATCTAGAGAGAGAGTGTGGTCAACAATTTAATTAATTTGAAATTAATCGTATAAGTTGCTTCTATTATAGAAATAAATCCTTTTATTTAGCGTAATACCTTTTTGGGTGAGCACGGGATTTTTATTGGTGAGCACATGATGAACAGATGGAACATCCCCGTGCTCACCCAAGTTATTTTAATCCTAATGGAGTATATTAATCTTAAGCCAAGATTTCACGTTAGGGAGGAGGTCGCGTTAAGCCTAGCGAGTTATCTAGCTGGCTTATCCTCTTGGAGGACTACGTTACCACATTCCACCTTGCTTTACTATTACAAGAGGCTTGGTAGCGTTAAGTACGTTGTGTCCTTGAGTCTTTACGCTATTGACGAGACTAAGGTTGTTTGCGTTAGGGGTAATTACTATTACGTTTGGATCGTTAGGGATGTTGTGACAAAGGCTATTCCTTTCTTCATGGTCACTAGCTTGAGGAGTGGTTTTCACGTGTTAATTGTCCTAGTTAACATGAGGGGGATTGAGGAAATTGCGAGTAAGTACTTTAAGAGGGTTGATCGAGTGATTTACTTGCATGACGGTTTACCAGCTTATAATGCATTTGACTGGTTTAATGTTGGGCACAAGTGGGTTACGTTTGGTAGGAGGGATTACGCTGAGCAGGGGTTTAGGACATTGAAGCATAGGCTCTCCTCTATGGACTTTCATTTCCCTTGGAGTTCAAATAGGTTAACGATTACGAGTTGGCTCTCTACCTTCTTCCTAATCTACAACATTCTTTACACTCAAGTGTATTTAGTGGATAGGAGAGTGATAATAAATGCAAATATTTCAAATGCATGAAATTGTTGACCACACTCTAGAGAGAAAAGAGAAAAATTAAATACCAGCAGTTATCATATTTTCCCTTAGTAGTACCGAGTCCACGGTACTACCTAGAAAGTTTTTAACATTCTAGGTCATTTCATTAAAATATATGAAAAACGAGATCAAGGACTTGGTAAGTAGAGCTAAGGCAGAACTCGTAAACACCATCAATTTCGTAGTAGGAACACTAAGGATGCAAGGACTAACAAAAAAGGTCGCTATTGCTCTCGCCTTAATCGCATTCATAAGCGATAGAGCTAGCGTGAAGAACATCTCACAAACGTTCAACCTAGATTACAACAACCTACTCAAAGCGTTAGAGGAAGTGGAAAAAGCGTGGACGAACTACCTAGACAAATTAAGAGAACTAATCAAAGGACCAGTAATAATCATAATCGACGACACGTTCGACCACAAGGAATACGCTAGAGCTAGAAACAGAGCGAGCGGACAAGGAAACTACATCATGTGGTGTCAAGCACACAAGAGATTCGAATCCGGAGTCCAATTACTAACAATCGCAATCTACGATCTGAACACCAAGAAAGCTTACATGATAGGAGCCTTCCCCTACGCTACTAGAGAAATGTACGAGAGGGGAATGGTGAAGGAGTTCCAAACCAAGATCCAGATGGCCTCTGCATTAATGAAGCTGCTGAGAGCGAAGTTTCAAGTGATGAGAGTCGTCTTCGACTCTTGGTATTGGTCGAGTGAGCTCGTAACTGACAAGGTAGTGTCTGAACTGAAGTCCAATAGGAGAGTCCTCAGAGTCAAGTCAATCCAGGGGACCCATGATGAGGTGGAGGGTCACCTTCACGTGGGCGATCTACCCCCTGGAAGTTACTTGGTTGACTTGACCCTGAAGGACAAAGTTATTACAGTTAAGTTGTTCGTCGAGGAATATAAAGATTACGGCAGGAGGAACCTCTATACTACTGACCTATCCCTTAGCAAGGAAGAGGTTGAGGAGACTTGGAGGATAAGGTGGGAGATCGAGAAGTTTCACAGGGACATTAAGGTTCTAGGTCTTCAAGATACCTCTTTCTTCAAGAGGGTTAGGCTTCAAGGTTATGTCCTCCTCTTCGTGATGCTCGTTAACGCGGTTAGGGAGCTATTGGTCTCCCTTAACTTAAGGAGCGTTGAGGAGTTGTTGAGGTTCGTTGAAAGGCATTTAGGAGGGATAGTGGGATTAATGAAAATCTTTAAACTACGTTAAAATCTTATAACTGCTGTTAAATACCTTAAAAACTTTCTTAGCAGCACCCGCAGTATTGTGCAAATTGTTCACAGTCATTGATAACTTGATTCACTGTATGTATTAGGGTCATGTAGTTACCGGTAACTGTACTATGAAGAATGCCTAATAGTGAAAAATAGCATAGGTAACAAGACGATGAGTATTGGAAAAATATTGGTAATAGCTTTCATGCCACGTCAACCTCTATTATTCTTATTTCACCCGGTATATATCCAAGATAGTTAATTTTATTTCTTATATTATTTATTACCCTATTTATATCAGTATTTTCATCTATGGTAATAAATGTCAATCCCTCCCTTAAATCTACTTCCACATCCTTTACACCGGTTATCTCCTTTAAACCTCTATTGACATTGGCAGCACAATGGTCACAGCACATACCTTTTACTTCAACCTCTAATTTCCTCATATCTACTTTCCCTATCCATAATTAGATATTTCCAACTTTTATTCTTTAGCTATACTTCTCTTTATTTAGTTTATTTGACTGAAGTATTGGACACTCATAATGTCCAGTATACTCTGAAGCCCATTTAAATAAAGGAATTATCACTTTCCTTAACTTCTTCCCTTCACGAGTTAGTGAATATTTAACCCTAGGAGGTGAAGAGCTTATTATCTCTTTTTTAATTAGTCTCATATTCTCCATAGTTTTTAATATATCCGATAACGCCTTAGGACTAAGACCATTAATACTATTTAAAATGGAATTAAACCCTACTTCACCCTCATTACCTATAGTATTTAGGACTAGGAGTAACCATTTCCTAGAAACTAAATTTATAGTCTCCATTAATGGGCAACTCTGCTGTTTACTAACTTTATCTCTCTTTACCATATTAATTGCTATAAACTTTATAGTTTATAAACATATGTAACTATTATATGGTTGATGACAGAAGAACAAAATCATAGAAAGATAGAAAGATTTTACGTAGGTGGTATGGCTTGTGCGTTTTGTGCATCAACTATAGAGAAAGGTTTAAAGAAAGTAAATGGAGTCAAGGAGGTAAAGGTTGTCTTAGAATCAGGTGAGGTGTTTGTAAAATATGATCCTTCGTTAGTTAGCACTGAAGCTATTAAAAAAGAGGTAGAAAAACTCGGATATTATGTATCAGATAAGAGTCAATATTCTAATGAGTTATTAAAAGATTCAAGAAAAAGGTCCATAATTAGCTGGAGCTTAACTACGTTTTTGGGCTTACTATTTTTCTTTGAATTTAAACTTTTTCCCATTATAACTAATTTTAACGAATTTTATATCTTCTCAATATTATTGACTTCTCTAAACTTATTCTATATAGCGTTACCCATTTATAAAGGGGCATTGTATGCTATAAGGAAAGGAATATTAAATGAACATGTTTTATACGGTGTTGCAGGAATCTCCTCATATGTTTTAGGTATTATAGGGATTTTAAATTTTAATGTAAATTTAGTTGGTTTCTTGTTCATATCATCTCTACTTACATCGTTACACTTATCAGCTGGATGGATGGGAGCAGTGTTGAATAATAAGGTTGAAAAAGCGTTCCATAAAATTATTGAATTAAGACCTCCATATGCTCATTTAATTAATGGTGTGGATGTTCCAATAACTAAACTAAAGAAGGGGGATGTAGTTATAGTTAAGCCAGGAGAGAAAATACCATTAGATGGAATAGTAATAGATGGTGAGAGTGAAGTAAGTGAGGCAATAATAACCGGGGAATCCGAGTTAATACTAAAGAGGAAAGGAGATATGGTTATAGGAGGATCAACCAATGGAAGTGGATATTTAAAAGTAAGAATTACAGAAGATTACGATAATAGTTACTTATCTAGAATAATTGGTCTAGTAAATAACTCAAAACAGAAAAAATCTGCTACATTAACTTTCTTTGATAAAGTTATTGATAGGATATGGGTACCGTTGGCTTTAGCTATATCAATCTTTACCGTAATTTCTTGGGGAATTTATGGTATTTTAATAGGCGAAAATTTGTGGTTATATGGTATTATTAATGGTCTACTCGTATCGGCTATCGCTTATCCATGTGCTATAGGTTTTTCAAGTCCTTCCGTGGCTCTTTCATTATACGAAAAAATGTTACGTAAAGGAATGATAATTAAGAATTCAAACGTATACGAAAAAATTAAAGATATTAACATAGTTATTTTCGATAAAACTGGCACTCTAACTTACGGTATACCAATTGTTACAAGGTTTATTGGTGATTCTATTAGTTTAATTTATGCAGCATCTGTTGAAGCTTTATCATCTCACCCTATAGCTAAGGCTATAGTTAGATATGCTAAAGAAAGAGGAGTTAAAATCATAGATGAAGTGAGAGATTTTGAAGAAATTCCCGGAGTTGGTGTTAGAGGGAGGATAGGTGATAATTTTATAGAAGTAAAAAAGGCTAGGAATAGCAATAGTGATATAATAGTTTACATAAATGGTAAACCAAAAGCAACTTTCAATATCTCAGACGTTCCAAGAGCTAATCTAAAAGATCATTTAAAAGAGTTAAAAAATGAGGGATTAGAGCTCGTAATCTTAAGTGGTGATAGAGAGGATAAAGTAAAAGAACTTGCTAAAGACTTAGATATTCAAGAGTATTATTCAAGTTTATCACCAGAAGATAAGGTGAAAATAATCGAAAATTTTAAGCAAAATGGAAAGAAATGTTTAATGATAGGCGACGGTGTTAATGATGCTGGCGCATTGGCTTTAGCTGACGTTTCTGTTGTTATGGGCAATGGTGTAGATATTTCAAAGAATGTAGCAGATATTATCCTAGTTAGTAACGATATTGGAACCTTATTAGGATTAATTATAAATAGAAAAAGATTAAGTTATGCTATTCCATCTAATATAATATTAGCATTAACATACAATGGAATTGGCATACCGTTAGCTGTAATTGGAATATTGTCTATGAATTTAGCAATGATTATAATGATATTAAGTCTGTTTTCGGTATTTATCAATTCTAGAATATTTACGAAAATAATAAGATTCTGAATTGTATGTGGCATGTAGCCATCTTATTCGAGAGCTATTAGTAAAATTATATCAGTATCTATAATATACTGTACTATTGTCAGGTAAGTCTCGTTCAAGTTATCTCCCTTGAAAATACATTATCAGCAGTTATAAGATTTTAACGTAGTTTAAAGATTTTCATTAATCCCACTATCCCTCCTAAATGCCTTTCAACGAACCTCAACAACTCCTCAACGCTCCTTAAGTTAAGGGAGACCAATAGCTCCCTAACCGCGTTAACGAGCATCACGAAGAGGAGGACATAACCTTGAAGCCTAACCCTCTTGAAGAAAGAGGTATCTTGAAGACCTAGAACCTTAATGTCCCTGTGAAACTTCTCGATCTCCCACCTTATCCTCCAAGTCTCCTCAACCTCTTCCTTGCTAAGGGATAGGTCAGTAGTATAGAGGTTCCTCCTGCCGTAATCTTTATATTCCTCGACGAACAACTTAACTGTAATAACTTTGTCCTTCAGGGTCAAGTCAACCAAGTAACTTCCAGGGGGTAGATCGCCCACGTGAAGGTGACCCTCCACCTCATCATGGGTCCCCTGGATTGACTTGACTCTGAGGACTCTCCTATTGGACTTCAGTTCAGACACTACCTTGTCAGTTACGAGCTCACTCGACCAATACCAAGAGTCGAAGACGACTCTCATCACTTGAAACTTCGCTCTCAGCAGCTTCATTAATGCAGAGGCCATCTGGATCTTGGTTTGGAACTCCTTCACCATTCCCCTCTCGTACATTTCTCTAGTAGCGTAGGGGAAGGCTCCTATCATGTAAGCTTTCTTGGTGTTCAGATCGTAGATTGCGATTGTTAGTAATTGGACTCCGGATTCGAATCTCTTGTGTGCTTGACACCACATGATGTAGTTTCCTTGTCCGCTCGCTCTGTTTCTAGCTCTAGCGTATTCCTTGTGGTCGAACGTGTCGTCGATTATGATTATTACTGGTCCTTTGATTAGTTCTCTTAATTTGTCTAGGTAGTTCGTCCACGCTTTTTCCACTTCCTCTAACGCTTTGAGTAGGTTGTTGTAATCTAGGTTGAACGTTTGTGAGATGTTCTTCACGCTAGCTCTATCGCTTATGAATGCGATTAAGGCGAGAGCAATAGCGACCTTTTTTGTTAGTCCTTGCATCCTTAGTGTTCCTACTACGAAATTGATGGTGTTTACGAGTTCTGCCTTAGCTCTACTTACCAAGTCCTTGATCTCGTTTTTCATATATTTTAATGAAATGACCTAGAATGTTAAAAACTTTCTAGGTAGTACCGTGGACTCGGTACTACTAAGGGAAAATATGATAACTGCTGACATTATGTTCAACAAAGTAAGGCTTTAATCCACCATTTTCTCACTCATCTTAACCCTAGTATCTTATATAGGTTTGCCGGCAACTTTAGCGAAATCCAAAGGGTGAGAATTGAATACAGTTTGTTTTTATGAAATTTCAATAAAACTTCTTCTCCTTAACCCCAATAAATTTCACTTACCTAATAAAGGTTGAATCATGATACTAGGAAAGAGAAAGATCATGATGATCTTTCTTCCTCTCCTTCTCCTCCCCTTTTCCCAACTAACAACTTTATGATCAAATTCAGATCATTCTTTAGCTCACCGAATTTCGAATTCATATCAGAACGTAGATCATCAAACCTGTTATCAATATGCTCAAATTGCTTATCAACATACTCCTTAAACCTAACAAACTGAGAATCAACATACAACTTCATCTCCTCGAATTTTTTGTCCGTATAAGCCCTCGACTCCTCGAACTTCTTCTCAGTGAAGGCCCTCGACTCCTCGAACTTACTATCAACATAACTTCTAAGATCTTCAAACTTCTTGTCAGTCTCTTCGAACCTCTTATTAGTCTCTTCAAACTTCTTGTCAGTATATGTTCTTAATTCCTCGAACTTCTTATCAACGTAGCTTCTCAAATCCTCAATTTTCTTATTAGTCTCCTCGAATTTCTTGTCCGTATAGGCCCTCGATTCCTCGAATTTCCTCTCTGTGTAATCCCTTAAGCCCTTAATTTCTTCTTTGACGCTCATGATCTCCGCCTTAGTATCGTCAAACCTCTTATCAACGTAACTTTTCAGATCGTCAATCTTCTTATCCATATCTTGCCTCAAGTCATCGATCCTCTTACTACTCAAATACATCATTAGAAATAAGTAGTCTTGCTCAGACAACTTCTTACCCTGCCTAGACTTCTCCACCAAACTCTTAGCGTAATCAGTAACAACATCATTAAGCACTTGAATGAAAACATCCATGAATAAAACTCTTAAAAACCAATATATAAGTATAGAGACGAGCGAAAGTAATAACTCAAACAATATCCACACCTAACATATGAGACTAGATTGACTATTCTTGAGACTAATTTGTGATCGCTGGAGGGAGTGTGGTCAACAATTTCATGCATTTGAAATATTTGCATTTATTATCACTCTCCTATCCACTAAATACACTTGAGTGTAAAGAATGTTGTAGATTAGGAAGAAGGTAGAGAGCCAACTCGTAATCGTCAACCTATTTGAACTCCAAGGGAAATGAAAGTCCATAGAGGAGAGCCTATGCTTCAATGTCCTAAACCCCTGCTCAGCGTAATCCCTCCTACCAAACGTAACCCACTTGTGCCCAACATTAAACCAGTCAAATGCATTATAAGCTGGTAAACCATCATGCAAGTAAACCACTCGATCAACCTTCTTAAAGTACCTACTCGCGATCTCCTCAATCCCCCTCATGTTAACTAGGACAATTAACACGTGAAGACCACTCCTCAAGCTAGTGACCATGAAGAAAGGAATAGCCTTAGTCACAACATCCCTAACGATCCAAACGTAATAATAATTACCCCTAACGCAAACAACCTTAGTCTCGTCAATAGCGTAAAGACCACTCAAGGACACAACGTACTTAACCCTACCAAGCCTCTTGTAATAGTAAAGCAAGGTGGAATGTGGTAACGTAGTCCTCCAAGAGGATAAGCCAGCTAGATAACTCGCTAAGCCTAACGCGACCTCCTCCCTAACGTGAAATCTTGGCTTAAGATTAATATACTCCATTAGGATTAAAATAACTTGGGTGAGCACGGGGATGTTCCATCTGTTCATCAAGTGCTCACCAATAAAAATCCCGTGCTCACCCAAAAAGGTATTACGCTAAATAAAAGGATTTATTTCTATAATAGAAGCAACTTATACGATTAATTTCAAATTAATTAAATTGTTGACCACACTCCCACTAAATACACTTGAGTATAAAGAATGTTGTAGATTAGGAAGAAGGTCGAGAGCCAACTCGTTAACCTATTTGAACTCCAAGGGAAATGAAAGTCCATAGAGGAGAGCCTATGCTTCAATGTCCTTGCTCAGCGTAATCCCTCCTACCAAACCCTCCTATGCCCAACATTAAACCAGTCAAATGCACTATAAGCTGGTAAACCGTCATGCAAGTAAATCACTCGATCAACCCTCCTAAAGTACTTACTAGCAATCCCCCTCATGTTAACACGTGAAAACCACTCCTCAAGCCATGAAGAAAGGAATAGTTACAATATCCCTAACGATCCAAACTTAATAATAATTACCCCTAACGCAAAAGTCTAGTCAATAGCGTTTCAAGGATACTACATACTTAACCCTACAAGCCTCTTATAACAGTAGAGCAAGGTGGAGTGTGGCAAAAATGTATTACGCTAAATAAAAACAATTTATTTCTATAATAAAAGCAACTTGTAGAATTACTTTCAAATTAATTAAATTGTTGATTACACTCTTCGATAATCTTAAATAATTACATAATTAAATAATTACATGTGAAGTCTACAATAAGTGTGAACAAAGATGTCAAGGAGTTATTGGAGAGGAAGAAGAAGGAAATGGAAATCAAATTGAATAGACCCTTAACTTGGGATGAGTTCTTTCAAGAAGTATTTAAGGAGGAAAGTGTACCAAGATTAACAGAGAAGGAAGCTGAAATGTTGAAAAAGCTTGTATTGGAGGATAGGAAGAATTGGAAAGCAAGGGAGTTTGCTTAGATACTGACGTTATAATCGACTATTTTAAAGGTAATCCGACCGAGATTAAAGGTTATTTTACTACGTGTATAAACCTCTATGAGTTTTTAAGAGGTCTAGCGTTTATAGGGAGAAACATAGAGGAGTTCAAGGTCTGGATAGAGACTAACCTTAAAGTAGTGTGTATAGATAATGTCTCCCTAAAGGTTGCCTCAAAGATTTATGCTGAATTGAGGAAGAAAGGAAATTTGATACAAGATCCAGACTTACTTATAGCTTCTATATGTATAGCAAATAACTTACCTTTAAGAACTAACAATAAGAAACACTTCGAGAGATTGGAGGAATACGGATTGAAGCTTATATGATATTGCAAGGGGATAAAATTGGACATATTAATAAAAAGAGTATGCACACTTTGGGCTTTATTGAAATTTCAATGAGTCTCTGCTCTTGGGATCTCCTTTAGTGTGTATATATCTTCAATCTTCTAAAGGACTATCTGTCCGTTCCTTTTCATAAAGGAGTTTCCACATTTACTGTAGACCATTAGGAATTGGACCTTTTTCTTCCATTCAAGACTTTAACAGAAATTTTAGTCTTTAAGAAAGTATTAAACCTATCAATAATAAGCTTAAATATTAAAAGGATAAATATCCTATAAAGGTTATTAATATGGGAGAGTATATAGAAAACATAAACAATAACAAACAATTAGTATTAACTACTTTTTCTAAACCATTCTTAGACGTTTTAGGATACTCAAACCCTGAAGAGGCATTTGATGAAATATATGAACAATTAAAATCGAAAAATAAATTTCCATTTCTAGCTAGAGTAGTTTCCTTACATATTGACCCTGATCACGGTGCTCCTTTTTGGAAGGAAGTAGCTCAAAAGAAGGGAATATATAAGAAAGATGTAGAAGCTCTCGAAAATGATCCAACTGCACCTACAACTTTATATCAGCTTTTGGGAGAGGCTAATTATTCGTTACTATATCAGCAAGATGGTTATTTTAATTACTTCCTTCCCAATTCACTAAAAACAAAAAAAGATTACTCATTATTTAAGTCTAGCTCATCAGGGACTACTGGTAAACCTAAGACAGTTTACCACGGTCTAGTGCCCTTGTTATTCTCTGCGTTAAATGAATATACGGGTATTAGCGCAACTGTTGATAATGAAAAATTAAAAGACAAACTCCTCTTAATATTAGGTCCTCAAGGTGCTTTTGTTAGGGAGCATCAATATTTGGCAGATCTTCTGAATATGCAATATAGAGATCTGAGTTTCGATACTACTGGACTAAAACTGTTGCCTCAAGAAGAAGTTCAAAAAAGAATAGGTAATTCTCTGTCTTCTGCAATCGATTTACTTAATAAATCAGAAGTTGGTTTAATGACTTCTACTTTATCTACAATTAGTCGTCCTCCGCTTAATGAGCTTATAAAGAAACGTAAGCCCGTTTTAAAAGTTTCGGGGGTTGAAGTTGATGCTAGGTCTATTATAGAGGCAGAGAATTATTACGGGGTTAAAATTATACCCATGTTTGGTCACTTTGCAGGTAAATCTTCAATTGGATTTGTAAATGGAGATGACATCCATTATTATTCTCCAAGACCTTTCACATATACACAAGTAATAAGTGATGATGGAGATCTAGTTAAGTATGGAGAAGAGGGAAGAATCCTTCTATCCATAATTCAACCGGAGTTGTTACTAATAAACAAAGAAGATGTTGCTAAAAGAATTCCTCCTAACTATTTATTTAACTACGATGGGTTTTCAAATCCGCACAGACCGAATTCAAGTTTCTAAAAGATCGAAAGGGTTAAAAAGTGAGATTTTTCCCTTTTTCTTTCGATATAAAGTACGTTGCGAAGTTCTTCAATAGATTTTCAATAGAATGTTATAATGTAATAATCATCTTTTTATGAAGAATAAATAATTTTACTAAACCCCATTAAGCCAGCTCTACTTAAGATTTAAATTTCTACATTAGGAAAAAAACATTAATTATACAAAGATAATGAAGTTTCATATAAACCTTTCATGAAACATCTGCATAATCTAACCTCTTAGCCACATAAAGGTGATTAATTGTGAAAATTTCTAGTATGATACGACCTTACTATTATATACCAAATAAGATGACTGTATGAGAACACTCCCGGTAGTAATACTCATTTGTCTAAGATTGATTTTTAAACTCCTCTATATATACAAAAACATATGAGTAGTGAGAAAGTCGTTGATGAAATCCTTAGAAACCCACAGTTAATTTCCGCAATAGCTGATAGAGTTTATGAAAAATTAAAGGATGAAATCGTTATAAAGAGATTGGAAGAAAATACTAGAAGTATTCAGATTTTACAAGAGGCAGTAAAATCTTTACAAGAAGAGGTGAAAAAACAAGGAGAAGCAATTGTATCATTACAACAAGAAGTTAAGAGACACGGAGAAGCAATAACATCGCTACAACAAGAGGTGAAAAAACAAGGAGAAGCAATTGTATCGCTACAAGAGGCAGTAAAATCTTTACAAGAAGAAGTCAAGAGGCATGGAGAAGCAATAACATCGCTACAAGAGGCAGTAAAATCTTTACAAGAAGAGGTGAAAAAACAAGGAGAAGCAATTGTATCATTACAACAAGAAGTTAAGAGACACGGAGAAGCAATAACATCGCTACAAGAGGAAGTCAAGAGACACGGAGAAGCAATAACATCGCTACAACAAGAGGTGAAAAAACAAGGAGAAGCAATAGTCTCTCTCCAAAAAGAAATTGAAAGACATTCCAGAATAATTCTTAGACTAGTTAGGAGTCAAAAGAAGTTCTCAGTCGAGTTGGGTAGTTTTACTTCGAGGGCTGGTAAAGGGTTTGAAAGGACAATGTTAAAACTTTATAGGAAGGCTTTAGAACTTCATGGTGTAGATCCTAAAAGGGTTGAACATGGCACAATAGTTGATACTGTTGGTGTTATAGAGAAGGGTAGGTCCTTTGAGGTGGACTTCTATGAGACTAATGACTACATCTACGTTTTCGAGATAAAGAACTTCTCCGATAAGGGCGTTATTGATCAAGTTTTCATAAGGAAGAAGTTATTCTCAGCACTTTACAACAAACCTTTAAAAGTATTTGTAGTCACTAACTATATAGAAAAGGAAGTTAAAGAGAAGCTTGAGAAAGAGGGAGTTGAGATTATAGCCTCTTATGTTGTCGATTAAGATCTTATTACCAGAAATATTCAGCGTTTATCATTCTATTGGTTATGAAACCATTTATGGTCTTAACTTATTTTTAAGCTAGAGATGGTCGATAAGGTTAAATTACGAATCTTACCGTTATAATTCTCGTCAATAAAATTTTAAAGCAACTTTGGATTGGTAGTAGATGGAATGGAGAAATTTAGGGAAGAAGCAATTCTTGGAACACTACTTTTACTTTCCTCATTCTTACTCAAAGATCAGTATTTCTTCTACTTATCTATCTTGTTAGTTTATGCCTTAGCCTCTTATCTTGGCTTAAAATATTTCCCTGTGTTTGTCTCTTCAATTCTGTTGATTTTTTCACCAATTCACGCTTTCCTTGTATTATTACCTTATCCTCTTTTATACCTGGATAAAAAATTTTCAATATCGTTCCTACTTTCAACATTCTTCGCAATGCTCACGGAGAACTACCTTATATTGTTATTGGGATTCGCATTAGATAAGAAGGGGCTGATTTCCTCTGGCATATTTTTCCTAATATTAGGAGGTGTTTTCATGAACGTTGATTATGGTAATATTGCATTTTTCCTAATAGTTGCTGGTGTAATTTCAACCTTGGTTGAGACGAAAATTAAAATAGACACTAAAACTTCGACAGCAGTATACCTTTCATCACTCCTAATTTTCTATAAAATTCCTTATCTAGTTCCCTTCCTTCTATCCTTTTCGCCATTGGCATCTTTACTCTTCTCACCTTTTTACCCATTCCTTGGGTTAATTAGTGTAAAGTATATTGCGAAACGATTTAATTGGAAGTTATTGAACATCGTACCAACAATATTATCTTTTCTCTACCCACCACTCAGTTTATCTTCATCTTATGATGTGATAAATAGTAATAACAATGAAAAAAGGAAGTTATTCCAATCAATTTTATACTATACTCTCCCTTTCGTGTTCTCGCTGTATTTCATTATCATAGGTAATTATGGCGCTTCTGAATTCTTGTCTCTTTCTGCAACATTTCTAGTTGGATTGAGGTTCTGGAGGTATTTATTAAGGGTAAAGAATGCGTTGATCTCTTTTTCACCTTATATCGTGTCTATAGGTCTGTTATTTCTCGCTTTCTATTTCTACTATCTTAACGTATTTGACTTTACTCTGTTGAGTTTGTCAGCAATAGCAATAAGTTTTCCAGTTAGAGTTAACCCTACAGGGTTATTCATTGGAGTCCTAAGTCTGATAAATCCACTCGCGGGGCTATCCTCCGTTATTGGTAATTTCTCTTACGTTTTTCTCATAATCCCCTTGATCGGATATATTTACTATCATTACTCAATAACATCGTGGATTTTTTACGCAATTGGGGTTTTAATATATCTAATAATAGGTATTAATAAGAAGAATAAGAAAAAGTTGAGATCTAACTTGATAATGTTGATCGCGTCACTAATCTATTTCGTGTATTCCTTATACTTATTTGCAACAGGCTATTTAATGAGCGTGATAGTGTTTTCAAGTATATCACTTCTTTTGATCGTTGTATTTCTAATTACGAGAAGTAAGAGTGTTGAGGATAGTGATGTTATTCAGCTAATATCCTATTTAGCAGTCTCATTCCCATTACCGATTTTGGCGATACCATTTTACTCGTTAAGGAAACGATTGGGTATTATATCACTTCTACTATTAGCTGTTATTACAATATTTATAATAAAGTATTTATCTTTTATAAATTTTATTTTTATACATTATTAACTTGTATAGTATTTCTGAGAGCTTAGTAAATGGATATATCTGACCTAAATTAGCTGATGATTAGGATATATCTAAAATAACTAAAAAAAGGAGAAATCGATTAGCTTTTCAAAACTGTATCAAAAATGTTTTTAAAAACGTCATATGCGTCTTGGGAGTAGAGGCAGACTATAACCTTTTTCAAGGTTTTAGGCTTATAATTTTTTAGTATATTCGCCATAACTCTGGCGCATATTTCATACGGATAGCCGTAAATTCCAGTTGAGATTGCAGGTAAGGCTATTGAGGTTAATGAAAGCTCCTCAGCCTTTAATAGTGATTTGAAAATCGCTGATTCTAACTTATCTTCTCCCTCAATCCCATACCTTGGGCCTACTGCATGAATAACGTATTTTGCTTTTAACTTCCCTGCACCAGTAACTGCTACTTCTCCAACTGGAACTGGACCGTGTTTTTCAACGTATTCGTTACTTTCCTTTTGAATTACGTAACCTCCTTTTTTCACTATTGCATAGGCTACTCCACCACCATGTTGCAGATAGGAATTAGCTGCGTTAACTATTGCATCTGCTTCAATTTCCGTTATATCACCTTTAATTAAGTGAATCTCGAGACCGTATGGGTTCTTGTACATAATTACATTATTCCATTTTTGCACTTTATAATCTTCCTAAGTCCCTAAAATAAGATTCTCATATTTCAATCCTTAGTGTTAAAGACCACGTTAATATTAATTTTAAAAGGCTATTTCGCTAATCATTAGACAATGAACTTTTTGGCGATTGTTGACTTTGGACTTAACGAAAAGACTGGGGGATACAAGAGAAACCTTGAGATCATGAAGCGATTACCGAAAATGGTTAACGTAGATATAATACCATCTTTACGAAACGTTAGGCTTTACTCATTTAGGAAAGATCTAATCTCCCTACTAGTGAGCTTGAACTCTACTCCAGACTACGTCATTGAACTATTGGAAAAGAGCAGTAGTGTTGAGGAATTCTTGGAGGGACTTAAAACGGAAAAAAGATATGATATTGCGGTTGTTTATAATAATTCCTCTGAAAACGTTGAGCTAGCTAGAAGAATAACTTCTGCGCCTATAGGGGTTCAACTACAATTGGAACCATTTTATCAAGATGTGAAAACAATTTTCAAAATAAAGTTTAGAGGAGTAACTGGTAGAGCTGTTGAAAAGTTTAAGAAAGCGATGGAGGAGTCAAAGAGAGAAGAAGTAAAATGGAAGGGATTGATAGAAAGAGGCGATTTAAACTTCGCAATTTCTGTAAGCAAGGTACCTTTAGTAAATTCCGGTTTAGATAGGCTCATAAGTTATAGGGTGACTAAACCGGGAAATGCTTTCGATGAGGATTTACTGAAGTTTAGGAGAGAGGAGAACAAGGAAGATTACGCTGTTTACTTTACGAGACTCATGCCTGAAAAGGGACTTTTTGAAATTCCCTTGATCTGGAAAAAATTAAGGAGAGATGTTAAGCTCTACGTTATGGGCCAATTCGTAGATGAGAGGGATAAGGAAGATTTCCTTTCTTTAGTTAAGAGGCTTGACGTAAACATTGAATATTTAGGCTTTAAGGAAAATGAGGAACTTTATAGTACTGTAGCGAAAGCCATGTTCACAGTCTACCCTTCACATTACGATAGTTTTTCCCTTGTTGTACTTGAGTCTTTAGCAGTGGGAACTCCAGTGTTTGCTTACGATACTCTAGCATTGAGGGAAATATATGGAAAGGTTAAGGGAGTTCATTTGGCAAGAGAGAATGACATAAAGGGATTAGCGGATTTAATATCGAATTTCAAAGGAGAAGAGGTACCTATTCCAGAGGAATATTCCTCGTGGGATAAAGTAGTTAAAGCCGAGTTAGAAGATATAAAAGCCTTTGCTAAGAGATAACCATATGAAAGTTTTGATTGTTGCGCCTCATCCAGATGACGAGACCTTATGCTGTGGTGGGGTTATTCAGAGCTTTAAGGAAAGGGGTTATAATGTAAGTGTAGTTATAGTAACTGATGGAAGATACGGTTCTCCAGATGAGAAGCTAAAGGGGAGTAAGGAGTTAGTTGAGATTAGGAGAGTGTGGTCAACAATTTCATGCATTTGAAATATTTGCATTTATTATCACTCTCCTATCCACTAAATACACTTGAGTGTAAAGAATGTTGTAGATTAGGAAGAAGGTAGAGAGCCAACTCGTAATCGTCAACCTATTTGAACTCCAAGGGAAATGAAAGTCCATAGAGGAGAGCCTATGCTTCAATGTCCTAAACCCCTGCTCAGCGTAATCCCTCCTACCAAACGTAACCCACTTGTGCCCAACATTAAACCAGTCAAATGCATTATAAGCTGGTAAACCATCATGCAAGTAAACCACTCGATCAACCTTCTTAAAGTACCTACTCGCGATCTCCTCAATCCCCCTCATGTTAACTAGGACAATTAACACGTGAAGACCACTCCTCAAGCTAGTGACCATGAAGAAAGGAATAGCCTTAGTCACAACATCCCTAACGATCCAAACGTAATAATAATTACCCCTAACGCAAACAACCTTAGTCTCGTCAATAGCGTAAAGACCACTCAAGGACACAACGTACTTAACCCTACCAAGCCTCTTGTAATAGTAAAGCAAGGTGGAATGTGGTAACGTAGTCCTCCAAGAGGATAAGCCAGCTAGATAACTCGCTAAGCCTAACGCGACCTCCTCCCTAACGTGAAATCTTGGCTTAAGATTAATATACTCCATTAGGATTAAAATAACTTGGGTGAGCACGGGGATGTTCCATCTGTTCATCAAGTGCTCACCAATAAAAATCCCGTGCTCACCCAAAAAGGTATTACGCTAAATAAAAGGATTTATTTCTATAATAGAAGCAACTTATACGATTAATTTCAAATTAATTAAATTGTTGACCACACTCGATTAGGAGGCAAGAGGCATTAAAGGCTAGTAAGATTTTAGGTATAGTTGAGATTACATTTCTGAACTTCGAGGATTCTAAGGTTAACTAAAGTGATGTTGAAAATGCCTTAGTCGACTTTTTACGAGGAAAAGATTTAGTCTTTTCCCCAATACCCTTTGATAGTCATCCAGACCACGCTAAGATAGGTAAAGTGATAGAGAAGTTGTATCCAAAGGCTTACTTCTACTTAATATGGGGCTCTAATGAAGTTCATTGGAAGAAAGTAGTGTTTGATATCAGAAAGTACAAGGAGGTTAAGATTAAGGCTATAAATGAGTATAAAAGTCAGATTGGAGGTCTTCCTTTAGATAAGTTTACTGGAGACTATGAGGTTTTTTGGACTAAGGTTTGAATTGTTGAATTTTTAGATTTTATTTATAAGTGAATGATATATATAGCTTGGGCTTCATTAAATGTATCCAATTCTCTGCCCTTGAACTTCACCAAAATCACGGGCAAACCTATATAGGTTAATTAGCTGAAGGGAGTAACTCTCTTCAGCTGGGGAAAAATGGTAAGGGAAATGAAGGAAAATCTTCAATTGAGGAACGGGACAAATCCCTACTTTCGAACTGAACATTATGAAAGTATACACGAATATAGAGAAGATGAACAACAATTTCATGCATTTGAAATATTTGAATTTATTATTACTTCTTCATCGACTAAATGCAATTGAGGGTAAAGGATGTTGTAAATTAGGAAGAAAGCTGAGAGCTGGCTCGTTAGCCTATTCTAATTCTGACGGAAGTTATAGAGAGGAGCTTCAAGGCCCTAAACCCTTGTTCAGCGTAATCTCTCTCACAAACCCTCATGTGCATTAAACCAGAGCATTATATGCTAATAGTCAGTAATACAAATAAACTCGATCAACCCTCCCAAAAGTACTCACTCACAATCATGTTAATTAGGACAATCAACACGTGAAGACCACTCCTCAAGTCATGAAGAAAGGAATAGTCACAACATCCCTAACAAATTTGATAATAGCTTAACACATAACCTTATTCTCGTCAATAGCGTAAAGGCTTAGAGAGGTAACGTCAGTATGGGGATTTCTTTAATCTTGATATAAACTAAAAAATACTAGAATAGTATTAAGCTAACATTCACTTCATAAAAATATATTATATTGTGCTAAAGTAGAAGAAAAATAACACTTTTCCTAATTAAATGAAGAGGAATATAGAATTTATTGCACGTGAGATAAAGGGAAAGCGAGAGTGAGTCAATTCAAGTAAACAAGTAAACGAGTATACAAACAAACTGGGTAGTCCAAGTAAGATTTAGAACTCGTTTGAGATCCCTCTCCCCTCATCTCAGTCGAGGAAAGAGAGATCATCTCGTCAGCGAACTCCCTCAACCTGATCCTCCGACGAGATGAGAGAATAAACCAAGCGTTAACTATGAGATACGAGATGAGGACGATAACCAACTCCTTCCTCACATCACAAGTCCTCGTCCTTATCCTAAAGCCCTCAAGGGAACGAAATGCGGTCTCTATCCCCCACCTCCTCCTATACATCTCAGCCAAGAAAATGGCCTCGTACTCCGAAACCCTACTCCTCACCAAAAAATGAGATCACCCTATCTCCCTCCCTCAAGATAACCAAATAAGCTCCAGAGCGATGCCTCTTAACCAAGAAACCCGTATAGGTTACCCCAGCGTAGGTTACATTAATCTCCTCCAACTCCTTGAGGTAATTCTTATACATGTTCAACCTAGCTGCTATGACAAAGTCAACTCCCCTCTCCACGAGGAACGAGAGTACCTCGTTCACGGCGAACTCCCTATCGAAGACAATTGTTAGCTTGAATCCCAGCTCCTTGACTTGTCTCTCTAGGTTTGTGAAGATTTCCTTGAAGTTCTTTGTTACGTTCTTCTCGGTAACGGGTTGGACGCTTATGAATCCCTTAACTCTTCCCATGAGGTAGATCGCTATTTGGACTAGTCCATAGGTTGTGCCCTTGGTTGGTTTTATTCTCGCTAGTAAGTTCTTCGATTTGTGGTATTGTGGCATTGCGTGGAAGTCCACCGCTACCCTCTTGTCTCTTGAGGAGTTTTTTAGCCTGTTCCTCTATTGCGTTTATCACGTTCTCAGCTTTCACCGAGTTTAGGGCGTTGAGTGTGTATTTTCCCTCGTTTCCAAGCTCGCTTAAGTATCTTCCTCTAGCTTTCAAGAGTGTTCTCAAGATCTTTTTTACCTTCTCATCTGGGAGAGAAAGGAATATTAGGGAGAAAAGGGATAATAAATTCTTGAAGGCGGACCTAACGTAAGTTCTGGTAGGATTTCCGCTTCTGGTCATACGTTAGGTTCGCCTTCCTTATATACAAACTTTTCTTCTATTTTAAAATCCGAAATTTAGCCTTATTGTATTTTATTTACTGCGTAATTTTCGCTAAAAATGAAATCCCCATACTGACGTACTTAACCCTAAGCCTCCTATAATAGTAGAGCAAGATGAAGTGAGGTATACACCAAGAGGATAAACCAGCAAGATAATTTGCTAAACTTAACGCTACCCTCTCTATCTGGGCTTAAGTAGTAGTTTCTTGAAAACGACGTATAGTGTATAACGTTTAATTTTTACAATGCAAAATTTAAGAGTGTCTATATTATATACGCTTAGTGTATTTATGATTATTTAAATCTCCTTGAGGAGAGTCTGTCTTAGTATTTAAGGTTTAAGTGATTAGAGGTAAATTTACGCAAAGTACTACTTAAGATTATTAATATAATCCATTTGATGAGCACTGGATACTCCATGTTTAACATATGCTCATCAAGAAAAATTCCATGTTCAGCTAAAGCTAAATAAAAACGATTTATTTCTATAATAAGAGCAAATTATCCAACTTAACTTTTAATTAACTAAATTATTGTATACATTCATAATTTACAAAGGAAACTCAAATATCCCCTTAACATACTATCTCGTCATATTATATTAAGAGAACACAATTACTCAACATCTACAGACGATATTACTATTACTCCTTCCTTCTCTAGAAGTTCCCTTATATCTTTTCTAACATAATTAGCTACTAGGAATAACTTTAGAGGTTTATTATAAAGTGCAGAGAACAACTTTTTCCTATTTAGCATTTGTTCATATGCCCCCTCATCTGCAAAGTTCTTTATTTCAAAAACGTATATGTAATCGTTAGTCTCATAAAAGTCTACCTCAAAAACTCTGTCCTTTTCTATAACCCCTAAAGTATCAATTATGTTTCCGTGAATTACCTTATCTGCATTTACTCCATGTAGTTCTAGAGCCTTCTTATAGAGCATTAGTATAGTCTTCTCCATATTTCTACCAGCCCTGTTAGTAAAACTCCCTATTTCTACCGAGAGCTTCCTTTGTTCGTAAACCAGTTCTTGTATTACTTTCGAATGCTCGTTTACCGCATTCTGCAATCCCCTTATTGCTTCAGAATGTTCATTCACCGCTTTCTGCAAATCTTGTATAGCCTTTGAGTGCTCGATAACTGCCTTCTGCAAATCTTGTATAGCCTTCGTATGCTCGTTTACAGATTTCTGTAGCTCTTGTATTGCCTTTGTGTGCTCATCGACTGTCTTTTGCAAATCTTGTATAGCTTTCGTGTTTTCATTTACGGCAATTTGAAGACCCCTTATTGCTTCAGAATGCTCATTAACAGCCTTTTGCAAATCTTGTATAGCCTTCGAATGTTCTCCTAAAATCCTATTGTGTTCATTAACATTTTTTTGTAATTCAACTATTACTATTTGTAATTCTTTTATTGCTTGAGTGTTCTCTTCAAGCTTTTTTATTACTATTTCGTCCTTAAGTTTATCATAGACTTTCTCAGCCAACGCTGATATTAGCTGGGGGTTCTTGATTATAGTATTAATTATCTCTTCGTTGCTCACAAGATACTTTTATATTTGGTACAATAAATTGTTATCTACTCTATATAATGTTTAGCGTTAGAAAGCTTATATCATCTCCCTAATATTTTGATATAAGAAAGATAAAAATTGGATAATAATACTTTTTAAGCTAATGCGTTTTTTAGAACGGGATCTGTTAACTCATATTCTCCACCCTCCTTCTTTACTACATAGCCTCTCTTCTCGAGTTTATCCAAGTATCTCTTCAACTCAGCATCATAGATTCTCCTTTTCTTCTTATCCTCCAAGTATCTCTTCAACTCACTCCACCTATTATACCCTTTAGCAATTGCCTCAACTACTAAAATATAATCCTTAGAGAAATGACTCAGTTCCTCTAACGCTAGTCTACCCGCAATTTCTAATACTTCATCGACTATTTCCTTCTTCACATCACCTATCCTAACACATCTATGTCCAAATTCAGTTAACCAACCAACGACACCATCTAGCTTACTGACTGCGTATTGCAATACTGTCTCATCAGGTGAAATATTAGCTTGTCTAAATCCCTCCTTCAAGAATTCCAATGATTGTTCTTCAGTGAACCTATTTAACCTAATTTCTTCAATATGTCTACCATAAAGTGGGGATGAAGGATTATCAACCATTAAGAAGTCATATAACAGTCCAATCTCACTACCTGTTAGAATAAACGTAACATTTTTGCAATAGTCATAGCAATGTGCTAAAATTGAGAGGAAATCGTTAGCTAACTTTCCCCTTAAATTCTGAGCCTCATCAAAGGCTACGATCACTTTTCCACTTTCATCCACTCTATCCATTATTTCCAAAAGGGATGGTCTATTCTTAGGATCCCACGACAATGATATATTTATACCAAAGATGGAGATTCCCTTTACGTATTTTAAGAGATCAATAACTCTTCTCTTTTTATTTAACTGAGATAGGACATCTGAAAATATTGTATAAAGGGATCTATAAGATGTTAGAGGAGATCTAACGTCAACTAACGCGAAAGGTAGTTTGCTCTCATTTAGAAATACTTTAAGAAGTGACGTTTTTCCAATTCTTCTTATCCCAGTGAGAAGAACAATAGTTTCATCTTTACACGACAATAATTTCTTAAGTTCTTCCTCCCTATCAAATAAATCCTCCTTAGTCTCTTTAGGTTTAAAGTCAAAGTAAATAACTAACACCCTATTAGTATACTAACAGGGTGTTATTAAAACGTTTTTCCAAGTCTAGTAGTTGCAGAACCTTCGTCTTTATATATCCTATTTAACTTTATGGGGGTTAAGGGGGCGAAAGTCCCCTTCCGTGACAATAGATCTAAAATCATTTTATAAAAAATAATACTACTTGTCTAATATTGAATCTATCGAAGAAACAGAATTAATTACAGTATAAAGCAGTCAACAAATTGGAAAAAGAATTAAGGTGAGGGAAACCTTATTATCGAAGGCGAATTCAAGATAGTAATACGGGTCTCCCTCACCCATTCAGCAGATAAGGTATAAATTACCTTCCACGATAAACTTCAAGAGAAAAAAGGGAGAGAAAGTTAGAAGACTTATCTCAGCAACCTTGTAGAACGACTCAATAGAGAACAAGGTTAAGATATACATCGTCTCGCCACAAACAATAAGAAACTACTTGGAAAAGGAAGGGAATTGCGGACAAAATCTAAGGCATTTAAAGGGAATTGCGGACAAAATCTAAGGCATTTATATTATGTACGGTTGATGTATTTACGAGTATTTAAATCTTCTTGAAGAGAATCTATACTAGTATTTAAGATTTAAGTGATTTGAGGTAAATTCACGCAAAGTACCAATCGAATAAGATGACTGCATGAGACACTTTCAGTGTATATATGTTTAGAAAATCATCAAGATATTTAAAAAAGATAGGGCTCTGTTTGTTCCTTAAAATCTCTCTCCTAAAAACTCCATTAAACCTCTTATACCTACCATTGCTCCAGCTATTGCAAGTATCATGGATAGTATCAAAACGGATAAACTTTGAAATGAGGCTCCTACGTAGTCTAATCCGATAGCTCCGCCTAACATTCCAAGACCAACTATTATCTTTAGTATTGATCTCATTCCATTTAACCCTCCTTAGTAAAGCCAACATGCTACGTAATGACCTTGAGAAATTTCCTTTAGCTCTGGTTCTTGTTCCTTACACTTAGGCATGGCAAATGGACATCTTGGATAGAATACGCACCCCTTCTCTGGCCTAACTATATCAACCTTGATCTTTATCTCCTTCATCTTGTCCCTTAGTGAAGGGTCTATTCTAGGATATACCTCAATTAGCCCTTGTGTATATGGATGTAATGGGTTTTTAATAATCTCATTTGAGTTTCCTAATTCTACTACCTTCCCTAAATACAGCACTGCAATTCTATCTGAAATTATTTTAGCTATTGGTAGCTCGTGGGTTATAAGCATAAACGAAAAACCTTTACTTTCCCTAGCGTCCTTTATTATCTTTAGTATCTCTCCCTTTAATGAAGCGTCTAACATTGTGGTAGGTTCGTCAGCAACAATGTATTTTGGATTTACAACTATAGCCCTAGCTATACTTAACCTCTGTCTTTGTCCACCAGATAACTGATATACCCTATTTTCCAAAAGTTCAAGCGGAAGGTCAACTAACCTCATTGCTTCCTCTATTTTTTTATCTATGTCACTCTCTTTTCTGTACTTCAATGGCATTGCTAAAACGTCATAAACTCTCATTATAGGATCTATAGATGAGTATGGATCTTGATATACCATTTGAACGTATTTACTAATATCTCTTAACTTTGCCTTATTTACATTAATTTCCCTATTATCGACCTTAATATAGATATTACCAGAAGTTGGTTTTTGGAGACCTATTGTGACTCTACCTAATGTGGTTTTGCCAGATCCGCTTTCACCTACAACTCCCATAACTTCCCTTTCTTTTATTCCTAATGTTACACCATCTAGAGCCTTAACTATATACTTCTTACTAAATATTCCTCCTTTAGTGAAATATACTTTTAGGTTTTCTACTTTTACAATATAATTACTAATAGAGCCAACAGGCAACCTCATCACCATCTGAGAACGTTTTCATTTTAGGTTCTTCCTTAAAACAGATATCCCTTGCGAAGGGACATCGAGTATTGAATCTACAACCTAGTGGAGGATTTGAGAGGTCTGGCATGGATCCTGGAATCCCCTTTATTATATCTTTATCTAATGTAGCTATTGATTCAATAAGTAGTGAAGTATAGGGATGTCTGGGTTTTTTGAATATAACTTCTGATGGTCCACTCTCCATAACTTTACCCGCATATAGCATATAATCCCTATCTGAAATCTCGGAAAGTAAGGCTAAATCGTGAGTTATGAAAATTATGGACAAGTTTAGATCTTTCCTTAATTTCTTCAATAGGTTAAGAATGTGTTCTTGAACCATTACGTCTAAGGCCGTTGTAGGTTCATCCGCTATTAGAATCTCTGGATTTAAGGCTAGGGCCATGGCTATAAAGGCCCTTTGTTTTTGTCCTCCAGAAAGTTCATGGGGGTACTTTTCAGCTAGCTGTGGGTCCATGTTAACCATTTTGAATAACTCCTTTACTCTCTCATCGTAATCTCCAGTCCAACCATGGATGCGTAAAACCTCAATTATTTGATCCTTTATCTTAAAAACAGGAGTAAACCCAGACATTGAGCCTTGAAAAACCATAGCTATTTTTTTCCACCTATACTTTTTCCTAAAAGTATCTTCGTCTAGTTTAAGTATATCCTCACCTTTAAATAGTATCTCACCACCCTCAATTTTTCCCGGAAAAGGCACAAGTCTCATAATGCCATAGCCTATTGTACTCTTTCCGGATCCGCTTTCTCCAGCAAGTCCAACAATTTCTCCCTTATCCAAATAAAGGTTAACGTTATCAACAGCCTTTACAATACCTCTCTTCGTGTAAAAGTAAATCTTTAAATTTCTTACTTCAAGTAGCATTTTACCTCTCACCTAATGTAACCCTCTCTATTGCGAAACCTATTAACACGAAAGGTATTGCTACGATTACAATCATCGCTCCAGGGAACACAACCCACCACCACCATCCATTAACTTGTGCTTGATAAGTCTCTGCAGCATCTAAAATTCCTCCCCAGGTTACTATATTGGCTGGGGCTATTCCTAAAAAGGCTAACGTTTGAGCTAAAAGTATACCAGCTGGGACACCAAGGGCCATATAAGCTACTGTTATTGGTATTAACCTAGGCATAAAGTGTGTGAAGAATACCCTGTATGATGGTATTCCGAGTAGTTTATCGGCCTCAACATAACTATTTGACTTTATTGATAAAGCCATTGACCTTGCTATTATAGCGTAAAATGGCCAAGATAAGAACGCTATTAGTAGGGCTTCAATTTCCAGATTTGGCTGTGTTACAAATGATACTGCAACTAGAAAGGGAAGAGCTGGTAATGCTAAAAATACTAAGGTAACCCACTGTATTGCAGAATCCTTATTTCCCCCTAAATAACCTGAAATACCTCCCACGAAAACTCCCACGACTACTGCTACTAGTGAAGTTAATGCGCCTATTTCTAATGCGTTGGGCAGTCCTAAAAGAACTCCCAGATCTAATGGTCTTCCAAAATAGTCAGTTCCCATCAAACCATAGGAATTTCCTAATAGAAGCAAACTTGACTTTGTAATGTTCATAGGTAATGAGGATACAATTTCTATCTTGACTACATAACTCCCTTGTTCAGTAACTGTGAAATTGGTTTTTGGAGAGTTGAATAAAGCTGATGATAACACAGTGCTATTAACTATATTTGGTGTCTTTCCGGTGACTGACGATATATAGCTCAAAATGCTACCTCTAATACTTGTAAGGTCAAACGGTACATTAAATACCCCACTTGGTACATTTATTTGTAGAGTATAACCATCTGGTTTACTCCAATATATTACTTCCTCAATAGGGGTAACATTGGTTGAAGCTATGAAATATACGTTATAAGCCGGTAAGGCTTTAGACCAATTAAATTGATATGTTATTACAGCTACATATATGTTCTTAGCAAGAGAATATAAAGATATATTTGTTGGAGATAACTCCTTTGTTGTAAAATACTCATTAGGATAAAAGATAGATAACCACGATGGAGGTACATGTTCAGGATATTCATTCCATGATGCTGGATTATTCCAAGATGCGTAAACTTTTGCGGGGATAGATAGGGCTATCCCAGTGAATATAAGTAAAATAATTAGAATTATAAGACCTGCTAATCCAATTTTACTAGACAAAAAATCTCTAAGATAAGAGGAAAAACCTACATTCCTTTTACTCAATCTTATTCACCCACCTTTATTCTAGGATCCAGTAATCCATAAACTAATTCCCCTAAAAACAACCCAACAAGTAACACAACTGTCAAAACGTATGCTATTCCTAATATCACAGGCAAATCGTTCAAGGATATGGCAACATAAGTTAATAAACCAACCCCAGGCCATTCGAATACAACTTCCGTAGTTAAACTACCTCCTAACGATCCAGCTAATGCCAAAATAGCTTGGGTAGCAATTGATGGGGAGGCAGAACGTAAAACATGCCTATACAATATTCTGGAATCTGGTAATCCTCTAGCCTTTGCTGTAATCACGAAATCCTCCTTCATTATAGATGTAACTAAACTTCTAACAATATATGCGAATCCTCCTACGTTTACTATAAAGATGGTAATTAATGGTAATGACATATGATATAAGACACTTATTCCATAATCAAAGGGATTCTTTGGCGGTGGGACTGAGGTCATTCCTCCAGGAGGGAAAACTTTAACCGCATATGCTAATGCTGCAATTAAGACAAAACCTAACCACCATGTAGGGATACTAGAATGTATTACAGCTATTATTGCGATAATTTTCTCCCAGAATTTAGATTTTGCAGAAAGTAAACCTATAATGGTCCCTACGACTATGAATATTATAGTAGCAGTAGTGAATAAGAGGATAGTATTGGGTAAATAATAGGCAATGATTGCACCAACTTCCCTAGAACCAGATGGGGCTTGTAAAAAGTAGGCTGTACCGAAATCGAAACGTATTAAATTATACATCTGAATAAAATACTTGTCGATAATTGGCTGGTTAAGGCCGTAAGCAATAATTAAAGATTCCCTATACTTCTCTACTGCAATCTGAATTTGGGTAGAGTTCAAATTATGAGCATTTTTAAACAGGGTTTGAGAGAATTGTGCAACTTGAAAATTTATACTCTTAGCTATAACCTCCTGCAATATGGGAAAAGTGAAAATATAAAGTATAGTTAGAGTTGCGAGAAGAACTGAAAAATAAATAAGTACCTTTTTTATTATATATGTGGTAAAACCCATTACCATCCACTCTTCATTATCTTCTTCTGAACAACAATACTGCTAAAGCTATTATTATAATTATTAGGACTATTATTACAGCTATATAACCAATATTGGAGCCACTGGATACTACAGTACTTAACAAGGTGCTAACTACAGTGCTAACGGAAGTAATTGTAGTTGTAGATACAGACGTACTGACTGACGTAGATGTGGTAGTAGTACTTGTCGTTGTGCTCGTAGTAGTTGTTATGGATGGCAATACTACAAGAGTATAAGTTACTGGATTTATCAATATTGAAGTATTGCTATACGCTGATACTGTTATTAGGTATGATCCGGGCAGTAATGAAGATGGAACGGAGAAGGTAAATTGACCACTAGCATTGGTCATTAATTTATATCCTGATATTATAGAGCCGTTTGGATACAATAATTCTATATTAACTATGGCATTTGGAGTAGGTACTGCAGTAGTGCTTCCGGCAGGAGTTCCCATAACAGTGCCAGTTAAGGTTTGACCAGGTGAAACTGTAGACGGGACACTTAGAGAAACTGAATACATTGTTGGGGATGCTAATGCATTAGATGGAGGAACCAGATGGAAGTAGGGATTCCTAATCAGTTTTGCATATGGTGGTGAAGCGCTTGGATTCCACGCTACCAAGATATATGGACCATCCCCAATTAATCCATTTCCATAGGTCTTCATGAAGTTAATTGCTGCCTGATAACCAGCTTTTGCTTCTTGTGGAGTTACTAGAGTTATGCCACTTAAGTTCTCTACTATTTGTAAACTCTTAGGTACATATCCAGTAGCTGAGGCATTCTGTAACGCCGAAATTATGTAGCCAACATCAGTTGGACTAACTAGATTTAGCCAATCAACTCCCTTAGACTGAGCTGCTCCTTCAGACCACGCTGCTTTACCTTGTGCAACAACATCTTTCATACCAACATACATTTGCCACGGGAAGTAACCTCCTCCAGCTAACGCATAACCTAGTGGATTGAAAGATCCAAATAAGCTTACCACAGCCTCAGTAGGATCGAAGAACCAATCATTGCCCCATATTTCTATAGCAGTGGAGTTAATTACCTTAAATCCTTTAATTGTTTGTAATGCTGGAGCGTAAACTGATGATGCTGTGGAGTCATAAATTGGATTACTAGAATTTAAAGACATCTCGGATGCAATTATATATTGATATATTATATCAGCAAGAGTTATATTTTGACCATCAGCCCATTTATCGTTATTGAATAGTGGGGCCAAGTTGTATATTACAGCCATTTGTGCGGTAGTATTAGGAGGTACCTTAGTTATCTGTTGTGTTGTTGGATTCCACCACAATGCATTTGAAGGTACTGGTACTACAGCATGTGGAGTTATGTTAACTATCTTATAGGTGTAAATAAAGGGTACTGGGTATCCTGAACCTGGTACTGTTAAAGATGATGGAGTGAATAAAGCACTTCCTATTTCGTCTGTATATGCATCAGTGAAACCAGCTCCAGGATTAGCTGAACCTTGACTTAAGTGTCTAACGCCTATCGTAACATTGGGATAACTTCCATTGGTTATGGAATAGTACGTTTGGAAGCTTAGTAGTGTACTCTGGGCAAAACTTGGATAGATTCCGTTAATGTTAGATAGTGCGTATATTGGAGTTAGACTCATCCCAAGTCCTATTCTTACTGACATGTTAATACCTAAGTTTACAATCTCATTATATAATTGGTAATATTCTTGGGCGCTAGTGAACTGACTTTGGGCTATTATCAATGACAAATTGTCAAGCTCATTAGCTTCTTTGAGTAATAATGGAGATTCATACTTCGTATCGTTATACGTACCCATACTTAAGCCGTAATATGAAGAATATGGATCTGAAGCTCCTAAGGTACTGTAAAGACCTATTGCTAGACTAGAATCATAATACCCATAAGTACCACCCCAAGCTTCAATCAGTATGTCCCACGTAGTGTTTGCTGGATCACTACCATATACTACGGAAATTTCTTTCTGTAAATTACCTTGGATTTGTTGAACAGTGAAACCTAACTTCTGTAACTGAGTTATGAAATATTCGGCGTATTCTCTTCTTACGGTACTATCAGTTCTGACAAATACGTAAACAGTTATGGGTTTTCCATCATAATACCATTTTCCGTTTATGTATTGAGCTCCATGAGCAGTTAGAACTTTATAAATAGTTTCATTTGCATAAGTGAAATTATAATGGACATTAGCGTACTTAGATAGCGTTGGTTGAAGATGAATCACATCGGGTTCTCCAGCATACAGAGAGATTGCCGGGATACCATATCCGTGAAGTATACTATCTACAAAATAGGTTCTATTTACTATATAGTTCAGTGCGAATCTAACTTCTTGGAATTGGAATGGGTTAAAACCAAAAGTAGTATTTAATGGATTTACTAGAATGTCGTAATAAGTACTCGGTAGCAAATAGGCTTTAGCCCCAGGAGGCAAACTGGTGTATTCTGATGGAGGCACGGCGTAAGCGTAAAAAGCTATTTGTCCATGCTCAAAAGCCAATATACCGTTAGCGTCATTACCATTATATGAAATTATTGTTATTGCTGTAGAAGCGGGTGATGAACTGACAGATTGTGCAGTGGCAAAAATAGGGCTGATAATGGTTGCCACTAATATTAAGAGTGAAATAGTTTTTTTACTTTTTATCTTTAACACACTGTACACCGAATATAGTTAGGAAGGCGCTATATAAAAATCTTATGCATACGATCGTTGAATATTGATTATTTATTAGTGAATATAACCTCCTTCGACATTTTGAGAATCTCAAGATTAATATCATCTATCTTTCCTATTAACCTATAAGGGCCAACTCCCAAATCCTCAGTAAATATCCAAACCTCTTTACCCCTAACTGTCACCGCATTCTTAAATATTTTAGTATAACAAACTTCCCCTTGAGATATATTATCCTTAGTATAACATACTATAGCATACTCTCTATACTTTTCAACAACAAATTTTCTATTATCTAATGTTTTACCCATACTTCCATCATATACTTTAATCCTTATCTTCGTAATATCAGATTTGAAAACTTCTGATACTTGACTTAAACTTTCGTAATCTGGAATAGGGTCTCCTATCAAGACCCTATCAACAAGTTTAAACAGATAATTAGCAGAATCGAACGGTTCCACATACCTTAAAACCTCTAATGTGGTTCGAAGATTAAATTTTGGATGAGCGATAAATGCACCTATCTCTATACCCCTTTCCTTAAACATTCTATTCTTTTCCAGAAAGATCTCTTTTGATATTCCACTGTACGGTACTGGGTAATAGTTATGACAAGCCTTAATCCTTTCAAGATTTGCATTCTTAACAATAAAATCTAGCTCCTCCTCATTTATTTCAAATGGGTTTAACTCAACAGTCATCTGTTTGCTCATTTCAACAATTTCCTCTTTACTAAATCCATAGTCAACCCTCACTCCCTTAAAGCCTATCTCCATAATCGGTGATAAATCCCTTGGTGATGCGTT